>NZ_BAAGUV010000073.1:0-103560 GCF_054781215.1 Nocardioides pakistanensis | reverse complement strand
ATGACACGCGGGGCGAGCACCCGAAACCAGACGCCCTCACACCCCTACCTGCGAGATCGGGTCAGACGCCGTAGCCGCCGTCGACGTCGAGCTTCTGGCCGGTGACGAAGCCGGCGCGGTCGGAGGCCAGGAAGCACACCGCCTCCGCGATGTCCTCGGCCGAGCCGAACCTGCCCAGCGGGATGTTGCCGCGGGTGATCGCCAGTGCGCGTTCGTCGAGGTCGCCGGAGCCGATCAGGCGCGCGGCCATCCCGTCGGTGAGCATCCCCGGGCCCACGCAGTTGACCCGGACGCCGTACCGCCCCTCCTCCGCGGCGAAACCTCGCGCGAGTGCTTCGACCGCTCCCTTCGGGCCGGCGGACAGCCCGTCGCGCACCGGGTAGCGCGCGGTCGCGGCGGTCGTCACCACGACCGCCGAGCCCCGCGTCGCGCGAAGTGCTGGGAGGGCGGCGTGCATCAGGTTGAAGAAGGCCGCCGCATCCTCAGCCAGCTGCTCGGCGAACTGCGCCGGCGGCACGCGCGACAGGTGGACCATCGGCACGTGCGGTCCGGCCGCGTGTACGACGGTGTGCACGCCGCCGTGCCGCTCGACGAGGCTCGCCACGTGCCGGGCGGTCGCACCGGCGTCGGTGAGGTCGAGCGGCGCGGCCTCGCCCCGGACCCCGAGACCGGCGAGCTCCACGAGCAGCTCCTCGGGCCGGTGGGTGCGATAGGTCAGCGCGACGTCGGAGCCCCGTTCGGCGAGCAGCCGGCACACCGCCGAGCCGAGCCCGCCGGAGCCGCCGGTCACCAAAGCCACTCCGGGCCTGTCTGCGAAGTCCTTCAAGGCAGCTCCCGATCCAATCACCAAACCAAGCACTTGTTTGGTAGCCTAGCAGGCACCCCAGCCGACCTCGCCGCACCAGGAGAACGCGTGGCCCTCTCGATCGACCTCGTAGACCACGTCGTGCTCGTCACCGGAGGCGCCAAGGGGGTCGGCGACGGAATCGTCGAGACGTTCCTGCGAGCCGGTGCCCAGGTGGAGATCTGCGGCCGCACCGCACCGGAGCAGCTGCGCGAGGTCGACGGCCGCTCCCCGGTGTTCAGCGCCGTCGACGTCCGCGACGAGGAGCAGGTGGCGCGCTGGGTCGGCGAGGTCACCGATCGCCGCGGCCGGATCGACGTCGCGGTGAACAACGCCGGCGGGGCGCCGTACGCCGACTTTGCCACCGCCTCACCGCGCTTCCACCGCAAGATCAACGAGCTGAACTTCCTCGCGGCGGCCTTCGTGTCACAGGCGGTCCAGCCGGTGATGGCAGGGCAGGAGCAGGGCGGGGTGATCCTCAACATCACCTCGATCAGCGCCCGCCGGCCGAGTCCCGGGACCGCGGTGTACGGCGCGTCCAAGGCAGCCCTGGAGAGCCTGACCACCAGCCTCGCGGTCGAGTGGGCGCCGAAGGTCCGGGTCAACGCGATCAGCTGCGGCCTCGTCGCGACGCCGGGCTCCGCGGCCCACTACGGCGACGAGGAGCAGGTGGCTCGGGTGGCGGCGACCATCCCGCGCGGCGTCTTCGCCACCCCGACCGACATCGGCGAGGCCTGCGTGCTGCTCGCCTCCCCGCTCGCCTCGCACATCACCGGGGCGGTGCTGAACGTCGACGGCGGCGGCGAGGTGCCGGCGTTCCTGGCACACACGCCGAACGCCTAGGCCGGCTGCTCGGTCCGCAGCTCGGTCTTGAGCACCTTGCCGCTGGCGTTGCGCGGCATCGCGTCGACCACCACGACCGACCGCGGCACCTTGAAGTTCGCCAGCCGGTCCCGGCAGTGGGCGACGACCGCGTCGGCGGAGACCGACGCCCCCTGTCGGGGTACGACGTACGCCCGGCCGACGGAGCCGAGCCGGTCGTCCGGCACCCCGACCACCGCCGCCTCGAGCACGTCGGGGTGGGAGCTGATCACGTTCTCCACCTCGGCGGGGTACACGTTGAAGCCGCCGACGATGTACATGTCCTTGATCCGGTCGGTGATCTTCACGCATCCGTGCTCGTCCCGACGGCCCACGTCGCCGGTGTGCAGCCAGCCGTCGGCGTCGATCGCGGCGCGGGTGGCCTCCTCGTCCTCGAAGTAGCCGAGCATCACGTTGTCGCCGCGCAGCAGGATCTCGCCGTCCTCGCCCACGGGGAGGTCCTGGCCGGAGGAGTCGACGATCCGCACCTCGATCCCCGGCACCGGCGGCCCGGTGGTCTCCGCGATGTGGGCGGGGTCCTCGTCCGGCCGGGACTGGGTCGCGACCACGCACTCGGTGAGCCCGTAGGCCTGGCGGACGGTCTCGAAGCCGAGCACGTCGCGCATCCGCTGGAACAGCGACTCCGGCACCGACGCCGCGCCGGCGATGGAGAACCGCAGCGAGCTCAGGTCGTGCTCGGCGAGCCGCGGGTGGTCCATGAGGGAGGTGAAGATCGTGGGAGCGCCCGGGAGCACGGAGATCCGCTCGGCCTCGATCAGCCGCAACAGGGTGTCGACGTCGAAGGTGGCGAGTGGGTAGATCGTCGTACCTGCGGTGAGGGCGGCGACCACCCCGGCCTTGTAGCCGAAGCTGTGGAAGAACGGGTTCACGATCGCGTAGCGGTCGGCCGGTGTGAGGGATGCGCCCGCCGCCCACACCCGAGCCACCCCGAGGGTCTGCCGGTGCGCGCTCATCACGCCCTTCGGCACACCCGTGGTGCCGGAGGTGAACAGGATGTCGGCGACATCCTCCGGGCCCACCGCGGCGGCAACGGCCTCGGCCTGGTCGACGGGCACCTCCTCGCCGTGGGCCAGGAAGTCCGCCCAGGAGAGGCCGGCCGGCGAGGACGTCGTGGCGTTGAGGTCGACCACGGTGTGCAGTGACGGCAGCCCCGGCACGGGGCCGGCCGAACCACCGTCACCGTCCGCGGCCGCCTCGCGCAGCATCCGGCCGAAGTCGGTGTCGAGGAACCCGTTGGCGAGCACCAGCACCGAGGCGCGGGACCGCTGCAGGATGACGAGCGCCTCCTGCCCGCGGTAGCGCGTGTTCATCGGCACGACCGACGCGCCGGCACTCTGCGCCCCGAGCAGTGCGACGATGAACTCCAGGCGGTTCGGCGCCCAGATCGCCACGCGGTCGCCGGGCCGCACGCCCGCGGCCAGGAAGGCGCGCGCCGCCTGTCCGACCAGCTCCGCCAGGCGCTCGTACGACGTCGTGGTGCCTGCCTCGACCACGGCAGGGTGGTCGCCGTGCTCCCGACCGGCAGTCCGGACGAGCTGGGGAAGGGTCTCGGGTGCTGCCACTGCCGCGCCTCCTCGAACTACCAAGTGCTTGTTAGGTACCCTAGTCGAAGGGGGTCCTTGCTGCCACGGGCCCGTTCCACTCAGAGAGCCCGAAGGGACAGCCACGATGGCCACGACGACGCCCGGTGCCGCCCGGAAGAGTGCGAGTGCAAGTGGTTCCGACCGGCGGGCGGAGCTGCTCGCCATCGCGGCGCGACTGTTCGCCACCCGCGGGTTCACCCAGACCACGGTGCGCGACATCGCCGACGAGGCGGGCATCCTGTCCGGCAGCCTCTACCACCACTTCTCGTCGAAGGAGGCGATGCTCGACGAGATCCTGCGCGGCTTCCTCGGCACCCTCCAGGAACGGTTCGTCGAGATCGAGCGGGAGGGCGACAACCCGCAGCAGGTGCTCGACGCGCTGATCAGGCATGCGTTCGCCACCATCCACGCCAACCCGCACGCCGTCGCGCTCTACCAGAACGAGGCGAGCCTGCTCTCACGGCTGCCGGACTTCGGCTACGTCGACGAGCTGAGCCGCAAGAACGAGAACGTCTGGATCCGGGTGATCAAGGCCGGCCAGAAGTCCGGAGCGTTCCGCTCCGACGTCGACGCGACCACGACCTACCGGTTCATCCGCGACGCCGTCTGGTCAGCGGTCCGGTGGTACCGCCCGGGCGGGAAGCTCAAGGCGGACTCCCTGGCGCAGCAGTACCTCGGCATCCTGCACGGCGGGCTCCTCACCCGCTGAGAGACGCTTCCGCGCGGCGTGACAACAGGCGCCTCCGCGCGTGGCAGGTCAGCCCACGCTGCGCCAGCCCTCGAGCTCGGCCAGCCGCCGCCGGTGCTCACGCGCCGGGCCGAACAGCTCGGCCGTGGCGTGCGCCCGCTTGAACACCAGGTGCGCGTCGTGCTCCCAGGTGATCGCCACGCCGCCGTGCAGCTGCACGGTCTCGGCCGCCACCGCCGATGCGGCCTCGGAGCACCAGGCCTTCGCCACCGCGGCGAGCCCGGGCAGGTCGGCCCCGCTGGTGGCTGCCGACCAGGCGGCCGCCCAGGAGGCGGACCGGGAGGTCTCGACCTGGAGGAGCATGTCGGCCATCCGGTGCTTCAGGGCCTGGAAGGAGCCGATCGGCCGGCCGAACTGCACCCGCTGCTTGGCGTAGCCGACGGTCATGTCCAGCCCCCGCTGCGCCGCGCCGACCTGCAGCGCGGTGACGGCGACGGCCGCGACGTCCCGCAGGCCTGCGAGCATCCCCCTGGCGTCGGTCGACAGCGGCGTCGCCCGTGCTGTGTCGAGCGTGACGGTCGCGAGCGACAGCGTCGGGTCCAGCGCCGGGGTGCGGGTACGACGCACACCGGAGCCGTCGGGGTCGACCTCGAAGAGACCCACGCCGTGCGGGGTCGAGGCCACCACGAGCAGCATGTCGGCCGCGGCGCCGTCGAGCACCAGCGTCGAGGTGCCGGACAGCCGCCAGCCGTCCTCGTCGGTGGCGGTCACCGACGAGCCGTCGACGCGCCACCGGCCGTGTTCGTCGGCCCAGGCGAGTGCCGCAACGCGTCCCGAGGCGATGTCGGGCAGCAGCCGCTCGCACGCGGCCTCGTCGCCGGAGTGGAGCACCGCCTGAGCCGCCAGGACGGCCGACCCGAGCAGGGGCGAGGGGGTGAGCGCGTGACCCAGCTGCTCGAGCACGATGTGGGTCTCGAACAGCGAGAACCCGGCTCCGCCGTACTCCTCGGGGATGGCGAGCGCGGCGGCGCCGATCTGCTCGCACAGGGTCTGCCACAGCGCCTCGTCGTACCCGCGCTCGGAGGCCGCGGCGGCCCGGACCGCAGCGCTGTCGCTGCGTCGCTCGAGCAGCGCGCGGACGGTCGCGGCCAGCTCCGCCTGCTCGGGGCTCAGCGCGAACTCCATCAGGAAGCCCTCTCGGCGGTCAGCGAGGCGAGCACCCGGCCGCGGTGGTGGGACGGGTCGCCCCAGGCACCCACCAGGGCACGCACCTTGGTGATCCACAGGCCGAGGTCGTACTCGGCGGTGTAGCCGATCGCACCGTGCACCTGGAGTGCCGTGCGCGCCGCGCGGTCGGCGGCGACGGAGCAGGCGACCTTCGCTGCGGAGACCTCCCGGGCCGCGGTGGTGCCGCCGGTCATCGCGACGGCAGCGCCATAGACCAGGGGGCGGGCGAAGTCGAGGCCGACCTTGACGTCGGCGAGGGCGTGCTTGACCGCCTGGTACTCGCCGATCACCCGGCCGAACTGGCGCCGGCTCTTCGCGTAGTCCACGGCCGCGGTGAGCAGCCGCTCGCCGGCTCCCAGCAGCTGTGCGGAGCAGGCCAGGGTGGCCATGTCGACCGCGTCCCCAGCGGTGCCCTCCGGCAGGGTGGTGACCTGTTCGCCGGCCGTCACCCGGAACAGTCGGCGCGAGGCGTCGACCGAGCGGAGCGCTGACCCGAGCCGGGCCCGGGCAACGGTGTCACCGGCGAGCAGGAGGGCGTGCCCGGCGACGTCGCCGTCGAGGACGTGCGGCGCCACCGGTGGCGCCGCGACCGACACCAGCGCCTTGCCCTCGGCCAGCGGGGGCAGGAGGCCGTCCGGGTCGTCCCCGGCGGAGAGCAGTGTGGGAGCGAGCGCGACGGACTCGACGAGAGGGCCCGGGACGGCGTGGAAACCCAGTCGCTCGAAGGCGACCACCAGGTCCACCGGGTCGGCCTCGAGGCCACCGTGCTCCTCGGGCACGAGCAACGCGTGCAGGCCGACGTCACCGAGCCGTCGCCACAGGTCCAGGCCGGGCTCGTGGTCGCCGGCGGCCCAGGCGCGGACCACGTTCGGGACCCCGGCCCCCTCGAGCAGGCCGTCGAGGGCGGCGGCGAACGCGCGCTGCTCCTCGGTCGGTAGGAACCTCATCAGGAGCCCCTCTTGTTGTCGCCGCGCGGCAGGCCGAGCAGGCGCTCGGCCACGATGTTGCGCTGGATCTCGTTGGTGCCGGCGTAGATGGGGCCTGCCAGCGAGAACAGGTAGCCCTCCATCCAGGCGCCGGCGCCCGGCGCCCCGTCGCCGCGCAGCTCCGCCTCCGGGCCGAGCAGGTCGAGCGCCGCCTCGTGCAGCGCGATGTCGAGCTCGGACCAGAACAGCTTGTTCACGCTGCCGTGTGCGCCCATGTCGCCGCCGTCGGCGAGCCGGGTGACCGTGCCCCAGGTGTAGAGCCGGTAGGCCTCCGCCCCGATCCAGGCGTCGACGACGGCGTCGCGCAGCTGTGGCTGCTCGGCCCCGCGCTCCTGCCAGAGGTCCACCAGCCGGTCGGCGGCCGCGCAGAACCGGCCCGGCGAGCGCAGCGACAGGCCCCGCTCGTTGCCGGCCGTGCTCATCGCGACCCGCCAGCCGTCGCCGGGCGCACCCAGCACGTCGGCGTCGGGGACGAAGACGTCCTCGAAGAAGATCTCGGCGAAGCCGGGGTCCCCGTCGAGCTGCGGGATCGGACGAACGGTGACGCCCGGCGCGTCGAGTGGGAACAGGAAGTAGGTCAGCCCGCGGTGGCGTTCGGCGTCCGGGTCGGACCGGAACAGCCCGAACCCGCGGTCGGCGTACGGCGCCCGGGAGCTCCACGTCTTCGGGCCGTTGAGCACCCACCCGCCGCGGGTGTCGTCGCGGCGTGCCGTGCTGCGGATCGAGGCGAGGTCGGAGCCGGCCTCGGGCTCGGACCAGGCCTGGGCCCACACCTCGGTGCCGTCGGCCATCGTCGGCAGGAAGCGCTGCTGCTGGTCGGGGGTGCCGTGCTCGAAGAGGATCGGCGCGAGCAGGGAGATGCCGTTCTGGGAGATCCGGGTCGGCGCGCCGGCGCGGTAGTACTCCTCCTCGAACAGCACCCACTCCACGAGCGAGGCGTCGCGACCGCCGTACTCCTCCGGCCAGGCCACCACCGACCAGCGTCCCTCGGCGAGCTTGGCCTCCCACGCCCGGTGTGCCGTGGCACCATCCTCGGTGTCCATCGACGGCAGCGGTTCGGCGGGCACGTGGTCGCGCAGCCAGGCCCGGGCCTCGTCGCGGAAGGCGATCTCCTCCGGTGTCAGGTCGACGTTCACTGGGCGCGCCCCGAGTCGCGCATGCTGCGTGCGTCCATCCCTGCGAGCGAGTCCTTGCCGACCTCGGCGTTGTGGGCGTGCGCGAAGTGGTGCAGCCCGAACACCGAGTCCATGCCGGCGCGCATGCCCTGCAGGTCCTCGGCCTGGTTGACCGCCTTCTTGGTCAGCGCAAGCCCGAACCGCGGCATCGCGCTGATCCGCTCGGCCATCGCCAGCGTCGTGGCCTCCAGCTCCTCGCGCGGCACGACGTGGTTGACCATGCCGAGCTCGTGGGCGCGCTGCGCGGTGAACCGGTCGCCGGTGAAGAGGAACTCCTTGGCGGCGCGCGGGTTCATCACCCAGGGGTGGGCGAAGTACTCCACCCCCGGGATGCCCATCTTCACGACCGGGTCGGAGAAGAACGCGTCGTCGGAGGCGATGATGAAGTCGGCCGACCAGGCGAGCATCAGGCCACCGGCGATGCAGGCGCCGTGCACCATCGCGATCATCGGCTTGGGCAGCTCGCGCCACCGACGGCACATGCCGAGGTAGACCTCGGACTCGCGGGCGAAGCGCTGGTCACCACCCTCCTTGTCGGTGTGGTCCCACCAGATCACCGCCTTGCGGGGATACGTCTGGTCCACGTCGCGGCCCGGTGTGCCGATGTCGTGCCCGGCACAGAAGTGCTTGCCGTTGCCCGACAGCACGATCACCTTGACCTCGTCGTCGTCGACCGCGCGACTGAAGGCGGCGTCGAGTGCGTAGGTCATCTTGGAGTTCTGCGCGTTGCGGTACTCCGGTCGGTTGAGCGTCACCATCGCCACGCTGCCGCGACGTTCGTAGGTGACGACCTCCTCCTCGGTCGCGGCGGGGGAAGTCTGCTCCGCTGACATGCCAGCTCCTCAGCGTCATCGATGGCGGCTACCAAACAAGTGCTTGGTGGGCTACTCTAGGCCATGCCTCGGCCGGTGACCAGGACCGGGGCCTGACAAGACGCCGTCGAAGGGCAACCGTGGACCTCACCTACTCAGCCGAGGACGAAGCCTTCCGCGCCGAGGTGCGCGACTGGCTTGCGACCAACCTCGTCGGTGACTTCGCGGACCTGCGCGGGCGGGGCGGCTCAGGCCGCGAGCACGAGCTCTACGACGAGCGGCTGGAGTGGAACCGCCACCTGGCCAAGTCGGGCTGGACCTGCCTCGGCTGGCCCGAGGAGTACGGCGGCCGCGGGCTCAGCCTCCTCCAGCAGGTGATCTTCCACGAGGAGTACGCCAGGGCCGACGCGCCGGCACGGGTGAACCACCTGGGGGAGGAGCTGCTCGGCCCCACGCTGATCGCGTTCGGCACCGACGAGCAGAAGGCTCGTTTCCTGCCGCCGATCGTCGCGGTCGAGGAGCTGTGGTGCCAGGGGTACTCCGAGCCGGGAGCCGGCTCCGACCTCGCCGCGGTCTCCACGCGCGCCCGACTCGAGGGCGACAGCTGGGTCGTCGACGGGCAGAAGGTCTGGACCTCGCTGGCCCACCACGCCGACTGGTGCTTCGTGGTCGCCCGCACCGAGCCGGGCTCACAGCGGCACGCCGGCCTCTCCTACCTGCTGGTGCCGATGGACCAGGACGGTGTCGACGTCCGGCCGATCGACCAGCTGACCGGGACCTCGGAGTTCAACGAGGTCTTCTTCGACAGCGCGCGCACCGATGCCTCGCTGGTGGTCGGCGAGCCGGGCGACGGCTGGCGGGTGGCGATGGCAACCCTCGGGTTCGAGCGCGGCGTGTCCACGATCGGCCAGCAGGTCGGCTTCGCCCGCGAGCTCGAGGCGATCATCGAGGCGGCCCGGCGCAACGGCACGATCGAGGACCCGGTGGTCCTGGACCGGATCGCTCGCGCACACATAGGTCTGGAGGTGATGCGGCTCAACGCGCTGCGCACTCTCAGCGGCGAGCAGGGCCCGGAGGCCTCGATTGCCAAGCTGTTCTGGGGCACCTGGCATCGCGAGCTCGGCGAGCTGGCGATGGAGGTGCTCGGCCCCGAGGGGCTCACCGCCCAGGCGGCGCCCTACGAGCTCGACGAGTTCCAGACCCTGTTCCTGTTCAGCCGGGCCGACACCATCTACGGCGGCTCGAACGAGATCCAGCGCAACATCATCGCCGAGCGGGTGCTCGGCCTTCCCAAGGAGCCACGAGGATGACCGCCCCCAGGACCGAGCAGCCCGCACCCGAGTACGTCGCGGGGCACGACCTTCTCGCCGGCAGGACGGTCGTCGTCACCGCAGCGGCCGGGGCCGGCATCGGGGCGGCCGCCGTACGCCGCTGCCTGGAGGAGGGCGCCAGGGCCGTCGTCCTCGGCGACACCCACGAGCGCCGACTCGCCGAGGCCGAGGAAGCCCTGGCCAAGGAGTTCGGCGCCGACCGGGTGGCCAGTGTGCTCTGCGACGTCACCGTCGAGGAGCACGTCACCGCGCTGCTCGACGCCGCCGAGCCGCTCGGCGGGGCCGACGTGATGATCAACAACGCCGGCCTCGGCGGCACGGCTTCGATCACCGAGATGACCGACGAGCAGTGGAGCAAGGTCATCGACATCACCCTCACGGGCACGTTCCGCTGCATCCGGGCCGCTGGCCGCCGGATGATCGCCGCGGGCAAGAAGGGCGTGATCGTCAACAACGCCTCGGTGATCGGCTGGCGGGCACAGGAGGGGCAGGCGCACTACGCCGCGGCGAAGGCGGGGGTGATGGCCCTCACCCGCTCGGCGGCGATGGACCTGGCCGAACACGGGATCCGGGTCAACGCGGTCTCGCCGAGCCTGGCGATGCACCCCTTCCTCGCCAAGGTCACCAGCGACGAGCTGCTGGCCGAGCTCAAGGGCCGCGAGGCGTTCGGCCGCGCGGCGGAGCCGTGGGAGGTGGCCAACGTGATGGTGTTCCTCGCCAGCGACTACTCCTCCTACATGACCGGTGAGGTCGTGTCCGTGAGCAGCCAGCACGCCTGACCGCAGCGCACCACCCGCACGACACCCGCATCCGAACCACAAGGAGCTCCCATGGCCGAGGCCTACATCGTCGATGCCGTCCGCACCCCCGTCGGGCGGCGCGGCGGCGCACTCGCCCCGATGCACTCCGCCGACCTCGGCGCGCACGCGCTGAGCGCGCTGATGAGCCGCTCGGGTGTCGACCCGGCCGCGGTCGACGACGTGATCCTGGGCTGCACCGACACCCTCGGCTCGCAGGCCGGCGACGTCGCCCGCACCGCCTGGCTGGTCGCGGGACTGCCCGACCACGTCCCTGGGGTGACCATCGACCGGCAGTGCGGGTCGAGCCAGCAGGCGGTGCACTTCGCCGCGCAGGGGGTGATGTCCGGGACCCAGGACCTCGTCGTCGCCGGTGGCGTGCAGAACATGTCCGCGATCCCGATCTCCTCCGCGATGATCGTGGGGCAGCAGTTCGGCTTCTCGACGCCGTTCGCCGAGTCGCCCGGCTGGGTGAAGAGGTACGGCGACCAGGAGGTGTCGCAGTTCCGCTCCGCGGAGATGATCGCCGAGCGGTGGGACATCACGCGCGAGGACATGGAGCGGTTCGCCCTCGAGAGCCACCGCCGTGCGCTCGCCGCGATCGACGAGGGCCGGTTCAAGAACGAGATCGAACCGGTCGGCGGCTTCGACACCGACGAGGGGCCGCGCCGCGACACGTCCCTGGAGAAGATGGCCGGCCTGAAGCCGCTCGCCGAGGATGGCCGGATCACCGCCGCCGTCGCCTCGCAGATCAGCGACGCGTCTTCGGCGATGCTGATCGCCTCCGAGCGCGCCGTCGCCGAGCACGGGCTGACCCCGCGGGCGCGGATCCACCACCTGTCGGTGCGCGGCGACGACCCGGTGTGGATGCTGACCGGCCCGATCCCGGCGACCCGTCACGCCCTCGAGCGCACCGGCCTCTCGGTGGACGACATCGACCTGTTCGAGGTCAACGAGGCCTTCGCGTCCGTCGTACTCGCCTGGGCGAAGGAGACCGGAGCCGACCTCGACCGCGTCAACGTCAACGGCGGCGGGATCGCGCTGGGCCACCCGATCGGCGCGACCGGCACCCGGCTGATGACCACGCTGCTCAACGAGCTGGAGCGTCGCGGCGGCCGCTACGGCCTGCAGACGATGTGCGAGGGCGGCGGCCAGGCCAACGTGACCATCATCGAGCGGCTCTGACCGCCACCAGCCACGAGGAGTGAGCATGAGGAGGATCTGTGAAGGACGCGTCGCGATCGTGACCGGAGCCGGCCGGGGGATCGGCCGCGAGCACGCGCTCGAGCTGGCCCGCCAGGGCGCCAAGGTAGTCGTCAACGACCTCGGCACCTCCGGGTCCGGCGACGGCGCGTCGTCCGGGCCGGCGGAGGAGGTCGTCGCGCTCATCAAGGAGATGGGCGGCGAGGCGGTCGCGAACGCCTCCGACGTCGCCGACTTCGCCCAGGCCGAGCAGATGGTGCAGCAGGCCATCGACACCTTCGGTGGGCTCGACATCCTGGTCAACAACGCCGGCTTCCTCCGGGACCGGATGCTGGTGAACACCGCCGAGGAGGAGTGGGACGCGGTCATCCGGGTGCACCTCAAGGGGCACTTCGCGCCGCTGCGGCACGCCGCGGCGTACTGGCGCACCGAGGCCAAGGAGGGCCGACAGCGCGCGGCACGCGTGATCAACACCTCCTCCGGCGCCGGGCTGCAGGGCAGCGTCGGCCAGGCGACGTACTCCGCCGCGAAGGCCGGGATCGCCGGACTGACTCTGGTCGCGGCGCAGGAGCTGGGCCGGTACGGCGTCACCGTCAACGCCCTCGCTCCGGCCGCCCGCACCCGGATGACCGAGGCTGCGTTCGCCGAGACGATGGCGCGTCCCGAGGACGGGTTCGACGCGATGGACCCCGCCAACGTCTCACCCGTCGTCGCGTGGCTGGCCAGCGAGGACGCCGGCGACGTCACCGGCCGCGTGATCGAGGTCGAGGGCGGCAAGATCTGCGTCGAAGAAGGCTGGAACCACGGCCCCGCGCAGGACATCGGCGCCCGCTGGGAGGCCGCCGCCGTCGGTCCCGCGCTGCGCGACCTGCTCGCGAAGGCGCGTCGGCCCGAGCCGGTCTACGGCGCCGGCGGGTAGGCCGGCCGCTGCCGAACCTGGCCCGGAGAGTCTCGCGCACCTGCTTCACGGTCTCCGGGCTGTCCGCTCGCCTGAGGCCGCAGCCGCTGGTCGTTGCTGGTCTGTGGCTCACTTGCAACGTTCTGCACCGGTTTCGCCGGCGGAGTGGTGCATTTCGTTGCATCTGGCGGGGCCAGTCGCGGTAGCCAGTGAGCAGACTGTCGTCCGGGCGCGTGTCGGGGACAGTTTGCCCACGCCAACCGGCCGCGCAGGTCGCCGGCGGGCCTTGCGGGACCGCGTCCCCTCCGCGGGTCGCCGGTTGGGGCGGTCAGGCGAGGAGGGCGCTGGTGCGCCGGAGTTGGTCGGCCGCCTCGGACACGACCCGGTCGATCAGCTGTTCGCAGGTCGGCAGGTCGTCGACCGCCTGACCGGAGACGCTCGCGGGTGCCGAGGCCCGAGGCCCGTCACGATCGTTCAGATGAACGGTTGTGACGTGGTTCTGCGGTGTTCGGGCTGTCACAACCGGTCAGATGAGCGGTTGTGGTGAGCGGGCGGTCAGGCGAGGAGGGCGCTGGTACGCCGGAGTTGGTCGGCCGCCTCGGACACGACCCGGTCGATCAGCTGCTCGCAGGTCGGCAGGTCGTCGATGACGCCGACCACCTGACCGGAGGCGAGTACGCCGGCGTCGGTGCGGCCCTCGACGAGGCCGGCCTTGAGCATCATCGGCGTGTTGGCCGCGAGCACCATCTGCGACCAGGACCGCTCGGCGCCGTGCTTCATCGCCCGGCCGTCGGCGGCGAGCTGCCGCCAGGTCAGGCCGCTCATCTTCTTGAACGCGAGAGTCCGCCGCAGCGTGGGCCCGAGCCGTTTGAGCGAGCTGGTCTCCTCGAGCTCCTCCACCAGCTCGGTGCGCAGCATCCGGTGCGGCATCCCGTCGACCTTGGTGGTGACCACGGTGCCGTCGAGGCCGCGGTGCAGGTACTCCGCCTTGACCTGGTCGGGCACGGTGCTGTCCTTGGTGAGCAGGAACCTCGTCCCCATGCCGATCCCGGCGGCGCCGTACGCCAGCGCCGCGGCGAGGCCGCGGCCGTCGAAGAAGCCGCCGGCGGCGATGACCGGGATGTCGACCGCGTCGAGCACGGTCGGCAGGAGCAGGGTGGTCGGCACCGAGCCGGTGTGCCCGCCGCCCTCGCCGCCTTGGATCATCACGGCGTCGGCGCCCCAGGACGCGACCTTCTCCGCGTGCCGCGGCGCGCCGACCGACGGGATCACGACCACGCCGGCGTCCTTGAGCGCTGCGATCATCTCCCGCTTCGGGGCGAGCGCGAACGACGCCACCTTGACGCCCTCGTTGATCAAGAGCTTGACCCGCTCGTCGGCGTCGCCTGCGTCCGCGCGGAGGTTGACCCCGAACGGCGCGTCGGTCCGCGACTTCACCTCGCGGATCGCGGCAGCGAGCTCGTCGTACGTCATCGTCGCCGAGGCCAGGATGCCCAGGCCGCCGGCGTTGGCGGTGCCGGAGACCAGGCGCGGTCCGGCGACCCAGCCCATGCCGGTCTGTACGACGGGGTGCCGGACGCCGACGAGCTCGGTCAACGGGGTGCGCAGGAGCTGCTCGATCATGCCGACGGCACCTCCCGGTCGCGCAGCGCCTTGGGGTCGAGCACCTCACGGATCAGGATCAGCTCCTCCATCGAGGGCAGTCGGGTCTCGGGGACCTCGCCGTCGACGTGGATATCGCAGCCGCTGGCCTCGCGCACCTCGTCGACGGTGACGCCGGGGTGCACCGACACCAGCCGCAGGGTGTGCCCGGGGCCGGCGAAGTCGAGGACGGCCAGGTTCGTGACCACCCGGTGCACGTCGTGGAACCGGGTGGCCGCGGGACCGGCCTGCTCGGCGCGCTGCCGGCCGACCCCGGAGACCATGTCGACCTGCTCGACCAGCACCCGGGCGCTCTGCTTGGGCACCCAGTAGCTGGTCTTGTTGTTCACGGTGTTGCCGGGGGCGCCGCGGACACCGAGCAGCTGACGCTTGGGTCGCGCGAAGTCGCCGATGCAGGAGATGTTCTGGTTGCCGTGCCGGTCGACCTGGGTCGCGCCCATGATCACGTGCCGCTTGCCGTAGGCCACGACGTCGAACACCCGGCGGAACGGGATCCACCCCTCGACTACGTCGGCCGCGACGCCCAGCGGCGGCACCCCGCCCAGGATCAGCGACTCGCCGTCCGTGAGCAGCAGGTCGGGGGAGTGGGTCAGCTTGGCCAGGCGGGCGCCGAGGGTGGGCAGCAGCCCCATCGGGCTGGCCATGATCTCGCCGTCGCCCTCGAACAGGTCGGCCAGCGCGGCCGCGCAGACCTCGGCCCTGGTCGCATCCATCAGTTGCTCCCGCTCTGCTCGGCGTGGAAGGCGGCGACCGCCTCCTGGTAGGCCTGCTCGTCACCGGCGAGGAAACGCTCCTGGAATGCAGCCCAGGTCGCCGGGTCCCCGGCAGCGGTGGCGTAGGCCTTCTGGAACTTCTCGTCGCGGCCGTAGTCGGGCGCGCAGGTGGTGAAGTGGGCGCCGTTCGGTGTCTCCACGACCCCGTCGACCATCAGCCGGTTGAGCAGCAGGGTCTGCACGGGGGCGTCGATGGTGAGGCCGGCGGTGTCGATGATCTTCTCGGTCGAGACGAAGCGCCGGTCGGCGGCGAGGCAGAACAGGTCGTCGAAGTACGGGTCCGGACCGAGGTACTGCGCGTTGCCGTGCGCATCCGCCCGGTTCATGTGAACCAGCGCCACGTCGAGGTGGAGGGCCGGCACCGCGACAAGCTCCTCGCCGTCGTCGTACGGCGAGGTCACCGTGCGCAGGTGCGGGTTGTAGGTCATCACGTCCGAGCCGAGCCCGGCGCGCATCGGCAGGAACGGCAGCCGCTGCGCCGCGGCGCGAAGCCCGGTCTGGAACATCCCCTCGTCCCACTCCTCGACCTCGATCGTGGCGCTCTCGCGCGCGGCGCGGAACAGCGGCTCGAGCGGGATCGAGTCGAGCGACACGAACGCGTAGACCAGCTTCTTCACCTTGCCGGCCGCGCAGAGCAGCCCGACGTCCGGCCCGCCGTAGGACACGACCGTCAGGTCCTTGAGTCCCGATCGGGCGATCGCGCGGACCAGCGCCATCGGCTTGCGCCGGGAGCCCCAGCCACCGATCCCGATCGTCATCCCGTCCTTGAGCTCGGCGACGACGTCGTCGATGCCGATCACCTTCTGCTTCATCCGCGACTCGATCATCCGCGTGCTCCTGCCTTGGCCGTGCCCGCGAACTCGTCGCGGTGCTCGTCGGAGACCCCGGCCAGGTTCAGCTCCATCGTGAAGCCCTGCTCGAACCGGTAGCTGCGGTTGACGTCCACGGGGTCGATCCCGTTGATCGCCTCCTTGGCGGCTCGGATGACGCGGGTGTCCTTGGCGGCGATCTCGCCGGCCACCTTCATCGCGGCCTCGTCGAGCTCCCCGCGCGGGACGACCTCGAGCACCGAGCCGTGGTGGTGCAGCTGCTGGGCGGTGATGTTGCGGCCGGTGAAGTACAGCGTGCGCATCAGGTGCGGCGGCACCATCCGCGCCAGGTGGGTGGCAGCTCCGAGCGCGCCGCGGTCGACCTCGGGGACGCCGAAGAACGCGTCGTCGCTCGCCACGATCGTGTCGGCGTTGCCGACCAGTCCGACGCCACCGCCGAGACAGAAGCCGTGTACGGCGGCCACGACGGGCACCGCGCACTCGTAGACCGACTTGAACGCCGCGTAGCAGCCGCGGTTGGCGCCGATCAGGGCGTCGAAGCCAGTGGTGTTCTGCATCTCCTTGATGTCCACCCCGGCGTTGAACCCGCGGCCCTCGGCACGAAGCACGACGACCCGGGTAACGAGGTCGCGGCCGGCCTCGTCGAGCGCGGTGGCCAGGTCGAACCAGCCGGCCACCGGCAGGGCGTTGACAGGCGGGAAGTCCATCGTGACGACGCGGATGCCGTCCTCTTGCAGGGTCGAGCTGATGCCCATGTCGTGTTCCTAACCTAGCACTTGCTTGGTAAGCCTAGCAGTTGCTTGGTCGTCCAGCACCCCGAGCCCCGGGCCTCGGGAGTTCGAGCCCGTCGAGTCCCGGTGGCGAGCGAACGGTGGTCGAGCTCGTCGAGGCCCGAGGCCGGGACCTTCGCCACTGGGAGTCCGTGTGCGGGACGCGCACGCTGGAAAGCGAGGGCCCCACCGGGGAGGCGTGATGAACCAGACCGGCCCACTGCCCAAGCCGGATGCCATGAGGGGTGTGGCGAGGTGCTTCGCGCGCAGCTGGGTGATGCTCGCGCGTGGGGAGGTCCACATGCCTCCGGACCACCTCGGACGGACGATCGCGTTCGCCGACGGGAGCGCCGCGCGGGTGTACCGCGAGACACGAGCGCTGTGGTTCGGCGGGCACTACTGGGCGGAGCCGGTGGGTCCGGGGATCACCACGATGACGCTCGAGGTGGACAAGCGCGGGCTGGCCCCGAAGTCGCCGGGCGCCGTCGAGACGGTGGGGCGCTACTGCAGCATCGACAGTGGCGTGGGGGTCCGGTTCGTCGGCGCCCGCTGGGTCGCCGGGAGCTGGCAGGTGCAGGTCTCGCCCCTGCTCGACGAGGATGCCCAGGACCGCTTCGTCGGCTGCCTCGAGGACGCGGTGCTCGAGTGGCACCGCTTCACCGTCACCGACACCACGCTCACCCCCCGAAACCGGTAATTGCCGCCACGAAGGTAATAACCACCACGAAGTGTCGTTATCCCGCTTAGCCTGGTCACCGGAAGGGGGATGCCGTGCGCTTGGAGTCGTTGTACCGCGGCATCGTGGAGACGTCGCAGGACGGCATCTGGGTGATCGACGCCGAGGGGCGGACGATCTACGCCAACCCCCGGGTCGCCGAGCTGCTCGGCCGCGATCCCGAGGAGCTCGACGGCCTCACGGTCTACGACGCGCTCGACGACGACGGCAAGGAGCAGTTCACCGACCACCTCGTCGAGCTCTCGCAGGGTGTCGTCCACCCCGAGGAGGTCGAGTGCCTCTGGGTGCGCAAGGACGGCGGCCAGCTCTGGGTCCTGGTCCGCGAGAGCACGCTGTACGACGAGCACGGCAACGTCCAGGGCTACCTGCACCGGATCAGCGACTACACCGAGCGGCGCCGCGTGCACGAGGAGCTCATCAGCAGCCGCAGCCAGCTCTCCGACGCCCAGCGGATCGCCCGGGTCGGCAGCTACGAGTGGGACATGGTCCACGACGTCGTGACCGCCTCCGACGAGCTGCACTCGATCTACGGCGTGTCCCGGGAGGACTTCCGCGGCACCCTCGAGCACTTCCTGGAGTTCCTCACCCCCGAGGACCGCCTCAGGGTCGCCGACGTGGTGTCCGCGGCGTTCGAGGGCAAGGAGTCGGTCTTCGACATGGTCCTGCGGATCGACCGGCCCGACGGCGGACGGCGTTGGCTGCGCGGACGCGGCGAGGTGCTGCGCAACGCGGCCGGGGACCCGGTGCTGCTGCGCGGCACCCAGCAGGACATCACGGAGACCAAGCGCTCCGAGCTGGCCCTGCAGGACCTGGTGCTGCAGAACACCCTGATGCAGGAGATGGCGATCGCCGCCAACGAGGCCGAGACCCTCACCGAGGTGCTCGGGGTCGCCAAGAGCCTCCTGCTCAGCCACGACGGCTGGAAGCGGGGGCAGGCCTTCTTCCCCGACCCCGACCGGCCCGGGGAGCTGCGCTGGCTCCGCCTGCACGGCGGCGCCGACAGCATCGACGCCGCCGCCGACGCCGAGGAGCGGGCGCTGCTGGAGTCGGAGGTGGAGTTCGCCCGGCGCGCGCTCGCCGACGGCGGCCAGGTCTGGGACCACGAGCACGACCCGGAGTGCCCCCGGATCGCGTTCCCGATCAAGATCCGCGACGAGGTCATCGCGGTCACCGTGATCACCGCCGACCGCACCTGGCACCGCACCGACACGGTGCGCCGGATGGTCGACCAGATCGCCGTCCAGCTCGGGCGGGTCGCCGAGCGCGAGCGGGCCGCGCACGAGCTGGCCGCCGCCCGGGACGCCGCGATGGAGGCGTCGCGGCAGAAGTCGGAGTTCCTGGCCACGATGAGCCACGAGATCCGCACCCCGCTCAACGGTGTGATCGGCCTCAACGAGCTGCTGCTGCGCACCGACCTCGACCCGCACCAGCAACGGCTGGCGTCCGGCGCGCAGGTCGCCAGCCGGGCCCTGCTGTCGGTCATCAACGACATCCTGGACTTCTCCAAGATCGAGGCCGGCAAGCTCGAGGTCGAGAACGTCGAGTTCGAGGTGCGCCCGGTCTTCGACCAGGTGGCCAGCGTGCTCGGGGAGAGCGCCCGCAGCAAGGGCCTGGAGCTGATCGTCTCCTGCCATCCCGACGTGCCGGAGTTCCTCGTCGGCGACCCGACCCGGCTTGCACAGGTGCTGACCAACCTGGGCTCCAACGCGGTCAAGTTCACCGAGCACGGTGAGGTCTTCATCCGGGCCACCGCGGCACCGTGCGCGGACTCCACCAGCATCTTGCGGGTCGAGGTGGTCGACACCGGCATCGGCGTCGACCCGGAGAAGCAGGCCCACATCTTCGACCCGTTCTCCCAGGCCGACGCCTCCACCACCCGGCAGTACGGCGGCACCGGGCTCGGCCTGGCGATCGCCCGCGAGATCGTCTCCGCCTTCGACGGCGAGATCGGCGTGGAGAGCCGGCCCGGCCACGGGGCGACGTTCTGGTTCACCGTCCGGTTCGGCTGCGCCGGCGGCCCGGCGGCCGACCACGACGAGCTTCGCCGGCGCAAGGCACTGGCCGGACGCCGGGTGCTGGTCGTCGACGACAACGCCAACAACCGGCTGATCCTCAGCGAGCACCTCGGCCGCTGGGACGTCCGCACGACGACCGCGCCCGGAGCGCTCCGGGCCCTGGAGGCACTCCGGTCGGCCGCCGAGGCGGGCGAGGCGTTCGACGCGGTGCTGCTCGACATGGCGATGCCCGACTACGACGGGCTGCAGCTGGCGGCGATGATCCAGGACGACGAGCGGCTGCGGGGCGTCCCGCTGGTGATGCTGACCTCGTCCGGACAGCCGGACCAGGTGCGGCTCGCCCAGGCGGGGATCGTCGAGTGCCTCACCAAGCCGCTCCTCGCGGGCGAGGTGCTCAGCTCGCTGCTGCGTGTGCTCGAGGGGGAGGCGCCCGCGGTCCGTCGTACCCCGGTGCCGGGGCCGCGGCTCGCAGCCGACCCGGACCGGCCCCGCCTGCTCGTGGTGGAGGACAACCCGGTCAACCAGCTCGTGGCGCTGGGCATCCTGGAGACGCTCGGCTATGCCGCCGACACCGCCGACGACGGGGTCCAGGCGGTGGAGGCGTGGCGTCGGGGAGGCTACGCGGCGCTGCTGATGGACGTGCAGATGCCCAACATGGACGGCTACGCCGCCACCCGGACCATCCGCGGCCTCGAGGCCGAAGGGGAGCGGGTCCCCGTGCTGGCGATGACCGCGGCGGCCGTCGAGGGCGAGCGCGAGAAATGCCTGGCCGCCGGGATGGACGACTTCCTGACCAAGCCGGTCAACCCGGAGATGCTCGGTCGGATGCTGCGTCGCTGGGTCGACGGCAGCAGCGAGCCGACCGAGCCGGCGGCGGAGCAGCCGGCCGCCGAGGGCGTGCTCGACCACGACCGGCTCGACATGCTGCGCGACCTCGACCCGGGCAACACCGCCTATCTGGACAAGGCGATCGGCAACTTCGTGGCCCGGGTGCCGGAGTCGGTGCACGCGATCCGGGCCTCGATCGCGACCCAGGACGCCGAGGCGCTCACCCACTCGGCGCACCGGCTCAAGGGCAGCGCCCTCAACCTCGGCCTGCCCACCGTGGGCCATCTCGCGCACGAGCTCGAGATGCTCGGCGACAGCGGAAGCACCACAGGTGCGGCCGCCCAGCTCGAGGCGCTGGAGCAGGCCCTGTCCCACGCGGTCGCGGAGATGCTCGCCTACCAGCAGGACTACCAGCGGGTCTGACCG
Source organism: Nocardioides pakistanensis (assembly GCF_054781215.1). Taxonomy (NCBI): domain Bacteria; kingdom Bacillati; phylum Actinomycetota; class Actinomycetes; order Propionibacteriales; family Nocardioidaceae; genus Nocardioides; species Nocardioides pakistanensis. Next base: position 83,094 of record NZ_BAAGUV010000073.1, on the reverse strand, counting down.
TGCCTCAGCCGCCCGGGCGTGAGAGGAGCTCGTCGCGGACCTGGCGGCGCAGCGTCTTGCCGATGATCGAGCGCGGCAGCTCCTCCACGACGAACACCCTGCGCGGCACCTTGTAGGCCGCCAGCCGCTCCCGGCACACCGCGCGCACCGCGTCCTCGTCGAGGGTGGTGCCGGGCTCGAGAAGCACCGCGGCGGTGACGTCCTCGCCGCCGTGCGGTGAGGGCAGTCCGACGACCGCCGCGTCGGCGATGCCGGGGGCGTGCCGCAGCGCCTCCTCCACCTCGGAGGGGTAGACGTTGAAGCCGCCGGTGATGATCACCTCCTTGATCCGGTCGACGAGGGTGAAGAACCCGTGCTCGTCCATCACCACCACGTCCCCGGTGCGGATCCAGCCGTCCTCGAGCACCGTGGCCGCGGTCTCCTCGGGGCGCTGCCAGTAGCCGGAGAAGACCTGGGGCCCACGCACCTGGAGCTCCCCGGCCTCGCCGGCGGGAAGCAGCCGGCTCGGGTCGTCCCGGTCGGTGATGCGGGCCTCGGTGTTCGGGAACGGCACGCCGATGGTGCCGATCCGCCGGCTCTCGGCGGCCGGGTTGCCGAGCGCGACCGGCGAGGTCTCGGTCATCCCGTAGCCCTCCACGAGCACTCCGCCGGTGGCGGTCTCCCACAGCTCGGCCGTGCTCGGAGGCAGCGCCATCGCGCCCGAGAGTGCGAACCGGATCGAGGTGAGGTCGACGCCCTGCTCGCGGGCGCCGTGGGCGAGCCGTTCGTAGATCGGCGGCACCGCCGGCAGGAAGGTGGCCGGGCGGCGGCGCATCGCATCGAGCACCATGTCGACGTCGAACCTCGGGAACAGCACCAGCGTCGCACCGACGCTCAGGCCGAAGGTCAGGCACAGGGTCAGTCCGTAGGCGTGGAACAGCGGCAGGGCGGCGTACACGACCTCCTGCCCGTCGTGCAGGCCCGGCAGCCAGGCCCGCCCCTGGGCCGCGTTCGACCGCAGGTTGCGGTGGGTCAGCATCGCCGCCTTCGGTCGGCCGGTGGTGCCACCGGTGTACTGCAGCAGTGCGAGGTCGTGCTCGGACGGGCCGGGGTGCTCGGCGCTGATCGGGGCGCTCCGGGCCACCGTCGCCTCCCAGCCGGGGATCCCGGGGGCCGGCGCGGTCATCGCCTCCCTCGCCTTGCGTGCGGCGGGCACCGGCAGGCGCAGGGCCAGCCGCTTGGTGGCCGGCAGCGCCTTCGGCAGCGACACCGCGAGGACGGCGCGTACGTCGATCCGCGAGCCGATCTCTCGCACCCGCGGGGCGACCTTGTCCCAGGCCACGACGATCCGGGGCCGGTGGTCGGCGAGCTGGTACTCCAGCTCCTCGGCCGTGTAGAGCGGGTTGTGCTCGACCACCACGGCGCCGATCCGGAGCGCGGCATAGAACGCCACCACGTGCTGGGGGCAGTTCGGGAGCACCAGCGCGACCCGGTCGCCCTTCTCCACGCCCAGCCGGCGCAGCGCCTCGGCGGCCCGGGCGACCTGCTCGCCGAGCCGGGCGTAGCTGGTCGTCGCGCCGAAGAAGTCGAGTGCCGCCCGGTCGCCGAAGCGCCGCACGGACGAGTCGAGCAGGTCCACCAACGACTCCGACGGAAGCTCGAGGTCCAGGGGGACACCGGGTGCGTAGCTGGCGGCCCAGGGCCGTTCGGCGGGGACGGGTGCGGAGCTCATGAGCCGAACGTACCCCCGAGTCCGGAACACCGGCACAGGTGACGGACCGGACAGTGCGGACAAGCGGCGGCGAAGCCGGTCAAACAGGTCAAGTCGGCACGTGGTCCGGCCGATAAGAGAGGGGAACCCTTCCCGACGAAAGACGCCCTGACCATGCGCCGATCGCGACCGCTCGCCCCGCAACGCCTCGCCGCTGCCGTGGCGACGCTCTCTCTCCTCACGGTCCCTGCCCTCGCGGTCGAGAGTCCCGCGCGCGTCGGCACCGAGACCGCCGGGTCGGTTGCAGGCTCGGTCGCCGGAATCCAGGCCCAGCAGAGCGCTCGCGTCACCGGGCGCCGTGCGATCACCGCCACCTGGGGCGCGACCGCTGTCGAGCGCGGGCAGCGCGGTGTCGAGGTACGCGGTGCCGTCGCCGGCGGCGGCCAGCGCCGGGTGGTGCTACAGGTGCGCGCCGGGAGTCGCTGGCGCGTCGTCCGTGCGCGCACGACGACACGCGCAGGCGCCTACCGGTTCGTGCTGCCCACCGGAAGGGTCGGCACCTTCGTCTACCGGGTGGTCTCGCCGGTCACCCCCCGTCAGCGTCGCGCCGGGCTGACCGTCGCGGTCAGCGACCGGCGGCGGCTGCGGGTGGTCCCCGCGGGCGAGCCGCTGCCCGAGGCGCCCGCGGACCCGACGGCCGACCCGACGCCCGAGCCCGCCCCGGAGCCGACCCCCGAGCCGACCCCGGACCTCCAGCGGCCGACCACACCGGCGCTCGGCAACCCCGCCGACTTCAGCTACATGATCGCCAAGCGCGCCCGGTGGAACCCGTGCCGCGTCATCAACTACCGCGTCAACACCACCTACGGCCCACCGTCGGCGCTGCAGGACACCATCGGCGCGATGAACCGGATCGAGCAGGCCACCGGGCTGGACCTGGAGTACGTCGGCAAGACCGACCTGATCCCGCAGGACCAGCAGGGCACCTACCCCTTCGGCACCCAGATCGTCATCGCGTGGGCCAGCCGGGCCCAGTCGGCGATGATCACCGGCGACAGCGTCGCGGGCGTCGGCGGCCCGATGGGCTACGGCGGGACCATCGACGAGGACGGCGTTCCGGTGGTCACCTGGTCGGAGGGCACCGTCGTGCTCAACAGCGCCTTCAACGACGTGCTCGACCCCGGGTTCGGGGTGGGGGCGACCGTGGGCAAGCTGCTCATGCACGAGGTGGGCCACGTGATCGGGCTCGGCCACGCCGGTGGCGAGGAGCAGGTCATGTACCCCACGCTGCTCCGGGGGACCCCCTCGGCCTGGGGGGCCGGTGACCTGAGCGGGCTGCGCTCCCAGGGTGCCGAGCACGGCTGCATCTACCGGCCCGACGGCTCACTGGCCCGGATCGGGCGGTTCGGCGTCTTCTCCCAGGTCACCGCCGACACCCTGGCCGACCTGGAGCACTGATCCGGCTCACACCTGTCGGGCGTCGCCGAACCGCATGGCCAGGTTGCCGATCCCGGTGCTGAACAGCGCCCGGCGAGGCAGCCCCAGCGCCGCGAGCTCGCGGGCCATCGGGTGTTCGCCGAGCCGGAGGTCGGCGCCGCCGGGACGCGAGCGGACTGCGCTCGGGTCCATCTCCCACGACGTCGCCCGGGTCACCCCGTCGAGGTGGGAGTAGGCGGTCAGCGCCAGCTTGCTCCCCGGCGCGGCCACCGGCAGGCCGGGCCGCACCCGCAGGTCGAGCACCAGCTGGCCGTCCTGGTGCAGGCTCACCTGCTTCGTCGCGCCGGCGAGATGGGTGTCGAACTCCGCGAGGGTCTTCGGGAAGCCCCAGATCCCCCGCCCGGCGGCCATCGTGAACTCCCCGTCGACCGGCAGCCGGTGGATCAGCACGCCGGCCTGCCCGGACAGCAGTGCGCGCAGGTCGCCCCACGGCGTACGACGGGCAGGGTGGTCGTGCCGACGGACCAGCACGGCGATCCCGAGCTCGTCGTACGGACCGAGGTCGCCGTCGACGTACCGCACCGCGACGACGGCGACCAGCCCCCGACCGGGCCGGAAGGGCAGTGCCTCGAGCCCGGAGTACCCGATCATCGACTGGAGCCGGGCCGTGGACGCCGACCAGACCGCGGTCGCCGCCATCGCGGTGCGGACCTCGACCGGCATCGTCACGGCGCGGCCGAGGACGGAGTGCGTGCTCAACGACATGGCCCCAACCTAGAACAAGTTCTAAGTTGGGGCCATGGGGTGGGTGCCCAAGTGGCCGGCCGCAGGTCAGCCGGCGGTGAACCTCCGCAGCCGCAGGCTGTTGGTCACCACGAAGACGGAGCTGAACGCCATCGCGGCTCCGGCGATCAGCGGGTTGAGGAACCCGAGCGCCGCCAGCGGGATCGCGGCCACGTTGTAGGCGAACGCCCAGAACAGGTTGCCCTTGATCGTGCGCAAGGTGGCCCGGGCCAGCCGGATCGCGTCCGGGGCCGCCTTCAGGTCACCGCGGACCAGGGTCAGGTCGCTGGCCTCGATCGCGACGTCGGTGCCGGTGCCCATCGCCAGACCCAGGTCGGCCTGGGCGAGCGCAGCCGCGTCGTTGACGCCGTCGCCGACCATGGCCACTACGGCACCCTCGGCCTGCAGCCGCTTGACCACGTCGACCTTGTCGGCGGGCAGCACCTCGGCGTACACGTCGGCGGGGTCGATCCCGACCTGGGCCGCGACCGCACGGGCGGCGCGCTCGTTGTCGCCGGTGAGCAACACCGGCCGCAGGTCGAGCGCGCGCAGCTGGGCGATCGCCTCGGCGGAGCTGTCCTTGATCGTGTCGGAGACGACGACCACGGCGCGCACCTGGCCGTCCCAACCCACCCAGACCGGGGTGCGGCCCTCGGCCTCGGCTGCGGACGCCTCGTCGAGCAGGCCCTGCGGCGCGTGCATCGCCCACTCCTGGCGCAGCCAGGACGCCCGGCCGACCACGACCGCGTGACCGTCCACGACACCGGAGACGCCCTGGCCGCCGTGGTTGGCGAACCCCTCCACGGCGGGGAGGTCGCCCACCCGGTCGGCCGCGTGGCCGGCCACCGCCTGGGCGATGGGGTGCTCGGAGGCGTGCTCGAGAGCGCCGGCCACGCGCAGCACCTCGTCGTGCTCCTCACCCTCGGCGGGGTGCACGGCGACCACGCTCATCCGGCCGGTCGTGACCGTGCCGGTCTTGTCGAGCACGATGGTGTCCACCGAGCGGGTCGACTCCAGGATCTGGGGACCCTTGATCAGGATGCCGAGCTGGGCGCCGCGCCCGGTGCCGACCATCAGCGCGGTGGGGGTGGCCAGGCCGAGCGCGCACGGGCAGGCGATGATCAGCACCGCGACGGCGGCGCTGAACGACGCCGTGGTCGGGTTGCCGGTGAGCAGCCACACCGCCAGGGTCAGGATCGCCAGCCCGATCACGATCGGCACGAAGATCCCGGAGACCCGGTCAGCCAGGCGCTGCACCTCGGCCTTGCCGGTCTGCGCCTCCTCGACGAGGCGGGCCATCTGGGCGAGCTGGGTGTCGGCCCCCACGCGGGTGGCGCGTACGACGATCCGCCCGCCGGCGTTCACCGTCGCGCCCACGACGTTGTCGCCGGGGCCGACCTCGACGGGCACGGACTCGCCGGTGAGCATGGACGCGTCCACGGCCGACGTACCGGACTCCACGACACCGTCGGTGGCGATCTTCTCGCCCGGACGGACCACGAAGGTGTCCCCGACCACGAGCTGACCGACGGGGATGCGCACCTCGACGCCGTCCCGCAGGACTGCGACGTCCTTCGCGCCCATGTCGAGCAGCGCGCGCAGCGCGGCGCCGGAGGACTTCTTGGCGCGCGCCTCCAGGTAGCGGCCGAGCACGATGAACGTGGTCACCGCCGCGGCGACCTCGAGGTAGATGTGCGCTCCGCCGTCGTCGGCCGCCGGCAGCAGCGTGAACTCCATCTTCATGCCGGGCATGCCGGCGTGGGTGAAGAACAGCGCCCACAGCGACCACAGGAACGCCGAGATCACGCCGACCGACACCAGCGTGTCCATCGTCGCAGCGCCGTGACGCGCGTTGGTCCACGCGGCGCGGTGGAACGGCAGGGCGCCCCAGACCACGACCGGTGAGGCCAGGGTCAGCGACAGCCACTGCCAGTTGTCGAACTGCAGCACCGGGATCATCGACATCGCCACGACGGGGACGGTGAGCACCGCCGAGACGACGAGGCGCTGCCACCAGCGGGCGGCCTCGTCGTCGCGGTCGGTCTTCTCCTCGGCCTCGCCGGTGGTCGCTGCCTCGCGCGGTGCCGGGAGCACGGCGCCGTAGCCGGTGGCCTCGACGGTGGCGATCAGGTCCGCGGGGTCGATGTCGCCTGAGACGGTCACCTTCGCCTTCTCGGTGGCGTAGTTGACGGTCGCGGTGACGCCCTCGAGCTTGTTGAGCTTCTTCTCGATCCGGTTGGCGCACGAGGAGCAGGTCATGCCGCTGATGTCGAGCTCGAGGTCCCTGACCTGGTTCTCGGTGTTGGTGGGCTGTGCGATCATGTCTCCTTCTCCTCTGCTGGTCCGGGCGGACCGGTGTTCTCGGGTCGTGCTCAGGCGAGCTTGTAGTCGCCTGCCTCGTCGAGTGCCTCGACGACCTTGGTCTCCTCGAGCGGTGCCTCGCTGGTCACGGTGACGGTCGACGTGCCACCGGCCACCAGGTCGACGTTGACGTCGTTGACGCCGTCGAGGGCCTTGAGCTCGGTGGTGACGGCGTGCGCGCAGTGGCCGCAGGTCATGCCGGTCACGGAGTAGGTCTGGGTCGTCATCGGATGACTCCTTCTCTGGGTGCGTTGTTTCTCTGGCTTCCCCGGACGGTCCGGGTCAGGAACGGACGAGGCGGGCGATGGCCGCCGACGCCTCGGTGATCTTCTCGTCGGCCTCGGTGCCCCCGACGCGGATCGCGTCGCTGACGCAGTGGCGCAGGTGCTCGTCGAGCAGCGACAGCGCGACCGTCTCGAGTGCCTTCGTGACCGCGGAGATCTGGGTGAGGATGTCGATGCAGTAGGTGTCCTCGTCGACCATCCGCTGGAGGCCGCGCACCTGACCCTCGATCCGCTTCAGGCGGTTGAGGTGTGCCGGCTTCTGGGCGATGTACCCGGGCGCTGCGTGATCCATGTCGTCCTCCTCGGCGAGTACCCCCTGGGGGTATCCGCAACATATACCCCCATGGGGTATCACGCAACCCTGAACGCCCAGCCGTCGAGCCGCGGCGTGCGGCCGCGCGCCGCGACGGCTCCGCTGGTCGAGCCCGTCGAGACCCTGGCGAGGCGCGGTCCGCCGGCCGCGCGCCGCGTCGTACCTGTCGCGGAGAAGGGCTAGTGCGTGAGTGAGCTGCTCGCTTCGGCCGCGAGGGCGACATTCTGCTCGCGAGCTACCCGCGGCGAGGGCCGGAGGGCGTCCCTCCGGCGCAGCGATCCTCACTTGCTACGTTCGGCACCAATCCGAGGGCCGGAATGGTGCATTTCGTTGCGACTGCGCCGCGCCCTAACAAGGCGCGCGGTGGGGACGACGATTCCCACGTTAACTTGGTGAACTGGAACTTGGCACGGCGTGCGGACCGTGCCAAGTGGTGGATTCCCACGTTAACTTGGGAAACCGCGGGGCCCGGGATCGGGCATATCAGTCGCGGAGCAGGCCCTGCATGTGGGCGATCTCGGCCTGCTGGGCGTCGATGATCTCCTGCGCCAGCTGCTCGGTCTCGGCGTTCTGGCCGTTCTCCACAACCTCTTCGGCCATCGTGACCGCGCCCTGGTGGTGCTCGATCATCAGCGAGAGGAACATCGTCTCGAACTGCTCCGGCGGGGCGACGCGGAGCGTCTCCAGCTCGTCGGTCCCGAGCATGCCGGGCATGTCGGCGTCCATGTCACCGCCGCCACCGTGGCCCTCGGCGTGCGCGTTGGCGTGGTCCCGGCTGGTCTCGGGGACCGGCTCGTCCCAGTCCTCGAGCAGGTCGGCCATCTGCTCGATCTCCGGGGCCTGCGCGGCACGGATCTGCTCGGCGAGCGCGGCCACCTCGGGATCGAGCTCGCGCCCCACGGTCATGTCGACCATCTCGAGCGCCTGCGCGTGGTGCTGGATCATGTCGGTGGCGAAGTCGACGTCGGCGTCGTTGAAGCCCTGCGGGTCCGCAGAGGACTCGCTCGAGCAGCCGGCGAGGAAGGTGAGCGCTGCGGCGGCCGCGACGAGGGCGCGCTGGAGACGCATGGGCGAGTGCTCCTTCGGGGTGCTGGGTGTACGTCCGGCTCCTGGGCGGACTTCACACGCGGACCGGGGCGGGGACTGGCCGGAGGGCTCGTGTCCGCCGGGATGAGTCTAGGCATGCGGGTGGAGGACGTCGAAGGCTGCCGCTGCGAAGCTCGCGGGGGCCCTCGACGTCACAATCGCTCAGGTGAACGGTTGTGACGGTGGTTCAGCGGCCGCAGGTGTCGCAACAGCTCAGATGAGCGGTTGTGACCGGGCGGGGGAGGTCGGCGGCTACGTGCGGGCGAAGTCGCCGATGTCCTCCTCGAACTCCCGCACCATGTCGTCGGTGAGCGTGGGACGCATCGCGGCGAGGGTGGTGAGGTAGTCCGACGTGCTCGCGTGGCAGCGGCTGCCGGTGTCGACGGTGCACTCGAAGGTCTTCTGGGCCACGGTGCGCGCAGCGTGCGCGATGTCGGCCGGGGTGAAGTTCGTGCTCGCCTCCACGAGCGCGGACTCGTCGACCTCGTCGCCGGTGCGGCCGAGGTGACGCTGCCACATCGCCGTCCGCGCGGTCTCGTCGGGCGGGCCGATCGGCAGCACGTAGTCGAACCGCCCGTGCCGCAGGAAGGCGCTGTCGAGGGCGCGCACCGAGTTGGTCGCGCAGACCAGCAGCCGGCCGTCGCGCTCGCGGAAGCCCACGAGCGCCTTGAGGAGCTCGTTGACCACGGCCACCGACGGTCCGCCGGACTCGCGGGCCGCGGCGATCTCCTCGACCTCGTCGATGAACACCACCACGTTGTCGAGCTCGGCGATCCGGGCGAACGCCATGCTGATCCCGGCGGCGAGCCCGCCGTCCTCGGCGGCCAGCCGCGAGGGGAACAGCTCCACGAACGGCCACGACAGCCGGCTCGCGACCGCCTTGGCGAAGGTGGTCTTCCCGGTGCCGGGCGGGCCGAAGAGTACGACGGCTCGGGGCGGCTCGACGCCGTGCTCGTGCGCCTGCACCGGCCGGGCCAGCGGGAGCACGAGCCGGCGCTCGATGAGCTCCTTCTCCCGGGCCATCCCGGCGACCTGCTCCCAGAGCCCGGCCTCCGGGACGCTGCCGCCGAGCGTGGTCAGCAGGGTCGCGGCGTGCGGGGTGACCATCTCGGTCTTCTCGAAGTAGCTCAGGCCGCCGCGACTGGTGAACCCGCTGTTGAGGAACGCCTGGCTGCCGGTCTCGGCGTCGGGCAGGATCGCGCTCAGCCGGCGTACGCCGGAGGTCACCAGGCGGTGCTCCAGGGCGCCGAGCAGCGCACTGCCCAGGCCCATCCGACGGAAGCCGGGGTCGAGGGCGAGACGGAGGAGCCACGCCCGCTCGCCCTCGACCCGGCTCACCGCGGAGCCGACGATCCGGCCCCGGGCGACCGCGACCACCGCCGGCTGACGTGCGGTGAGCGCGGCCACCACGTCGGGGAGCCCGAAGATGGGTGGCTGGCGGGTCGTCGTGGAAAGGTCGTCGAGGCGCACGAGCTCCTCGAGGTCCTCCAGGACGAAGTCCCGCACCTGCCACCCGTGCATGCCGGCTCTCAGACCACCGAGAGCGGCAGCGACCTGCCGACCAGGCTGCGGCGTACGACGGGCAGGGCAGCTGCGATGCGGCGCAGCTCCTGGGCCGAGTGCGACCCCGGAGCGGCCACCATCGCCGGCACCCCGGCATCACCGCCCTCTCGCAGCTCCACGTCGAGCGGCACCTGTCCGAGCAGAGGCGCGTCGATCGCCGCCGCGAGCCGCGAGCCCCCGCCGGAGCCGAACAGCGCCGTGCTCTCGTGGCACGACCCGCACACCAGCGCGGACATGTTCTCGATGACGCCGGCCACCGGCATCCGCGCGTTGCGGGCCATCCGGCCCACCCGCTCGGCGACGGTCTGGGCCGCCGGCTGCGGCGTGGTCACCGCGATCAGGGCGGCGTCGGGCACCAGCTCGAGCAGCGACATCGTGATGTCGCCGGTGCCCGGCGGCAGGTCGATCAGCAGCACGTCGAGCTCGCCCCAGTGCACGTCGCCGAGGAACTGCTCGAGCGCCTTGTGCAGCATCGGCCCGCGCCAGACGACCGGCTCCTCGTCGGAGACGAAGAAGCCGACCGACATCAGCGAGACCCCGTGCGCGTCCACAGGGAGCATCAGCCCCTTGATCGCGATCGGTGCCCGCCGTACCCCGAACAGGTGCGGGATCGAGTAGCCCCACACGTCAGCGTCGAGGATGCCGACCCGCTTGCCCTGCTGGGCGAGCGCGACGGCGAGGTTGGCGGTGACCGTCGACTTGCCCACGCCGCCCTTGCCGCTGGCGACGGCGTAGACCCTCGTGGTCGAGTCGGGGCCGAAGGGGTGCCCGGAGCCTTCGGGGGTGTCCCCGCGCAGCCGCTGGGCCAGCCGCATCCGCTCGTTCTCGCTCATCGCGGCGAAGCCGACCTCGACGCGTTCGACACCGGCGACGGCCGAGACCGCCGCGGTGACGTCCTTGCCGAGCGTGTCCTTCAGCGGGCAGGCCGGCGTGGTCAGCCGGACCGACACCTTGACGGTGCCGGATCGGTCGACCTCGACGTCACCGACCATCCCGGCCTCGGGCAGAGGCAGGTGCAGCTCGGGGTCCTCGACCGTGCCGAGCGCGGCGTGCACCGCGGCGAGGTCGACCTCCACCGCGGGCCGACGACGGGAGAGCAGGCTCATGCGTCGCCACCCCCGACCGAGGTGGTCGCCAGGTAGGCCGACCGCTTCGGCGTCACGTGGCGCATCATGAACTCCGGCCGGCGCAGGCCACCGGGGCCGGGGCCGGGTCGGGTCATCGCCAACCAGCGCTGGTAGACCTCGCGGGACTTGTTCACGTCGACCTCGACGTCGCCGTAACGGTCGCCTTCGCGGGCCCTTTCGATGCGCACCTTCTGGTGCCAGCAGTGCATGCCCGACACCGGGTCCGGCTGGACCGGGAAGGCGAGGTTCTGGTGCACGCCCGGGTCGTCCCAGTAGATCCGCTCCGAGTCCGGGTCCTCGCTCTTGAAGGGCTTGACGCCCTCGGTGTAGCGGAGCTTCCAGATCCCGTCGTCGCTGCGGTCGAGCTTGACCTTGCCCATCACCCAGCGACTGCCGGGGTGGCCCTCCTGCATCCAGCGGCCCATGTGGTGCGACAGGCCGGTGACACCGGGCCGGATCGCCTCGGTGGCCCACACCCGGGCGACGAAGTGGCCGATCTCGGTGGTGAGACGGACCAGGTCGCCGGTCTTCAGGCCCAGCGCGGTGGCGTCGTCCTTGTTCATCCACAGCGGGTGGGTGTTCGCGATCTCGTTGAGGAACTTCGCGTTGCCCGACCGGGTGTGGATCAGCGTGGGCAGCCGGAAGTTCGGCATCAGCACGAACTCCTGGTCGGCCCGGTTGACCCGCTTGGCCGACACGTGCGACTCGATGTAGCCCGGCGTAGCCTGCTCCGGCCAGCCCCAGTCGGCCAGCGTGGTGGAGAACAGCTCGAGCTTGCGCGAGGGCGAGAGCCAGCCGGCGGTCTTCGAGCCGTCCTCGTGGACCACGCCGACCGCGCCCGCCTCACCGACCAGCGGAGGCTGGCTGTCCAGGGTGACCGGCTTGCGCAGCACGCCGTTCTCGTCCGGGGTCGCGCCCTCGAGCTCGGCCTCGGTCAGCGGCCGCTCGTCGAGCCGGTAGACGCCCTTGGCGACCTCGAAGACGCCGTACTTGCGCATGTACTGCAACGGGGTCATCCCCTGCTCGGCTGCCGCCTCGGGCAGCCCCGGCACGCTCTTGGCGAACAGCGTGTCGTAGTACTCGTCCTGGGTCATCTTCTCGCCCGGACGCTCCTTGGACTCGAAGTACTGCCTGATCCCGAGCGAGCCGTCCGGGTCGATCTTCCAGGAGAGGTCGAACCAGAACTCGTTCTCCTCCCAGACCTCGCCGGGGTTGGCGTCGCGGGTGTCCTGGTAGGGCATGCCGCGCTTCTCCATCGCCACCCGGGTGACCGGCTGGCGGAAGGCGATCCACTTCGAGGCGTGGGTCTCGAACGACATCGTGTCGTGCCGCTCGGAGGCGTGCCCCATCGGCAGGACGTAGTCGGCGAAGGTCGCCGACTCGCTCCAGGTCGGGGTGAGTGCGACGTGCAGACCGATCTTCGCCTCGTCCTTGAGTACGTCGATCCAGGTGAACCCGTCGGGGTTGACCCACAGCGGGTTGTAGACCCGGCTGAAGTACACCTCGAGCCTCCCGCGGCCGTCCTTGAGCAGGTGCGGCAGCAGGATCGACATCTCGTTGGTGGTCAACGGGTACTCCGCCGGCCACAGCTTCTCGCTCCAGACGTCGTTGGCCGGCGGCATGTCGGGGAAGTGCGCGATGAACTTGTCCCAGCCGTTGGGGTGGGTGCCGCCGACGGTGCCGACGCTCCCGGTGAGCACGTTGAGGAAGAACAGGCTCCGGGTGATCTGCCAGCCACCGAGGTTGCCGGCGGCCGCCGAGCGCCAGGTGTGCGTGGCCAGCCGGGTGCCGGCCTGCGCGACGAGCCGGGCGAGCTCCTCGATCTGCGCGACCGGGACGTGCGCCTCGGCCGCGGCGAACTCGAAGGTGTACTTCGCGTAGTCCTCGGTGAGCCGGTCCAGGAACACCTCGAACCTGTCGGTGGTCGAGACCGTCGAGCCGTCTCCGTTGGTCGAGCTCGTCGAGACCACGTCCGGGTGGAGGCGCTCCAGGTAGACGTCCCAGTTCACCCAGCGGCGGATGTACTCCTTGTCGATCTGGCGGGTGCGCAGCAGGTAGGACGCCACGGCGAGGAAGATCGCCGCCTCGCTGCCCGGCCACGGCGCGATCCACAGGTCCGCGTGCGAGGCGGTGTTGGACAGCCGCAGGTCGATCGAGACCAGCTTGGCGCCGTTGGCCTTGGCCTCCATGATCCGCTGGGCGTGCGGGTTGAAGTAGTGCCCGGTCTCCAGGTGGCTGGAGAGCAGCACGATGGTCTTGGCGTTGGCGTAGTCGGGCGAGGGCCGGTCGTAGCCCATCCAGTGGGTGTAGCCGGTGCGGCCGCCCGAGGAGCACACGTTGGTGTGGCTGTTGTGCCCGTCGACGCCCCACGCCTGCAGGACCCGCTCGACGAAGCCGTCCTCGCCGGGCCGGCCGACGTGGTACATCACCTCGTCCTTGCGGTCCTCGACGATCGCCGACCGGATCCGTCGGCCGATGTCGTCGAGCGCCTCCTCCCACGAGACCCGCTCGAACTGGCCCGAGCCGCGTTCGCCGACCCGCCGGAGCGGGTAGAGGATGCGCTCGGGGTCGTGCACCTGGTTGATCGTGGCGGGGCCCTTGGCGCAGTTGCGACCGCGTGAGCCCGGGTGGGCGGGGTTGCCCTCGAACTTCTTGATCGACAGGTCGTCCTGGTCGACGTACGCCAGCAGGCCGCACGAGGACTCGCAGTTGAAGCAGATCGTCGGGATCAGGGAGTAGGTCTTGGCGACCTTGCGCGGGTGCGACCGGGAGTCGTACTCCACGTGGGAGTCCCAGTTCTCCGGCGGCGGGTAGTTGTGCAGCCGCTCGTGGCTGCGCGCACCCGGCATGGGCACCTGGGTCTTCTCGCGCTCCAGCTCAGCCGTCATGGGGTTTCCTTCCAAGAATCACGTGTAGAGGCGGTCATGACAGCGGCATGTCCTGTCCGGCCCGGACGAAGACGCTCTCGTAGGCCAGCAGGGCGGGCTGGACGACCAGGCCGGCCAGCGCGACCAGGACCGTCGAGGTGGTGTCGGCGCCCATCGCCCAGGCCACTGCACCGGCGATCGCGGCGAGGACGGTGGGTACGACGCTGCCCATCCAGAACGTCTTCGCGTAGCGGCCGCTGGTGATGACGTGCGCGGCGGTGGCCGCCTGCCGGCTGGCGTGCTTGCCGGCGTACTCGACCAACAGGATCACCAGGTGCGCGACCGTGGCCACGACGAAGGCGCCGATCACCAGCGTCCACGCCTCGTCGGAGAGGTCGAGGAACAGCCCGGCGACGGCCAGCGCGCCTGATCCGACCATGACCGCCTGCGCCTGCAGGTGCCAGAACAGCACCGGCGACTGCCACAGGTCGCGACCCTCGGCCTGGCCGAACAGGAACGCGGTGTAGCCCGCCATCAGCACCGAGGCCGGGATCGACAGCCAGGCCAGCGTCGTCATCGCCCAGCCGATCTCCAGCGCGGCCGCCAGGATCCACAGCATCGAGCCGCCCGTGAACAGCGTCAGGACGTAGCCGCCGAGGACCAGCCAGGACGAGAAGTTGCTCTTCAGGAACAGGTAGAGGAACCGCTCCGGACGCTTCAGGTCGAGCACCAGCAGGGCGCCGGTGGTCGCCGCGCCGAAGATCGCCAGCGCCGGTGCGACGTAGTCGCCGAGCACCCCGAAGTCGATCCCGAGCAGGATCGCGAGGCCGGCGACCGCCAGCGCGCCCGCGCCGATGCCCTTGGTCCACAGGTAGGTGACCACCTTCCAGCCCCACGGACGGGGGTGGGCGGTGTTCAGCGTGGTCCGCGAGCCCTTGCGCGGGTTGCCGGGCAGGTCGCCTGCGGTCTCGAGCCGGTGCGCGTCGGGCTTGGCCCAGATGTAGGTGTCGTCGACCGGTGCGGCCAGCGGGTCGAGCACGGCCTGGTCGGCGCCGAGGTAGAACACGTTGGGTCCGGTGTTCTGCTCCGGCGTGCGCACCGCGGTCTGGTGCGTCGAGACCAGCTTGGAGATCCCGCTCGTCGGGTCGTCGAGGTCACCGACCCAGATGGAGTGGGTGGGGCAGACCACGACACAAGCCGGCTCGAGGTCGTTGTCCACCCGGTGCGCGCACAGGTTGCACTTGGCCGCGGTGTTGGTCTGCGCGTCGATGTAGATCGCGTCGTAGGGGCAGGCCTGCATGCAGCTCTTGCAGCCGATGCAGCGCTCGTTGTCGAAGTCGACGATGCCGTCGTCGCGCTTGAACAGTGCCTGGGTCGGGCAGATCTTCACGCAGGGCGCGTCGGTGCAGTGGTTGCACCGCATGACCCCGAAGGACCGTGTGGTGTCGGGGAACTCACCGCTGTCGACGTACTTCACCCAGGTGCGGAACTGCCCGACCGGGACGTCGTTCTCGGTCTTGCAGGCGACCGTGCACGCATGGCATCCGATGCAGGTGCGTTGGTCGATGGCGAATCCGAGCTGCACCTAGCTCACTTCTTCCGGATCACGTAGCGGAAGACGCCGTCCTCGCTGCTGGAGTCCAGCAGCTCGTTGCCGGTGTCCTTCGCCCAGGACGGGATGTCGCTCTTGGACCCGCTGTCGGTGGCCTCGACGAGCATCACCTGTCCGGGCTCGATCTTCTTGATGCCCCGCGAGGTCAGCAGCACGGGCATCGGGCACTTCTGGCCCTTGGCGTCGATGGTGAGGTCGACCGTGTAGTCCATGGTGTTTCGGCTCCTTGGTTGGTGCTGAGAGGTGTACGGCGGTCACGTCCGCCGGTGTGGCCCCGGTGGTCTCGAGACGGGCTCGTTCCTCGCCCTCCTCGACCGCCGGGTCAGATGAAGAGGTTGATCTGGGACCGGCTCATCTCCGACAGGGCGGTCGCGGCGCCGACGGGCTCGCCGACCCCCTCGATCAGCTGGTCGCGGCGCAGGCCGAGCAGCTCCATGGTCATCTCGCACGGCCACAGGTTCACGCCGAGCTCGGTGCACATCTCGATGAGCTCCTTGGGGCTGGCGACCTTGTTGTCCTGCGCGAGCTTCTTCATCATCCAGGCGCCGGCGCCGGCCATGTTCAGCTTGGACAGCTTCATGCGGCTCATGCCGGGTGGGTTCATCCCGGCCAGCGCCTTGGTCATGGCGTTGGTGCCGGTGATCCGGACGTCGTCGCGGACCAGGGGGAACAGCCCCCAGAAGGTGAAGAAGATCGTGGTCTGCATGCCGTAGGCAGCCCCGGTCGAACCGAGGATCAGCGTCGGCCACATCTTGTCCAGGTCGCCGCTCCAGGCGACGATCGTCATGCTCTCCGGTACGTCCTCGGTCGAGTCGTCCGACATGGGTGGCTCCCTTTCGTCGAAGCAGAGAAGAAACGGCACAGGGTCTTGCCGAGTGTGATCCCGGACACTACATTCGAGTTTGCGCATATAACAAGACCCTTCTCGGGCGCTCTTTGCTAGCCCTTTCTTCCCAGCCCCTTCATCCACCCAGGGAGACATTCCGTGGCAGAGACCATCACCCCCATCGACCTGTTCCACGAGCTCAATGCCGGCAAGGTCAGCGAGATCCTCGACGTGCGCAACGTCGACGAGTTCGAGGCGAGCCAGGTCGAGGCCAACCGGCCCGTCCCGACCCGCAACGTGCCGGTCTACCGCGTGATGGAGGAGCTCGAGGAGCAGGCCGCCGCGACCCTCGAGGGCGCAGTGGTCATCTGCGGCCAGGGCAACGGCTCCGAGCTGGTCGCCGAGGAGTTCGAGATGCTCGGCAAGCGCACCCGCTCGCTCGAGGGCGGCGCCGATGCCTGGAACCGGCTGCTCGTGCCGCTGGAGATCACCGGTCTCCCGGGCGCGGTGCGCGTCTGGCAGTTCCAGCGCCCGGCCAAGGCGTGCCTGTCGTACGTCGTCGGGGTGCCCGGCCAGAACTGCATCATCGTCGACCCCACGCGCCAGCCGCAGCCGTACCTGGACCTGGCCAAGGAGCACGACATGACCGTCACCCACGTGGTCGACACTCACGTGCACGCCGACCACATCAGCGGTGGCCCGGCGCTGGCGGCCGACCTGGGCGTCGCCTACCACCTGCCGCCGGAGGATGCCGGCGGGGTCGTGCCGTTCCCGAACCAGCCGCTCAAGGACGGCGACGTGCTCGACCTCGGCTCCGCCGAGGTGCGCGTGATGAGCATGCACCTGCCCGGCCACACCCCCGGCACGATCGCGCTGCTGGTCTCCGACAAGGTGCTGCTCGTCGGTGACACGGTGTTCGTCCGGGGGCTGGGTCGGCCCGACCTCACCGGTCAGGCCGAGCAGCTGGCCCAGGACCTGTTCCGCAGCGTGCACGAGCGGCTGCGCCCGCTGGACCCGCAGACGATCATCGCGCCCGCGCACTGGTCGAGCGCGGAGGAGGTCAACGACGAAGGGTTGGTGGTGACCACCCTGGAGGACGTCTTCACCGCGACCCTGCTCAACGAGAAGGCGATGGAGAAGTTCGTCGAGGAGATCGTGACCTCGCTGCCGGCGGCACCGGACTTCTACGACACCATCCGCCAGGTCAACGCCGGGCAGCTGACCCCGCCGGAGGACGAGGTCGACGTGCTCGACGTGGGCCGCAACCAGTGCGCCGCGTCGACCTCGCTGGTCGCTCACTAGCCTGAGGTGGTGATCTCCGCCCGTCGTGCCCGCCGTCCCGCTCTCCACGAGGTCGGGGAGAACCCGGACTACCGATTCACGCTGGCCAACGAGCGGACGTTCCTGGCCTGGGTGCGCACCGCCCTCGCCCTGATGGCCGCAGGCGTCGCCGTCGTCCAGTTCGTGCCGGGCCTCGCCGAGGTGCGGCACGTCCTCGGCTTCATCCTGATCCTGCTGGGCGGGGTGATCGCGACGATGGCCTACCGCAACTGGGAGCACAACGAGCGGGCGATGCGGCTCGGCGAGCGGCTGCCGCACTCGCCCGTCCCGCGCCTGGTCGCCTCGGTGCTCGCGGTGGTCGCCTTCGTCGCGCTCGGCCTCGTCGTCTACGACCTGCTCCGATGAGGATGTGCCGATGAGGTCGTCGCGCCGGCTGCTGGTCGGCCGCCGCAGACCGGAGCCGGCCATCGACATCGGGCTGCCGGCCGAGCGGACCGCGATGGCCTGGCAGCGCACGGCCCTCTCCCTGGCGGGGGTCTCGGCGCTGGTCGTGCACCTGGCCAACCGGGACCTGCTCGCGGCGGTCCCGGGGGTGCTCGGTCTGCTCGCGGCGCTGGCCCTCCTGGTGGTGGCCGAACGCAGGTACACGTGGGCGGTTCGCCGGGTCGAGGCCGGGGAGTCCCCTCTGGATCACCGGCTCAACGTCGTACTCACCGCCGGCGTCGTCGCGCTGTCGGTGGTGGCGCTGGTGTTGGTGGTCACGCTCGGCATCTGAGCCTCACCGGCCCGTGGGTCGGCCGGGGGCAACTACACTGAGCCTTCGCGGAGGCGAGGGGAGGACGCATGGAAGCCGAAGTCGCGGCGCAGCTGCAGGAGCTGCACGCCCGCGTGTGCAAGGCGATCGCTGACCCGAAGCGGCTGCTGATCATCAACGAGCTGCGCGACCGCGAGCTGAGCGTCGGCGACCTGTGCGAGGCCCTCGGGTTCAGCCAGTCCAACGCCAGCCAGCACCTCGCCGTGCTCCGCGAGCGGGGCATCGTCGCTGCGCGCCGGTCGGGCAGCAACGTCTTCTACTCGCTGCGCAGCCAGAAGATCGTGCAGGCGGTCGACCTGTTGCGGGAGTTCCTGGCCGACGACCTCGCCGACCGCGGCGCACTCAGCGGGGCGCTGTTGCCCTGAACGGGTGGCTCGCGTCGTAGTCGAGCTGCTTGACCATGTGCACGACCGCACCGATCTTCGGCTCGCTCACGAAGTTGAGGTTGTCCACCAGTGCCCGCATCAGCTGCAGGCCGCGGCCGCTCTCGGCGTCCACGTCCGCCTGGTCGCGCACGCCTTCGGCGTTGAAGCCCTCGCCCCGGTCGAGCACGGTGATCGCGCAGCGGTCGGCGGCCAGCTCGATGCTGACCTCGTAGCCCTCGCTGTCGACGGCATGCTGGATCACGTTCGCGCAGGCCTCGGAGATCGCGAGCTCCACGTCGTGGATGCTGTCGGAGGAGGCGCCGAACGCGCGGAGGATCTGGGCCGCCAGGCGCCGGATCACCGGCACGCTGTGGCTCTGGCGCGGGAGGGAGACCGTCATCTCCAGCCGCGGCGAGGGATCGGCCTGCTCGTGGGTGCCCGCGGGCGGCCACCGGTAGGTGCTGCCGCACACGTCGTCGGCCACCTCGCCGAACAGGATCTGCAGCCGGTCGGCCGGGTCGCCGAGGCCCATGCTCTCGTCGTGCACGACGGTCGCGGTGCCGCGGACGCGCGCCGCCAGCCGCCCGGCGATCGCCTCGGTCACCCTGCCCAGGGACGGGATGTCACAGATCGCGGACCCGAACGGGCTCCGGTCCACCGCCAGCTCGACGACGACGTCCTCGACGCGCACCTGGTGGAAGCCACCGCCGAGCGCCTCGTGCAGCCGGCCGAACGCACTGACCACGTCCTCGACGGTGTCGAGCGTCTGACCGTCGGTGAGGGACGCGTCGGCGAGCATCGCACCGGCCGCGGCAGCCACCTGGTCGGGGGTGGCGACCGGGTGCGACTCCGAGGCGGCGGCGAGGGCGACGGTCGCGGCGGACGCGCCGTCGCGGAGCGGGTCGAGTGAGACGAGGACGGCGACGTCGGGGTCGAAGTTCATGACGACCTCCCTGGGGACCATCAGGTCCACGGTGGTTGCGGTGCCGTGCGCGGCCGCCCGGAGAGCCGGGCTGTCCTTCGCTGGCACCAGGGCATGTCCGTCGGCGGGTGCGGAGACGGACTCGGTCGAGACGGGACGAATCGTCAGGGCGGGCATGACCCGCGTCCAGTCCAGGTGCAGCCACAGCAGCGCCGGGTCGGTGGTGCCGCGCAGGGCGCTCTCGGCGCGCTCGACGGCACCCTGGACAGACGACTCGTCGCTCGTGTGGCGCAGGAGGTGGTCCTCCAGCGCCTTCACGGCGACGGCCGCTGCGGCGTCGCGTCGGGTGTCGAGTAGCCAGTCCACGTCGTGGAAACCTTCTCCCGGCTGGGGGCCACCTGGTGTGGCCGGTCGACGGGGCTATACCCAGTCCCGGGGACGAGCACACAGGTGCGCCGTGACACAGTCAGCGCAGCTTGAGGATCTCCATGAGCAGCCGGGCCGACGAGCCACCCGCACGGGTTGCCACGTCGAGCGCGGTCGGCACGTCGATGTCGTCGAGCAGTGCCGCGACCACGCGCTCGTCCGAGTCGGGGTCGTCCTCGGGCCGGCCGGCCGCCTCGTAGAGCGCCTCGAGCGCCTGCTCGGCCGCGGCGAGCTGCTGCTCGCCGTACTCCCAGGTGGCGCGCCACGGCCGGTTGAGCAGCATCAACCGGACCGCCGCGGCACGGTGCTCCCGGAGCAGCTCGCCGACGAGGGTCATGTTGCCGGTGGACTTCGCCATCTTGCGGCCGTCCTTGTGCACCGCACCGACGTGGACCTCGCGGCGGGCGAACGGCGTGACGCCGCTGGCCGCCTCGACCATCGCTGCCTGGTAGGCGTGGTGCGGGTAGGCGAGGTCCTCGCCCCCAACGACCACGTCCACGCTGGTGCCGAGCGTCGCCCACGCCATCGCGGCGCACTCCGCGTGCCACCCCGGGCGGCCCCAGCCCCACGGGCTCGGCCAGGCCGGCTCGTCCTCGGGCGAGGGGCGCCACACCGGTACGTCGAACGGCGAGTCGCGGTGCGGGTCGTCGGGGGTGTCGCCGAACTCGCGGGACTGCCGCAGGGCGTCCTCCTCGGTGAGGCCGGCGGCCGACGGGACGCCCTCGCCGCGGAAGTACACGAACCCGTCGCGCTGGTACGCGTGCCCGGTGGCCAGCAGCGCCGCCGCCAGCTGCGTGACGTGGGCGACGTGCAGCCGGGCGTGCGGCGTGTGGTCCGGCGCGCGGTTGCCGAGCGCGCGCATGTCGCGCTCGAACAGGAACTCCTGGGTCAGCGCGAACTCGTCGTAGGGGCGGCCGTGCTCGAGCGCCGCGGCCGTGAGCACGTCGTCGACGTCGGTGACGTTGCGGCAGGTCTCGGTCTCGACGCCGGCGAGCCGGGCCACCGACGACAGCGCGTCCGCCCACACGAACGTGGCCGCGTGGCCCAGGTGCGTGACCATGTAGGGGGTGATCCCGCAGACGTAGATCCTGGCCTTCGCAGTCAGCGGCAGCGGGCTTCCGGCGAGGGTCAGGTCGCTGGTGCGGAGCGGCTCGGTGTCGACCAGCGGGACGCGGCCGGCCGAGCCGAGGATGCCTGAGGCCGAGAGGTTGCTGTGCACGTGGTCGATCATCGCAGTTCCGGTGGTCGAGGAGCGAGCGAAGCGAGCGTCTCGAGACCCCCGGCCTCGGCACAGTCCGTGGACGTGACCTGCGACACGCTGCCTCGTTGCACACGGCATGTCCCAGCCTTCACGTCCGAGGCTGCTCGCGGCAGCCGCGCTCACCGCCCTGCTCACCGGGTCGCTCGCCCTGGGCGGCGCGGTCTGGGCCGGCCCCACCGACCTCGACCCGCAGGACTACCTCGACGAGCTGCCGGGGATGGCCGAGTCGATCCTGGCCGACCGTCCGGACATGGCCAGATGTCCCGAGCTGGCCGCGGGCACCGCCGGGACCCGCGAGGTCGAGGGCGCGCCGCCGCGCGAGCCGGACAACGGCAACCCGCTGCAGACCGGGGACGAGCCGGAGGCGCCGGACACCCTGCCCGACCAGGTGCATCTGCGGGGGCCGCGGCAGACCTTCAACCACCGCTACGAGTTCGTGGTCGCCCGGGGCACGATCTGGTACCGCTCCCGTGCCGCGGTCACCGGCATCGAGGAGCCCTGGGACAAGCTCGAGGTGCCGCCGTGCTTCGACGGGAAGGTGACCGCCATCGCCGCCGACGACGACGAGATGGTCGTCATCGACGAGGACCGCTGGATCTACACCCTCGACGGGATCCTGGCCGACCCGTCGTACTTCACCTGGACCCTGCGCTGGGGACCGCCGTTCTGGACCGGGTCCGGCCACCGACTGCCGGTCGGGATCAAGACCTGGTCCTGGTCGGTGCTGTCCCAGCTCAAGGACGGCACCTGGCGCGATGACGCCGGCAACGACCACCGGGTCGGCGACTTCAAGGTCTCCCACATCTGGGCGTTGAGCCGCGACGGGCGGCGGTTGACCTACATCGATCCGTGGCTGCCGCGGGACATGAGCTTCGAGATGTGCTCACCGCACCGCGGCCGGTTCCGCTCCTCGGGGATGTCGGCCAGCGGGTCCACGGTGTTCGTGATCGGCGAGCACGGCGACATGTTCACCCGGCTCTACGACTTCGACATCTCCGGCGCCGACTCGGTGTTCTTCGACTACTCCTACGAGGACCAGCGCGGCGCCGCCAACCCGGTCATCCAGCTGCCGTCGCCTGCCTGGCGCGAGCAGCCCAAGATCCCCGGCACCGTCACCGACCGGATCTCGATCCACAAGGTCGGCGCGAAGTCCTTGCACCGGACGCTGCGGGTGGAGGGACGCCGCGCGGGCCGGACCGGCTACTGGCACAAGGACATCGGTGCGAGGCGCTGGCGCTTCACCGTCACCGGCGAACGCCTGCGTGGGCGGGTGCTCGACAACCCGCGCCGTGACACCTCGGCACGGGACCGGCTGCCCGCGGAGGACCGGCGGTACGTCGGCGCGCGTAGCGCGGCCCAGCTGACCGTCCCGGACTTCAACACCTACTGCTCGCCCGCGACGATCCGGGTGTACCTCGCCACCGGCCAGCGGTTCAGCCTGCGCCTGCACACGGTCGACGCGATCCGCCAGGACACCCGGGCGCGCGGGCTCGACGGCGACCCGCGGCTGGTGCAGGGCACGATCGAGGTGCCGGCCCGGCTGCGTCGCAGCTCCGACCCCGACGTCGCCGAGTTCCTCGCGACCCTCGGCGACGGCGAGCGGTTCGTCGATGCCGACATCGACGCCACCCTGGGGCGACTGGAGTTCCGCGACCAGGGCTGGGTGCTCAGGCACCACCCGTGACAGCGGGCCGCCCGCTTCGGGCGCGGTGACATAGTGGCGCCATGACAGCCGACGTCGTGGTGGTCGGGGCCGGCCTCGCGGGGCTCACCTGCGCCCGCGAGCTGGTGCGGGCCGGTCGCCAGGTGGTCGTGCTCGAACGCTCCGACGCGGTGGGCGGTCGGGTGCGCACGGACGTCGTGGACGGGTTCCGCTGCGACCGGGGCTTCCAGCTGCTCAACCCCGCCTACCCGGCACTGCGCCGGCTGGTGGACCTCGACGCGCTGGACCTGCGCTCCTTCTCCGCGGGCGCCGC
Source organism: Nocardioides pakistanensis (assembly GCF_054781215.1). Classification (NCBI taxonomy): domain Bacteria; kingdom Bacillati; phylum Actinomycetota; class Actinomycetes; order Propionibacteriales; family Nocardioidaceae; genus Nocardioides; species Nocardioides pakistanensis. The sequence continues at coordinate 60,100 of NZ_BAAGUV010000073.1, read as the reverse complement.
CCTCGCCGGACGGCACGGGTTCTCGATCGTGGCCGACCCCCGGCGCAGCCCCGGCTACTTCATGCAGACCCTGCGCAGCGGCTACGTCCGTCCCGGCGAGCTGGCCCGGCTGAGCGCCTGGGCGGCGCCGTCGCTGGGAAGGGTGCAGGACCTGCTCGAGCGCGACGACGAGTCGCTGGCGGAGTCCCTCGACGGTGCGCGGGTCCATGGCCGGCTGCGGGAGGAGGTCTTCGAGCCGTTCTTCGCCGGCGTGCTCGCCGAGGACCGAGGGGAGACGTCCGCGATCTTCGCGCGGCTGCTCGTGCGGTCCTTCCTGCTGGGCACGCCGGGCGTGCCCGCGCTGGGCATGTCGGCGCTGCCGGAGCAGATCGCCGCCGACCTCGACGGGGCCGTGCACCTCGAGGAGCGCGTGCGCGCCGTGGAGCGTCACGGTCACCGATGGCGGGTGCTCACCGACGAGGCTCGGTACGACGCCCGCGCCGTGGTCGTCGCGGCCGACCCGGCGACCGCCTCGGGTCTGACCGGGCTGACCACGACCCCGATGAAAGGCCTGGTCACGTACTGGTTCGCGACCCAGGACGCGCCGACGGACCTGGACCTGCTGGTCCTCGACCCGGCGCGGAGCGGGCCGGTCGTCAACACCGCAGTGCTCTCGAACGTGGCCCCGGACTACGCGCCGCCGGGCTGGCACCTGGTGCAGGCAACCACGCTGGAGAGCTCGGCACGGCAGAGGGCCGGCGAGGCGGAGGTGCGCGCGCACCTGGCGAGGATGTACCGCACGGACACCGGTCGGTGGGACCTGGTCGTCACCCATGACGTTGTCCACGCGCTGCCGCAGCAGCGGCCGGGAGCGCCGGTGCGGCAGCCGGTCGAGCTCGGCGGCGGCCTGTTCGTCGCCGGCGACCACCGCGACACAGCCTCGATCCAGGGCGCGCTGGTGTCCGGGCGACGCACGGCTGCCGCGGTGCGTGGCTGGCTCGAACCCTGACCGGCCGCGTCACTCAGCGCCGGCCGTGCGGGCCGCGTCCGCGCGGGAGGGCTCAGCTGGACGCCGGGTCGGCGTCGCTGATCTCGCGCGCCTTCTCCTCCAGCCACGCGTCGTCGACCTCGACACCGACCTCGGCCGCTGCCTTGTGCAGCTCCTCGCGGACGGTCTCGACCGGTGCGCCCTCCTGCCAGGAGAGCACCCGGTCCACGACGGCCTGCTGGGCCTCGGCCTCGGCGCCCTGGGCGCCGGTCGCTGCGGCTTCGTTGCGGAGCTCTTCGTTGTCGGTCATGAGGCCCGGTTACCCAGCCGCGGGCATCCGTAACTGGGTTAGCGTGGCCGGATGCGGATGTTCGTCGCGTTCACCCCGTCCGAGGAGGCGCTGGAGGACCTCGGCGAGTTCCTGGCCCCACGCCGGGAGGCCGAGCAGGGCTTCCGGTGGACGGCCCCCGACCAGTGGCACGTCACGCTGGCGTTCATGGCCGACGTGCCCGACCGGGCCCTCGACGACCTGCTCGAGCGGCTGTCACGAGCCGCTGCTCGTCGTACGCCGTTCACGGTGAGCGTGGCAGGGGGCGGCGCGTTCCCGAACCCGGCAAGGGCCAAGGTGCTCTACGCCGGGCTCGAGGTCAGCGAGGCCGAGGAGCTGCGCCGGCTCTCGACCGGTGCGCGAGCGGCCGCAACGAAGGCCGGTGCCGAGACCGAGGGGGGCAGGTTCCATCCCCACCTGACCCTCGCCCGGATCGGCCGGCCGCTGGATGTGACCAGGTGGATCCGAGTGCTCGACGCCTACCGCGGGCCGCTCTGGGACGCGTCCGAGATCGCGCTGATCGCCTCCCACCTCGGCGAGGGCCCGCGCAAGCGACCGCGTTACGAGGTCGTCGAGACCTTCCCCCTCGGCGGGCGGACACGAAACGCGGACGAAACGCCGGTCGTGACACCCTGACCGCATGCAGATCGAGCGGATCGGTTTCACGCCGTTGAAGGGCGCGCGGCATCGGGCCCACGACAGCGTGCGGCTGGCCGAGAGCGGCCCGGTCGGCGACCGCGTGTTCTGCCTGGTCGACCCAGCCCGGGGCCGCGTGCTCCGCACCGTGGAGAACCCCTCGCTGGTCCGGGCGGTGGCCGACTGGGACGGCGAGGTGCTGGCCGTCGAGCTGCCCGCGGGCCGCTTCGAGGCGACCCCGGAGCCGACCGGCGACCTGCTGGCCGTCGACTACTGGGGGCGCACGGCCAGGGTCGAGACCGTCGCCGGGCCGTGGGCGGCCGCCTTCAGCGAGCACCTCGGCTACGACGTCGTCCTGGCCCGGTCCGCCGCGCCCGGCGAGGTGGTGTACGGCGCCTCGGTCACCCTGGTGACGACCGCCTCCCTGACGCACCTTGCCGACCACCTCGGCACGACGGTGGACAGCGCCCGGTTCCGGTCGACCTTCCTCCTCCACGACGGTGCCGAGCCGCACGCCGAGGACTCCTGGGTGGGCCGCAGGCTGCGACTTGGGGAGGCAGAGGTCGCCGTGAACGGCATCGTGCCGCGGTGCGCCGTGATCGACCTCGACCCGGACACCGGCGCCCGGAACGGCAACCTGATGAGGACGCTCGCGGGTTATCGTCGGGGGGAGCAAGAGGTCCACTTCGGCGTGGATGCCGTGGTGGTCCGGCCTGGCGTCGTCCGCGTCGGTGACCACGCAGACCTAGAGAGAGGCTGACCGGCAGATGCCCTACCTGCTGCGTGTCGAGCTGCCCGACGTCCCAGGCTCCCTGGGCCGGGTCGCGACCGCGATCGGTGAGGCCGGCGGCGACATCGAGGCGATCGAGATCGTCGAGAAGAACGTCGCACGCGGCACCGCCGTCGACGACGTGCTCCTCGAGACCGCCCCCGGCGTGATGCCCGACTCGATCGTGTCGGTGTGCAACCAGCTCGACGGCGTCAGCGTGCTGTGGATCTCCCGGTACGGCGCCGGCGGCAACCTGTTCATGGACCTCGAGGCGGTCGAGGCGATCACCGGCACCCCGCACTCCGCGATCGACGAGCTCGTCGACCTGCTCCCGGTGACGTTCCGGGCGGACTGGGCCGTGCGCGTCCGGCGGGTGGACTCAGGGGTGGTGATCACCCACCGGACCTCGGCCGCGCCGGAGCAGATCGGCGGTGACGTCGACTGGTTCCCGCTCAACCGGCCCGCGCGCGTCGAGGTGCCCGAGGACTGGGAGCAGTGGACGTCCACCCTGGTCGCCGCCGCACCGCTCGGCGACAAGGACGAGATCGTGCTGTTCGGACGCCGCGGCGGACCCGCGATCCTGGACTCCGAGCTCGCCCGGCTGGGCCACCTGGCAGCGCTCGCCGTCTCCATCGTCCGGGCCGGCTGATGGCGCAGTTCGACAAGGAGACCGACCGCTCCGGCGCGTTCAAGCGTCAGCCGAACCGGTTCACCGATCGACCGTCCCCCGCGGCCGGACGCTATCGGCTGATCTGGTCACGCGCCTGCCCGTGGGCGCACCGCTCTCGGATCGTCCTCGGTCTGCTCGGGCTCGACGAGGTGATCTCGATCGGCACGGTCGACCCGGTTCGCGACGAACGCGGCTGGCGGTTCACCCTCGACCCGGACGGCCGCGACCCCGTGCTCGGCATCGAGTACCTCTCCGAGGCCTACCTGCGCACCGACCCGGGGTACGACGGTCGCGTGACCGTCCCGTGCCTGGTCGACGTCGAGACCGGGAAGGTCGCCACCAACGACTACCCGCAGATGACGCTGGACTTCTCCACCGAGTGGACCGACCAGCACCGGCCGGGTGCTCCGGACCTCTACCCCGCGGCGCTGCGGGCGGAGATCGACGAGGTCAACGACCTGGTCTTCCGCGACGTGAACAACGGCGTCTACCGGTGCGGCTTCGCCGCCTCGCAGGAGGCCTACGAGGAGGCGTTCGACGCGCTGTTCGCCCGGCTCGACTGGCTCTCGGACCGACTGGCCGGGCAGCGCTACCTCGTCGGGGACCGGCTCACGGAGGCCGACATCCGGCTGTTCACCACCTTGGTGCGCTTCGACGCGGTCTACCACGGCCACTTCAAGTGCAACCGGCACAAGCTCTCCGAGATGCCGGTGCTGTGGGCCTACGCCCGGGACCTCTTCCAGACGCCCGGGTTCGGCGACACGGTGGACTTCGACCACATCAAGCGGCACTACTACGCCACGCACGAGCAGATCAACCCGAGCCGGATCGTGCCGCTCGGCCCCGACGAGTCCGGCTGGCTCGAGCCGCACGGGCGCGGCTAACGGGTCACGGCCGCGGCTGCTCGACCGGCTCGGCGACGAACACCGGGATCTCCCGGTCGGTCCTGGCCTGGTAGTCGGCGTAGTCGGCGAACGCCGCCACTGCGCGATCCCACCACGTGGCCTTCTCCTCGCCGGTCACCTCGCGGGCGCGGTAGGTGCGGCGGGCCGGACCGTCCTGGATCATCACCTCGGGGTGCGCCTTGAGGTTGAAGTACCAGGTGGGGTGCTTCGGCGCGCCGCCCTGGGACGCGACGAGCGCATAGCTGCCCTCGTGCTCGACGCGCATCAACGGCGTCTTGCGGATCTTGCCGCTGCGTGCGCCGACCGACGTCACGACCACGACGGGCATGCCGCGGAGCGTCGTACCCTCGGTGCCGCCGGAGGACTCGTAGAGCTCCACCTGGTCGCGGACCCACTGGCTGGGACTGGGGACGTACTCACCTTCGAGTGCCATGACCGCATGGTGCCCGCCGAGGGCCGATCTCAAGCGGCGGGGGGTAGCCTGCGGCCCATGCCCGAGACTGTCTCCGAGATCTTCGACCCCAGCGCGTGGAAGCCGGTCCCCGGCTTCGAGGACCTGACCGACCTGACCTACCACCGTGCGGTCGACCACGGGACGGTGCGGATCGCCTTCGACCGGCCCGAGGTGCGCAACGCGTTCCGGCCCGGCACCGTCGACGAGCTGCTGCGGGTCCTCGAGCACGCGCGGACCTCCAGCGACGTCGGCTGCGTGCTGCTCACCGGCAACGGGCCGTCGCCGAAGGACGGCGGGTGGGCGTTCTGCTCCGGCGGCGACCAGCGGATCCGCGGCCGGGCCGGCTACCAGTACGCGACCGGTGAGACCTCGGAGACCGTCGACAAGGCCAAGCTCGCGCGGCTGCACATCCTCGAGTGCCAGCGGCTGATCCGGTTCATGCCGAAGGTGGTCATCGCGGTCGTCCCCGGCTGGGCCGCCGGCGGCGGGCACTCGCTGCACGTGGTCGCCGACCTGACCCTGGCCAGCGCCGAGCACGCCCGCTTCAAGCAGACCGACGCCGACGTGGGGTCCTTCGACGGTGGCTACGGGTCGGCCTACCTCGCCCGCCAGGTGGGCCAGAAGTTCGCCCGCGAGATCTTCTTCCTCGGTGACGAGTACACCGCCGAGGAGGCGCACGCGATGGGGATGGTCAACAAGGTGGTCCCGCACGCGGACCTGGAGAAGGTCGCGCTGGAGTGGGGCCGCAAGATCAACGGCAAGTCGCCCACGGCGCAGCGGATGCTGAAGTACTCCTTCAACCTGATCGACGACGGCCTGGTCGGCCAGCAGATCTTCGCCGGCGAGACGACGCGCCTGGCCTACATGACCGACGAGGCGGTCGAGGGGCGCGACGCGTTCCTCGAGAAGCGCGAGCCGGACTGGTCGCCGTTCCCGCACTACTACTGAGGCGGTGCCTCATGGCTGAGCCTCCGGAGACCCGCTGGTCGCAGAGCGGCGTCAGCGGTGAGGAGTACGCCGCGCGGCTGGCCGAGCGCGCCCGGAGCGGCGCCGACATGCACGGCGAGGCGAGCTTCGTCGCCGCCCTGCTCGCGCCGGGCGGCCGGGTGCTGGACGCCGGCTGCGGCACCGGCCGGGTCGGGGTCCGGCTCGACGAGCTCGGCTACCACGTGGTCGGTGCCGACGTCGACGAGTCGATGCTCGCCGTCGCGCGTCGTACCGCCCCGCAGGTGCCGTGGCACCGGGCCGACCTCGCCTCGCTGACCGCTGCAGACCTCGACGGCGACGACGACTTCGACCTCGCGGTGATGGCGGGCAACGTCGTCCCGCTGCTCGCTCCGGGGACGGTCGGCCGGGCGGTGCCGGCGCTGGTGGCGCTGCTGCGCCCCGGAGGCCTGGTCGTGGCCGGCTTCGGTCTCGACCCGGCGCACCTGCCACCGGGGTGCCCGGTCACCCCCCTGGCCGAGTACGACGACGCGTGCTCGACGGCGGGACTGTCACTGCGGGCGAGGTACTCCACCTGGGACGGTGACCCGTTCGACGACTCGTCCGGTTACGCCGTCAGCGTCCACGTGCTCGACTGAGCCCATGCTGACCATCGGGATGCTCGGCGGGATGAGCTGGGAGAGCACGGCGGAGTACTACCGGATCGCCAACGAGCTGGTGCGTGAGCGGCTCGGTGGGATGCACAGCGCGTCGTGCCTCGTGCGCTCGGTCGACTTCGCCGAGATCGAGGCGATGCAGGCAGCCGGCCGGTGGGACGAGGCCGGTGAGCTGCTCGCCGCCGAGGCCCGCGCGCTGGAGGCAGGAGGCGCCGACCTGTTGGTGCTGTGCACCAACACGATGCACAAGGTGGCCGACCGGGTCGAGCAGGCCGTGTCCATCCCGTTCCTGCACCTGGCCGACACCACCGCGCGCGCCGTCGCGGCGTCCGGCATCGGTGTGGTGGGGCTGCTCGGCACGGCCTTCACGATGGAGCAGGAGTTCTACCGCGACCGGCTGGAGTCACACGGCCTCACCGTGCTGGTGCCCCCGGCTGAGGACCGGGCGCTGGTGCACCGGGTGATCTACGACGAGCTCGTCCTCGGGATGGTGAAGGAGTCCTCGCGGGCGTCGTACGCAGCGGTGATGGCCCGCCTCGTCGAGCGCGGCGCCGAAGGGGTCATCCTCGGGTGCACCGAGATCGAGCTGCTCGTCGGGCCCGAGGACGTGACGGTGCCGGTGTTCCCGACGACCCGCCTGCACGTCGAGGCCGCGGTCGACCTCGCGCTGCGCTGAGCGCGCCGGTCTGGCGCCGACGGTCACCGCCGGGCGGCGTCCTTCACGCAGCGCACGGCCCAGGGCAGCGCTTCGAGCCGCTCCTCGGCGATCGGCTCACCGCAGACGTCGCACCTGCCGTAGCTGCCGTCCTCGAGCTTGGCCCGCGCCCGCTCCACGTCGGCCAGCGTGGCCTGCAGCTTGTCGTGCACCGCGACCTGCGAGAGCCGGTCCACGGCCATCGACGTACCTTCGCCGACGCGCTTGCCGAACGAGATCGAGCCGTGGTCGGTGGGCTTCTGCTCGAGCAGACCCATCTGGGCGAGGATCTCGGTGCGCTTGGCCTGCAGGGTCTCGGCGGTGGTGGGCATCTGCCCATGGTGCCCCGCCGGCAGCGGCCGAAGCGTGCGAAGTGGAAGTGGTTGCACGTCCCACTGGATGTGGGCCGCCGATCGCCCACGTGCGGCGTCACGGCGGCGACGGTCCGTCCCCTACGGGACCTTCGTCCCGATATGGCGACACACGGGCTCGACTTGGTCACATTCAGCGGCGAGACCCAAACAGGTGCTCTAGTTTCGCAAGGGTGAAGATCGCAGTCGCGAAGGAAGTGCGCGAGGGTGAGGCCCGTGTGGCCCTCGTGCCCGAGCTGGTCGGCAAGCTGACCGCTCTGGGCTACGAGGTCGCCGTGGAACCCGGCGCAGGAGAAGAGGCCCTTGCCTCCGACGAGGAGTACGCGCTCGCCGGCGCGGTGGTGTCCGGCGCGGCGCTGGAGGGCGCGGACCTTGTCGTCTCGGTCCAGCCCCTGGACCCGCTGGTGGTACGTCGCCTGCCGCGTGGCACGGCGACGTTGTCGTTCCTGCCGCCCGCGCAGTCGCTGGACCTGGTCCGCGACCTGCGCGACGTCGGCGTGACGTCGTTCGCCATGGAGCTGGTCCCCCGGATCTCCCGGGCGCAGTCGATGGACGCGCTGTCGTCGCAGGCCCTGGTGGCCGGCTACCGCTGCGCCATCGTCGCCGCCGGGATGCTCCGCCGGTTCTTCCCGCTGAACATGACCGCCGCCGGCACCGTCCCCCCGGCCGAGGTCGTGGTTCTCGGTGCCGGGGTCGCGGGCCTCCAAGCGATCGCCACGGCCAAGCGCCTCGGCGCGGTCGTCAAGGCGTACGACGTCCGCGCGGCTGCCGCCGAGGAGATCAGGTCCATGGGCGCCCAGTCGATCGACCTCGACCTCGAGACGCTCGAAGGAGCGGGTGGCTACGCGCGCGAGATGACCGAGGACCGTGCCGCTCGGCAGCGCGAGCTGCTCGCGCCGTACATCGCGAACGCCGACGCGCTGATCACCACCGCCGCGGTCCCCGGCCGCCAGGCCCCGCTGCTGGTGACCCGGGACATGGTCGAGGCGATGAAGCCCGGCTCGGTGGTGGTCGACCTCGCGGCGGAGACCGGCGGCAACGTCGAGGGCTCCGAGCCCGGCAAGGTCGTCCGGGTCGGCAACGCCCAGGTCTGGGGCGGTGCGAACGTGCCGAGCCAGATGCCCGGCCCCGCCTCCAAGCTGTACGCCCAGAACATCGTCAACATCGTCACCCTGATGACCCGTGACGGCGCCTTCGCCCCCGACTTCGAGGACGAGATCGTGGCCGGGTCCTGCGTGACGCGCGACGGCCAGGTGTGGCACGAGCCCACCCGCAACCTCCTGGAAGGAGTGACGTCGTGAGTGAGGCGGTTGTCTGGCTGACGATCTTCGTGCTCAGCGTCTTCGTCGGCATCGAGGTCATCTCCAAGGTGTCCTCCACGCTGCACACCCCGCTGATGTCCGGCGCCAACGCCATCCACGGGATCATCCTGCTCGGCGCGATCCTGGTGACCGGCTACGCCGAGTCCACGGTGCAGCTCGTCGTCGGGCTGATCGCGGTCGTCCTGGCCACGGTCAACATGGTCGGTGGCTTCGTGGTCACCGACCGGATGCTGCAGATGTTCACGCGCAAGAAGCCGAAGGCCGCGAAGGCCGGGGCCGACACGAACGGAGCGGGCGCATGACCGCGACTCCCGTCTGGGTGCAGCTGGTCTACCTCGCTGCGGCAGTCTTCTTCATCCTCGCCCTCAAGGGGCTCTCCTCGCCCAAGCACGCGCGCACCGGCAACATCCTGGGTGCGATCGGCGCCACCGTCGCGGTGGTGGTCGTCTTCTTCTACGCCGAGCTCGACAACGTGGTCGCGATCCTCGTCGCGATCGCGATCGGCTCCGTGGTCGGCGTCCTGGGCGCCCAACGCGTGCAGATGACGCAGATGCCGCAGCTGGTCGCGCTGTTCAACGGCGTCGGCGGTGGCGCGGCGGCCCTGGTAGCGCTGCTCGAGCTCTCGGAGATGACCGAGGCCGGTCACGACGCGGGCACGTTCGCCCTCGTCGCCACCGCGTTCACGGTCTTCATCGGCTCGATCACGTTCTCCGGCTCGGTGATCACCTTCGCCAAGCTCCAGGAGCTGATGACCTCCAGGCCGGTGGTGTTCCCGGGTCTGCCGATCGTCTTCGGGCTCGGTGTGATCGCGGCGGTGGTGCTCTCGGTGCTGACCGTGAGCGACCCGTCGATGGTGATCGGCATCGTGCTCGGCCTGCTCGGTCTGCTGGTCGGCGTACTCCTCGTGCTGCCGGTGGGCGGCGCGGACGTGCCGATCGTGATCAGCCTGCTCAACGCCGGCACCGGTCTGGCCGTGGCCGCCAGCGGCTACATCCTCGAGAACACCGTGCTGCTGGTCGGCGGCACGCTCGTGGGCGCGTCGGGTACCTTCCTGACCCTGCTGATGGCCGGCGCGATGGGCCGCAGCGTCGCGAACATCCTGTTCGGCGCGCTCAAGGGCGGCTCCACGCTCGGCGCCGGTGAGGCCTCGAACCGCCCGGTGCGCTCCGCGGGCCCCGAGGACGTGGCGATCCTGCTCGGCTACGCCAACAAGGTGATCATCGTGCCCGGCTACGGGCTCGCGGTCGCCCAGGCCCAGCACACGCTACGCGAGCTCGTCGACGTGCTCGGCGAGCGCGGCACCAAGGTCGACTACGCGATCCACCCGGTCGCCGGCCGGATGCCCGGTCACATGAACGTGCTGCTCGCCGAGGCCCAGGTGCCCTACGAGCAGCTCAAGGAGATGGACGACATCAACTCCGAGTTCAAGCAGACCGACGTGGTGCTCGTGGTCGGCGCGAACGACGTGGTGAACCCGGCCGCGCGTACGACGCCCAGCGCGCCGATCTACGGCATGCCGATCCTCAACGCCGACGAGGCGCAGCAGATCGTCTTCATGAAGCGCTCGATGCGGCCCGGTTTCGCCGGGATCGAGAACGAGCTGCTCTTCGACCCGAAGACCACGCTGCTCTTCGGTGACGCCAAGGACTCGCTGTCGAAGCTCCTGGCGGCGGTGAAGAGTCTCTGAGCCGCTAGACTCGCGGGCGGGGAGGGTCCTACTGCCGCAGATGACTGGAGGTCATCGCCATGGATGGTGGACACAAGTACGACGCGCCCGAGCCGCCCGAGGAGACCAAGTCCAAGGGCATCAGCTACGCCGTGCTCGGACTTCTGGTGGTGCTGATCATGGTCCTGATCGCGACCGGCACCGTTCCGATCTTCGACATGTGACGCGTGAACGACGAACCGCCCGCACGAACATCGTGCGGGCGGTTCGTCGTACCAGGCGCGGGTCGGGACCTCAGCCGCCGGCGATCCCGTACAGCCGGTCCCCGGCGTCGCCGAGGCCGGGCACGATGTAACCGAGCTCGTTGAGCCGCTCGTCCATCCCGGCGGTCACCACGGTCACCGGGACGTCCAGACCAGCGAGGTCCTTCTCCACCCGGTCACACCCCTCCGGCGCGGTGAGCAGACAGATCGCGGTGATGTGGTCCGCGCCGCGGTCGGTGAGGAACCGGATCGCGGCGGCCAGCGTGCCGCCGGTGGCGAGCATCGGGTCGAGCACGTAGCACTGCCGGCCCGACAGGTCCTCGGGCAGCCGCTCGGCGTAGGTCGAGGCCTCCAGCGTCTCCTCGTTGCGGACCATGCCGAGGAAACCCACCTCCGCGGTGGGCAGCAGCCGCATCATGCCGTCGAGCATGCCCAGGCCGGCGCGCAGGATCGGCACGACCAGCGGCTTGGGGGAGGCGAGGCGGGTGCCTTGTGCCTCCGAGACGGGGGTGCGCACGGTGACCTGCTCGACCCGGACGTCGCGCGTGGCTTCGTAGGCCAGCAGCGTCACGAGCTCGTCGGCGAGCCTGCGGAAGGTGGGTGAGTCGGTGCGCTCGTCCCGCAGAGTCGTGAGCTTGTGGGCGATGAGGGGGTGGTCAGCCACGTGGATCCGCATACGACAGAACCTAGGTCATCGGATCCGGCTAGTGCCACGCGGGATGATCTGCAACGATCGGGGTTGCGGGACCTACCAGGGAGGCTGCATGTCCGATCAGTCCGAAGCTTTCGCCGAGGGGATCGACTTCGCGGTGGTCGCCTACCGCGAGGAGGGTGTCTGGCAGGTCGAGGAGGTCGCGCCCGAGAAGGTCACCGACATCGAGTCGTTCGCCGAGGAGCTGCGCCGCTGGCCCGGAGACGGCGGGTCGCTCGGCATGGTGTCGGTCGACGAGGACTTCTTCCTGCTGGTCAAGGTCGCCGGTGCCCGCACACAGGTACTGCTCTCCGACGTGACCGCCGCGACCGACTGGCCGATCGCCCGCTCCGCGGTGGAGTTCCTGGGCATCCCGCTCCCCGACGACGAGGACGAGCAGGTCCCGGCCGGCGACGCCGGCATCCTGGCCGACCTGGGCCTCGGCGCGATGGACATGGGTGCGCTGCTCGACGACTACGACCTCTACCCCGACGAGGTGCTCGGCGACATCGCCGAGAAGGTCGGCTTCGGTGACCGGTTCAACGAGGTGGTCGGGGTCCCCGCCACCTGATGGCAGGGTACGACGAGTGGGTCGACCCGATGCGGGAGGCCCTCGCCGAGGCACGCTCGGCGCCGGACACCGGGGACGTCCCGATCGGGGCCGTCGTCCTCGACGCCGAGGGCACGGTGATCGGCCGTGGCCGCAACGAGCGGGAGGCCGTCGGCGACCCCACGGCGCACGCCGAGGTGCTCGCCCTGCGCGAGGCCGCCCGGGTGCGCGGTGAGTGGCGGCTCGAGGGGTGCACGCTCGTGGTGACGCTCGAGCCGTGCACGATGTGCGCCGGCGCGGCCGTGCTCTCCCGGGTGGCGCGGGTGGTGTTCGGTGCCTACGACGACAAGGCCGGTGCGGTCGGCTCGCTCTGGGACGTCGTACGCGACCGCAGGCTCAACCACCGCCCCGAGGTGATCTCCGGAGTGCTCGCCGACGAGTGCACGCTGATGCTGCAGGAGTTCTTCGCCACCCACCGGGTGCGGGACTGACGCCCGATTTCGGCGCGAGGTCCCGGTTCTAGTACTCTCATCGGCGGTGGCGTGTCCGAGCGGCCTAAGGAGAACGCCTCGAAAGCGTTTGTGGGCGCAAGTCCACCGAGGGTTCAAATCCCTCCGCCACCGCGCGTCGAACGGCGCCGTCCTCCGGGGCGGCGCCGTTCGTGTCTCCGCTCGACGCCCGCTCGGTGGTCAGCTGAACAGGCAGGATGCAGATGACCCACCGACGGCCCCGCGCAGCCACCGAGCTCGCAGGCACAACCTGCCTGTTGATCTGACCGCCCGCGCACGCGGCACGTCGATCCCCGACGCCGGAATGCCCCCGGCACCCGCGGGTACCGCCCTACCATGACCGAGAAGCAGCACGACCAGGACGCCGAGCCCACCCAGAACGCACCCGGCGAGGAGGCCCCGGACGGCACCGTCGCCGAAGGGCAGACCGTCGAGGGCACCCCGGCCGACACCGAGGACCAGGATGCCGAGCCGACCAGGAACGCCCCGGGAGACGCCGGCCCGACCGGCCACTCCTGAGTCCTGACCACGACGCGCAGCGGGGCCCGCCGGTTGCCGCTGTGGCGCTACCTCGTCGAGCTCGACAAGCCCGTGGTGGCGGGCGTCTGACGCGTCACGTTCGCCGCGCGATCCGGCCTGCCCTGGGACGATGGAGCTGAACCGAGGAGGCACCCACATGCAGCTCCATGTCCTGCTGCGCGACGCCGAGCACGACGTCCTCGACCTGGCGTACTCGACCCTTCAGCGCGTGCACAGCACCCACTACGAGACCGCCGGCGAGGCGTTCACCCGGGACCGGCTCGCCGACCTGTTCCGGCTCGTGGTCGCAGCGATCGAGGCCCGCGACCTGGCCGCGATCAGCTCCTACGCCACGCAGGTGGCGACCGAGCGCTTCAACCAGGGCTTCGACATCGCCGAGGTCCAGGCCGCGTTCAACGCCCTCGAGGGCGCCGCGTGGTCGCGGGTCGTCGCCGACGTCCCCGCCGACGAGCTCGCCGAGGCGATCGGTCTGCTCAGCACCGTGCTCGGTTTCGGCAAGGACGCGCTCGCCCGGGAGTACGTCGAGCTCGCCAGCCGGCGGCACGTGCACTCGCTGGACCTGTCGGCGCTGTTCGCCGGCGCTCAGACCTAGGTAGCCGGCCTAGCAGCTCACGCCTGTGGCGGGCAGGCTCACCCAGCCGCGCGTGAACGGTGCGCGCACCCGCTCGCCGGCCGTGACGTCCACGCCGATGCCCGGCTGGCGTCGCAGGAGCTCCTCGAACGCCACCCGGGCCTGCAGCTTCGCCAGGTGGTTGCCGATGCAGAAGTGCGGCCCGCTGCCGAAGCCGAGGTGCCGCGGCATGTCGCGGGTGATGTCGAGCCGGTCGGCGGTCGGCCCGAACTCCCGTTCGTCCCGGTTGGCCGAGGCGTACATCAGCAGCACCTTGGCGCCCTCGGGGATCTCCACCCCGCGTACGACGGTCGGGGCGGTCGTCGTACGCGCCAGGCCCTGCACCGAACCCTCGAGCCGCAAGAACTCCATCACCGCGTTCGGAACCAGCGACATGTCGGCGACCAGCCGCTCGCGCTGCGCGTGGTCGGAGTCGAGCAGCATCACGCCGTGGGAGATCAGGTTGGCCGTCGTGTCGTTGCCGCCGGCAACCATCACGAAGCAGAAGCCGAGGATGTCCCAGTCACCGAGCCGCTCGCCGTCGACCTCGGCGGTCACCAGCGCACTGATCAGGTCGTTACGAGGTTCGGCGCGGCGGGCAGCGATCACGTGCGTGAAGTACTCGAACATCTCCGCGACCGCATCGGGCGCGGCGACGATCGAGGAGCTGTCGAAGCCGTTGTCCTGCAGGGTGGTGAGCGCCTTCACCCACGGCCCGAACCGGGCGCGGTCCGCCGCGGGGACGCCGAGCAGGTCGGCCAGCACGAAGGTCGGCAGCGGCGCGGAGAGGTCCTGGTGCAGGTCGACCGGCGCACCGGTCCCGGCCTTCTCCTCCATCAGCGAGATCCGGCCGTTGACGAACTCGCGGATACCTTCCTCGAGCGCGGCGATCCGGCGCGGAGTGAAGCCGTGGCTGACCAGCCGGCGCAGCTGGGTCTGCCGGGGCGGGTCGAGCATCACGATCGTGGGCGCCAGGCCGAGCGCCTCGATCTCGTCGGGGTAGAAGGTCAGCCCCTGCGCCGAGGAGAACAGCCCGGGGTCGCGCACGGCGTCCCACACGTCCTCGAACCGGGAGAGCGCGAAGAACGGTGGGTCCTCGTGTCGGTGGACCGGGTCGTGGTCTCGCAGCTCGCGGTAGGTGGCGTAGGGGTCGGCAAGGAACTCCGGGTCCAGCGGGTCGTACCGGACCGGGTTGCGCACTGCTGCGTCCATCCGGCCACCTTGGCCCACCCTCCCGGACATGGGCCAGCCCCTGTCTCACTCCGGCGTCTTCCCCTGGGCGAGGATCAGTCGTTTACTGGTAAGGGTCCGCGAACTCCGGTGAGGGAGCTGGTCCGATGCCGAACTCCACGCGTGTCCCCGACTTCATGCCGACGCTGTCCCCGGGCCGGCACCGCAACCCCCGCAAGGGGGCGTGCTTCATGGAGATGGCCTCCTACCTGGCCGGCGAGCGCTGGTCGGACCATCCCCGCTGCACCCACCCGTTGCTGGCCGCGATGGCCCGCGAGATCAACGACCGGATCGGCGACGCCGCCCGCCAGCGGCTTGTTCCGTTGATCCCCCTGGTGGTCCACCTCAACGGGGACGACCGCCGGATGGACGTGTGGATCGCGCGCGAGGCGGCGCTCACCGCGCTGCCGCTGGTGTCGATGTCGCGGCAGCGGGCCGCTGCCGTCGGCATCCTCCGCAGCGAGGCGGCGCTCGCCGAGCACGACGGGCTGCCCAGCGGTTGGCTCTCGCCCCGGGCGCAGGCGACCCTGGCGCTCGTGCCCGAGGCCGAGAAGTGGGCCCGGGACTTCATGCAGATGACCATGGGCAGGCGCGACGCGTTCGTGGTGCGGGGCGCGCCGGCCGTCGTGCACCAGGCGGTGCTGGGCCTCTCCGAGGCCTGCGTCCCGGAGCCGGAGGAGCAGCTGGTCGGCCTGCTCGAGCGGACGATCGTCTCGCTGCGTCAGCTCACGATGGTCGGTAGCCAGGAGTCCATGCGCTCCAGCGCCTCGCTGATCTCCGCGGGCGCCCCGGCGAACGAGAACCGCAGGAACTTGCCTCCGTCGACGGTGTCGAAGTCGATGCCCGGCGCCGTGGCGACGCCGGTGTCGGCCAGCAGCCGGTGGCACAGGCGCATCGAGTCGGCGGTCAGGTGGGACACGTCGGCATAGACGTAGAACGCCCCGTCGGCCGGGGCGAGCCGGGTGATCCCCAGTCGGGGTAGCCCGTCGAGGAGCAGCGCGCGGTTCTCCGCGTAGCGCGCGACATGCGCGTCCACCTCGGCGTACGACTCCGGCGTGAACGCCGCGACCGCCGCGTGCTGCGACAGCACCGGGGGGCAGATCGTGTAGTTCCCGGTGAGTACGTCGACCGCACGGCGCAGCCGTTCCGGCACGAGCATCCAGCCCAGCCGCCACCCGGTCATCGAGAAGTACTTCGAGAAGGAGTGGAACACCACCGCCTCGCGCGAGGTCTGCCAGGCCGACGCGTGCTGCTTGGGGTGGGCGTACTCGATGCCGTGGTAGATCTCGTCGCTCACCAGCTGCACACCGTTGGCCTCGCACCATCCGGCCAGCGCGGCGAGCTCCTCGGGGGCGAGCATCGTGCCGGTCGGGTTCGCCGGGCTGGCCACGACGAGCCCGTCGACCGGGCGGTCCAGGGCCTCGAGCATCGCCACCGTCGGCTGGAAGCGTGACTCCGGCCCGGTGGGCAGCTCGACCACCTCCACGCCCAGCGAGGTGAGGACGTTGCGGTAGCAGGGGTAGCCAGGGCGGGCGATCGCCACCCGGTCGCCGGCGTCGAACGCGGCCAGGAACGCCAGCAGGAAGCCACCCGAGGAGCCGGTGGTGACCACGACGTCCTCGATGTCGACGTCGATCCCGTGCACGCGGCGGTGGTGGCCGGCGATCGCCTGCCGCAGCTCGGGGATCCCCAGTGCGACCGTGTAGCCGAGGACGTCCTCCTCGAGTGCGCGCTTCGCCGCCTCCTTCACCGGGCGCGGTGCCGGGGTCGACGGCTGCCCGGCGACGAGGTTCAGCAGGTCCCCGTGCGAGCGCTGCCGCTCGGCCGCCGCGGCGAGCAGGTCCATGACGTGGAACGGTGGGACGGCTGCCCGGGTGGCCACCTTCAGGCGGTGTGCGTCGGCGTGCTGCATAAGGGTCACCGTAACCGCGCGCCATAGGATGAAGCCCCAGGGACCAGCGACGTCGGAGGTGCGCGTGAGCTTCGACGTGCACCAGCTCAACGTCGTACTCCTGGCCGCGTCCGTCGTGATGCTCCTTGCGATCCTCGCGGTCCGGGCCTCGGTCCGGGTGGGCCTGCCCAGCCTGCTGATCTACCTCCTCATGGGTGTTCTGCTCGGGGAGATGGGCCCTGGGTTCAACCTCACCGACGCCAACGTCGCGCACGCCCTCGGGTTCGCCGCCCTCGTCGTGATCCTCGCCGAAGGTGGCCTGACCACGCAGTGGCAGGAGATCAAGCCCTCCATGCGGATGGGCGCTGCGCTGGCGACGCTCGGCGTAGGCGTCAGCGTCGCGGTCGTCGCGGTCGGGGCGCACTACCTGCTCGGGCTCGACTGGCAGCTCGCGGTCCTGCTCGGGGCGGTGACCTCGCCCACCGACGCCGCCGCGGTGTTCTCGGTGCTCAGGAGGGTGCCCCTGCCGCGCCAGGTGCTGGGTGTGCTGGAGGCCGAGTCCGGTCTCAACGACGCGCCGACCGTGCTGCTGGTGACCCTGGTCAGCACCGGCGCGGCGCTCGACCAGGGCGTCCTGGGCTTCGCCGGGATCGTGGTCTACGAGCTCGTGGTCGGGGTGCTGGCCGGCCTGGCCGTCGGGTTCGGTGGCGCCTGGGTGATGCGCCGGATCGCGCTGCCCGCCTCCGGGCTCTACCCGATCGCGGTCCTCGCCCACGCGATCCTGGCCTACTCGGGGGCCGCCGCGATCCACGCGTCCGGCTTCGCTGCGGTCTACACCGCAGCGCTCGTCCTCGGGAACTCCGAGCTGCCGCACCGTGCCGCCACCCGGTCCTTCTCCGAGGGTGTGGCCTGGATCGCGCAGATCGGCCTGTTCGTCATGCTCGGCCTGCTCGCCTCGCCCGAGCGGATCTCGCTGGCCCATGTCGGGTACGCCGTCGCGGCCGGCCTGATCCTGACCGTGCTCGCGCGCCCGCTGTCGGTCGTCGCCTGCTCGTGGGCGTGTCGCCTGAACTGGCGCGAGGAGGCGTTCTTGTCGTGGGCCGGCCTGCGTGGCGCCGTACCCATCGTGCTGACCACCATCCCGCTGGCCAACGAGGTGGAGGACGCCACCGAGCTGTTCGACATCGTGTTCGTGATGGTCGTGATCTTCACGCTCCTCACCGCGCCCACGCTGCCCTGGGTGGCCAAGAAGCTGCACGTCGCCTACGCCGGTGAGGCGCGCGACCTCGAGGTGGAGGCCGCGCCGCTGGAGCGGATCGCCGCCGACCTGCTGGTGGTGTCGATCTCCGGGAAGTCGCGGCTGGCCGGCGTCGAGGTCGGCGAGCTGCGGCTGCCGCACGGGGCCTCGGTCACCCTCATCGTGCGTGACGGCAACACCCTGGTGCCGGCCGACCGCACCGTGCTGCGGCGCGGCGACGACCTGCTCGTCGTCGCGCCCCGCAAGCTGCGCGAGGAGACCGAGGAGCGGCTGCGCAAGGTGTCCCGCGCGGGTCGGCTCGTGCGGTGGTGGGCCGAGGACTGAGCTCAGTCGGCCGGTGCGGAGGGCGCGACCGGCTCGCAGACCTCGACCGGGTTCTTGATCGTCAGGGACCGAGGCGCCTTGGCCAGCCGGTTGAAGTCGTTGCCGACGATCACGTCGACCCCGGCGCCGAGGTCCTCGTCGGAGAAACGGACCTTCACCTTCGGCCCGAACTGACGAGCGACCAGGCGGGCCTCGGCGTCGTTCTCCTCCGTCGACCAGACGGCCACCTTGCGCACCTTGACGTCCGAGGGGGCGTTGCCGACGTCACCGGGCAGGAAGCCGCGCTCCATGAGCGCGTCGAGGGTCCGGCCGGCGAGCCCGGAGCGACCACCGGCGTTGAACACGCTGACCCGGATCTGCTCGGAGCGGATCTTCTCGCCGGCGTCGACCGTCTTGACCACGCACGTCGGGGTCGGCTCCTCGGCGACGACGTCGGTCTCGGGGAGCTCCGCGAACAGCGACCGCCAGCCCCACACCGCGCCCAGGACGAGAAGCCCCACCAGCACGAACATCGTGACCGCGGTGGTGACGTGACGAGGGCTCATGACGTCAGCCTTCCATCACGTGCACACGAGCGTGGAGCACCTGTCGCTGCTGGAGGGCCGCGCGAAGGGCGCGGTGCAGGCCGTCCTCGAGGTAGAGCTCGCCCTTCCACTCGACGACGTGGGCGAACAGGTCGCCGAAGAACGTCGAGTCCTCGTCGAGCAGCGCGCCGAGGTGAAGGATGTCCTTGGTCGTGACCAGCTCGTCGAGCCGCACCTGGCGCGGTGGGAGCTCGGCCCAGTCCCGCGGCGACAGGCCGTGGTCCGGGTAGGGGCGGCTCTCGCCCACGCGCTTGAAGATCACAGCGGCCAGCATAGGCTGCGGCAATGAGCAGCGAGGAGCCCACCGCGACGATCACCGCCGCGGTGACCAGCGGATACGCGTTCGACGGTCCGGTCCTGGAGCTCGGAGCCTTGATGCTCGGCCCGGACCAGGTCGTGGGCTCTGCGCCGGTGCGCATCCCGCTGGCGATGGTGAACCGGCACGGCCTCGTTGCCGGGGCCACCGGCTCCGGCAAGACCAAGACCCTGCAGCTGCTCGCCGAGCAGCTGTCGGCGCACGGCGTCCCGGTCTTCGCCGCCGACATCAAGGGCGACCTGTCGGGACTCGCGGTGCCCGGGGAGGCCGGTGAGAAGATCCAGGCCCGTTCGGAGTCCGTCGGCCACGGGTGGCAGGCCACCGGGTTCCCCGTCGAGCTGTTCGCGATCGGCGGCGAGGGCAGCGGGGTGCCGCTGCGCGCGACGATCTCGTCGTTCGGGCCCACCTTGCTGTCGAAGGTGCTCGGCCTCAACGACACGCAGGAGTCCTCGCTCGGGCTGGTGTTCCACTACGCCGACCAGGCCGGCCTGCCGCTGCTCGACCTCGCCGACCTCCGCGCCGTGGTGCAGTTCCTGGTCTCCGACGAGGGCAAGGCCGACCTGAAGAACCTCGGTGGCCTGTCGACGTCGACGGCCGGGGTGATCCTGCGCGAGCTGATCGCGTTCTCCGACCAGGGCGCCGACGCCTTCTTCGGCGAGCCGGAGCTCGACACCGCCGACCTGATCCGGGTCGCCCCCGACGGCCGCGGGGTGATCTCCCTCGTCGAGCTGCCCCGGCTCCAGGACCGGCCGGCGGTGTTCTCCACGTTCCTGATGTGGCTGCTCGCCGACCTCTTCAACGACCTGCCCGAGGTCGGCGACATCGACAAGCCCAAGCTGGTGTTCTTCTTCGACGAGGCGCACCTGCTGTTCAAGGACGCCTCCAAGGCGTTCCTCGAGGCGATCGCGCAGACCGTGCGGCTGATCCGCTCCAAGGGCGTCGGGGTCTTCTTCGTGACCCAGAGCCCGACCGACGTACCCGACGACGTCCTGGCCCAGCTCGGATCCCGGGTGCAGCACCAGCTGCGCGCCCACACGCCCAACGACGCCAAGGCGCTGAAGGCGACGGTGAACACCTACCCGACCTCCGGCTACGCCGACCTCGGCGAGGTGATCACCTCGCTCGGCATCGGTGAGGCGGTGGTGACCGTGATGAGCGAGCGCGGCGCGCCCACGCCGGTGGCCTGGACCCTGGTGCGCGCACCCGAGTCGCGGATGAGTCCGGCCGACCAGGAGGTGCTGGACGGCATCGTCGCCGCCTCGCCGCTGCAGGCGAGGTACGCCGAGGCGCTCGACCGGGACTCGGCCCACGAGATGCTGGCGCGCAAGCTCGAGGCCGGCGGCGCCGCTGCGGACGAGGCGCCTGAAGAGGCCCCGGCCGAGGCCAAGATCCGCTACCCCAAGAAGTCGGCGCCGGCGCCGCAGGAGCAGGGCAGCGTGGTGCACGACATCCTCACCTCTCCGGTCGCCAAGGACCTGGCCCGGACCGCCGTGCGCGAGGTGCTGCGCGGCGTCTTCGGTACGGCACGCCGCCGTCGTTGACGCCGGGTCGCGAGGGGGACTAGGTTCGGCGAACTAGAACTCGTTCCAGTTTTGCGGAGGCAGGCATGGACGTCCAGGGGCTTCTCGCGGTCGAGGCGATCAAGCAGCTGAAGTACCGCTACCTGCGTACCCTGGACCTCAAGCAGTGGGACGAGTTCGAGCGGGTCTTCGTGCCCGAGGCGACCGGGGACTACGGCGAGGGGCTGGCCTTCCCCGACAGGGACTCGCTCGTCGGTTTCATGCGTGACTCGCTCGGGCCGCAGATGATCACGCTTCACCAGTGCCACCACCCGGAGATCGCCGTCGACGGCGATCGGGCGCGCGGGGTCTGGTACCTCGAGGACAAGGTGCTGATGCCCGAGCACCGGCTGGTGCTGGAAGGTGCGGCGATCTACGAGGACCGCTACGTGCGCACCGAGGACGGCTGGCGGATCGAGCACACCGGCTACCGGCGCACCTACGAGGCCACGATGTCGATGGCCGACGTCCCGTCGTACAACCTCAAGATCGGTACGGCGTACGCCTGAGCCGTACTTGACCGGTCCTGGGCGGTTTCGCCGGTTGATCTCGATGGGGACCAAGGGTGCATGCGCGGTGACGCATGCGTGCGCCATGTGAAGGACCTTCCGTTCTGTCCGATATCCGAGTGAGCACCCACGCTGGTGCTAAGCCTGTTCTCGGGTGTGTGGGGGGCTATCTACACACGGGAGGGGCTTCTCGATGAAGCGCACCAAATCCCTTGTCTGCCTGACGGCCTCGGTGCTCGTCGCCTCGGGCAGCGTGCTCTTGCCGGCCTCGGCCGTGGACGAGAGCGCAAGCGCATCACCCGCTGTCACGGAGTGGGCCAGTGACGACGGCGGTTCGGCCGGGCGTGAGCCAAGCCGGCCGTGCGCCTGGCTGTGGGGTCGTTGTTCAACCCGGCGATCAGTGCGGACGGCAAGGTGATCGCCTGGACGCAGTACGGAGGCGGCCACACCGGCACCGGCCAGGCGGTGTACGCCCTGGAGTGGCAGAAGGCCAACGCCGCTGCCGAGTTGGTCAGCGTCGGCGACGACGGAGCGAAGGCGACCGGGATCAACGACTACGCCTCGCTCGGCGGCAACGGGCGGTACGTGGCGTTCCAGTCCATGGACAAGGAGCTGGACGACGACGCCGTGCCGGGCAAGGAGGGCGGCGCTCCGAACAAGGTCTACGTCCGCGACCGCGTGGCCGGCGAGACCACCATGGTGAGCGTCACCGACGACGACAAGGTGATCAACGGCGCCGGCATCAAGCCCGACATCACCGCAGACGGACGCTACGTGGCCTTCGCGTCTGACGCCTCGGTCCTGCAGGGCATCGAGGAGGGCGGTGAGGGCGACCACAGTGACCTTGCGGCAGCGGCTGAGGAGGGCGAGACCACAACCTTCCAGCAGGTGTACGTGCGCGACCTGACCGCCGGGACCACCACGCCGGTCAGCGTCGGACTGCCCCCGGAGGTCGGGGTCACAGCGGACACCGTCGTCTTCGGAGACGGCGCCAGTGCGCCGGCGTACGGGCCCAGCATCAGCGATGACGGTCGGTACGTCGCCTTCGAGTCCGACGCCACCAACCTGGTGGCCGGCGACACCAACGAGGACACCGACGCGTTCGTCCGCGACCTCACCGCGGGTACGACGGTGCGGGTCAGCCTCGACGAGGACGGCGAGCAGGTCGACCTCGAGAACCCCGAGCCGATCGTGGAGCCCGAGGTGGCCGCCCAGGCCGAGGAGGGTGGCGGGAAGCCGCCTGAGGCCGGGGGCGGTGGCGAAGGTGAAGCCGGCGACATCACGCCGAACGTCGGCCTCGGGCCGGTGCTCAGCGGCAACGGCAGGTTCGTCGTCTTCGAGTCCAAGGCTGCTCTGACCGCAGATGACGAGAACGGCTGGCTGGACGAGGGAGACCCCGCCACGGAGGAGGACGACGAGTGGCAGGAGCCGGTCGACATCTACCGGGTCGGCCTGGCTGCCATCGCGTTCTCGATCGAGCGGATGAGCGTCGCCAACGACGACCCGGACGCGTTCGAGGCGACCGGCTACCGCGCCGACAGCCACGGTGAGGAGGGGGCGACCATCGTCCCCACCAACGGAGCGGACCCCGCCATCGACCTGGACGGCAACTCGGTCGCCTTCGTGTCGAACGGCAACCTCGACGGCCACGAGGTCGCCGAGGAGGGTGAGGACGAGGGCGGTGGTGGTGGTGGCCACGAGTCCAGCGTCCCGACCGTCGCGGCGACCGAGGAGCCCGAACCCGAGGCGCCCACCTCGATCGAGCCGAGCGTCTACGTGCGCAACACCACGGGCGAGGTGATCACTCCGCCTGCGCCGCCTCCGCCTCCTCCGGGCCCGATCTCCGGGTCGGACACGACGGCTCCTGTGTCGAAGGCGTCCGCTCCGGCAGTGTCGACGGCAGCGGCCTGGGAGGTCACCTACACCGCGACCGACGACTCCTCGGGTGTGGCCAAGGTGGAGCTGTTCGTGAAGTTGCCGGGTGCGGCGACGTTCGTCTCGGCGGGGGTGGACACCACGAGCCTGGACGGGAAGTTCGCGTTCGCCTCCGGTGGCGTGGAGGGTGACTACGCCTTCTACACGGTGGCGACCGACAAGTCCGGGAACATCGAGGCCGTTCCGGCGACGCCGGATGCGGTGACCGAGTATGCCAAGCCGGGTCCGGTCGTCACCGACGTGGCCGCTCCGGTGTCGAAGGCGATGTCGCCGCGGTTCGCCCGGCACGACTCGTTCAAGGTGCGGTACACCGCCCGCGACGAGAAGGCCGGTTCGGGTCTGGCCAAGGTCGAGCTGTTCGTGAAGACGCCGGGTGCGGCGTCGTACACGAAGGTCGCGACCGACGCCGGGCCTGCGATCGACAAGGTGTTCGGCTACACCGCGTCCGCGGGTGAAGGGGCCTACCGGTTCTACACGGTGGCCACCGATGTCGCGGGCAACGTCGAGAAGGCGCCGGCCAAGGCCGACACGGTGACGATCGTGGACGAGACCCCGGCGGTGGCCAAGCGGCGGATGGGCAAGGGCCCGTTCGTGCTCGACCTCGGGGACCGGGACCGGTTGATGCTGCGGCTGCGGATCAACGAGCGGTCGAGGGTGACCTTCTTCATCCGGCACGAGGGCAAGCTGGTCAAGCAGTTCGGTCCGAAGTGGTCCGGCAAGGGCCTGGTGACCAGGCACTGGAACGGCCGCGACCTCGACAAGAAGCTCTGCGAGCCCGGTGGGTACGTGCTGGTGATGAAGGTCCAGGACAGGGCCGGCAACACCACGCTGCTGCGCACCAGGATCCACGTGGTCGGCTGATCCCCCAACCGATGCCGGGCCGCCCCTCGGGGGAGGCCCGGCATTCGGCGCGTGGCGGAGGATAGGGGATTCGAACCCCTGAGGGCGTTAACCCAACCCGCTTTCCAAGCGAGCGCCATAGGCCACTAGGCGAATCCTCCGCGGGAGAGGTTACCGGTCCCGCCCGGGCTGGGAGAAATCCGCCCGGCTTGGGACGCTCGGGGGCACTGGCCTAGACTCTGCGGCAACCCCCCGTGCGGCGGCATCTCGCCCAACTCCCCCAGGGCCGGAAGGCAGCAAGGGTCAGTGAGCTCTGTCGGGTGCGCGGGGGGCCTTTTCGTCTCCAGAGGCGGTCGGTACGCCGATCCGGCTACCGGCTGTAGGTGGGGGTAGTTAGGGTGCAGGACGTGGAAGCCCCCCTCGCCCTTTACCGCCGCTACCGGCCCGAGACGTTCGCCGAGGTCATCGGCCAGGACCACGTCACGACGCCGCTGCGCACGGCGCTGGCCAACAACCGGGTGAACCACGCCTACCTGTTCTCCGGGCCCCGTGGCTGCGGCAAGACCACCAGCGCCCGGATCCTCGCCCGGGCGCTGAACTGCGAGCAGGGGCCGGTCGCCGACCCCTGCGGGGAGTGCCGGTCCTGTCGCGACCTGGCCCGAGGCGGCCCCGGCTCGGTCGACGTGATCGAGATCGACGCCGCCAGCCACGGCGGTGTCGACGACGCCCGAGACCTGCGGGAGCGGGCGTTCTTCGCCCCGGTCGCCAGCCGCTACAAGGTCTACATCATCGACGAGGCCCACATGGTCTCGACGCAGGGGTTCAACGCGCTGCTGAAGCTCGTCGAGGAGCCGCCACCGCACCTGAAGTTCATCTTCGCCACCACCGAGCCGGACAAGGTGATCGGGACGATCCGGTCCCGCACGCACCACTACCCGTTCCGGCTGATCCCGCCGCGGCTGCTCTCGTCCTACCTCTCCGAGATCTGCGAGAAGGAAGGGGTCCGGATCGAGCCTGCGGCGCTGCCGCTCGTGGTGCGAGCCGGTGGTGGTTCGGCCCGTGACACGCTCTCCGTGCTCGACCAGCTGCTCGGCGGTGCCGGCGCAGACGGGGTGACCTACGAGCTCGCCACCGGGCTGCTGGGCTACACCCCGGACGCTCTGCTCGACGAGGTCGTCGACGCCTTCGCCGCCCACGACGGCGCCACCGTCTTCGGCGTGGTCGACAAGGTCATCGAGACCGGCCAGGACCCGCGCCGCTTCACCGAGGACCTGCTGCGGCGGCTGCGTGACCTGGTGATCATCTCCGCTGTCCCCGATGCTCCGGCGTCGGGCCTGATCGACGTACCCGAGGACCAGGGCGAGCGACTCGTGGCCCAGGCGGCCCGGTTCGGCCGGTCGGAGCTGACGCGCTCGGCCGACCTGGTCGCCGCGGGACTCACCGAGATGCGCGGCGCGACCGCTCCGCGGCTCCTGCTCGAGCTGATCTGCGCCCGGGTGCTGCTTCCGGCCTCCGACGACTCCACCTCCGGCGTGCTGGCTCGCCTGGACCGTCTCGAGCGCCGGGTCGCGATCGAGGGCGGCCCGCCCTCGACGTCTCCCCAGCATGCGCCGGCTCCGAACGCGCCGGCGGCGCGCCAGGTCCCGCCTGCGACCACGCACGAGCCCCGGCCCGCCGCACCGGCCGCGCCGCCGCGCCAGCCGGCCCAGGCTCCGGACTGGCCGACCCCTGCGTCGGCCGGCCAGCCGGCCCCAGCGCAGCCGGCGCCCCAGGGGCCCGGCCCTTCCCCCGCGGCCGAGCCTCGAGACGCCGAGCCGGTCCGGGCCGAGCCCACCGGTCAGCCAGGTCGCGGGGAGACCGCGTCCGGGCCGGCGCCCGCCGAGCAGGTCCGCGGCTCCGGCGCCCCGGCCGCAGCGGCCCAGGTCGAACCGACCCCGGCGTCCGATGCCCCGGCGCCGACTCGGCCCGAGCCCCAGCGCGCCGAGACCTCCGCGCCCGCCCAGCCGCCCGTCGACCAGTCCCCGGGACAACCTGCCGCGCAGCCGACGGAGCCGGCCGCGCCGCAGTCCGGTGGACTGGGCCTGGTGGAGGTGCGCCGCCTGTGGCCGGACCTGCTCGAGGCGGTGAAGACCAAACGTCGCTACACCTGGATCCTGCTCAGCCAGAACGCCCAGGTCGCCGCGGTCGACGACAAGACGCTGACGATCGCACTGGTCAACGCCGGCGCCCGCAACTCGTTCGTCAGCGGCGGCAGCGAGGAGATCCTGCGCCAGGCCGCGATCGACGTGATCGGTCGCGACTGGCGGATCGAGGCGATCGTCGACCCGTCGGCTCAGCCCGGGGCCGACCCCGACAACGAGCCGCGGGTGGTCCGGCCGGCGGTCGACCCCGGCGTCCCCGGGCCGCCTGCTGCGCCGCAGCAGCCCGAGGCGCCGCAGGCGCCCGCGCCGGGCGCGGACCAGCCCCCGCCGCCCCGGATGCCGGTCGACCCCGGCGCGATCGCCTCGGCCCGCTCGGCGATCCAGAGCACCCGCGCGCCCGGCAGTGTGCAGCACGGCGGTCCGACCGTCTCCGACGACGACGTCGACCGCGACGACCCGGACGCCGACGACGGCAACCTCGCCGGTGCCGAGCTGCTCGAGCGTGAGCTCGGGGCGCGCATCATCGAGGAGATCAAGCACGAGTGAGCGCACCCGGCGAGCACTCGACCACGACGAGCAAGAGGACGAACACATGACCGAGGCAAACCCGTTCGGCGAGGGCGGATTCGACGTCAACGCGCTGCTGCAGCAGGCCCAGCAGATGCAGCAGCAGATGATGGACGCCCAGGCCGAGCTGGCCGACGCGACCGTTACCGGCACCGTCGGCGACGGCCTCGTGTCGGTGACCCTGAACGGCACCGGCGAGCTGGTCGGTGTCTCGATCAAGAAGGGCTCCTTCGACCCTGAGGAGACCGAGGACCTCGAGGACCTGATCGTCGCGGCGTACCGCGACGCCAAGGCACAGGCCGACGCGCTGGCCTCCCAGAAGCTCGGCCCGCTCGCGGGCGGGTTCGGTGAGGAGACGCCGGGCGGACAGCTCGGCTTCTGATGTACGAAGGTGTCGTCCAGGACCTCATCGACGAGCTCGGTCGGCTCCCCGGGGTGGGTCCCAAGAGTGCCCAGCGGATCGCCTTCCACATCCTGCAGGCCGACCCCGTCGACGTGCGCCGCCTCGCCGAGGTGCTGCTCGAGGTCAAGGACAAGGTCACCTTCTGCTCGGTGTGCGGGAACGTCGCCGAGGACGAGCTGTGCCGGATCTGCCGCGACCAGCGCCGCGACTCGTCGGTGATCTGCGTGGTCGAGGAGTCCAAGGACGTGGTCGCGATCGAGCGGACCCGGGAGTTCCGGGGGAGGTACCACGTGCTCGGCGGAGCGATCTCGCCGATCGAGGGCGTCGGTCCGGACGACCTGCGGATCCGTGAGCTGATGAGCCGGCTCGCCGACGGGGTGGTGACCGAGGTGATCCTGGCGACCGACCCGAACCTCGAGGGAGAGGCGACCGCGACGTACCTCACGCGGCTGCTGCGGCCCATGGGCTTGCGCGTGACGCGACTTGCTAGTGGACTGCCCGTAGGCGGTGACCTCGAGTACGCCGACGAGGTCACCTTGGGCAGGGCGTTCGAAGGGAGGCGAGCCGTCGATGACTGAACAGACCGCGCGGACCGCGGAGACAGGGCTGCACAGCGAGCTCGAGGACTTCGCGCAGCAGATCGCCGACCAGGTGGAGAGCTTCCTGCTCGCCCTGCAGGCGATCGCCCGGGGCGAGGCGACCGGCGGCCACGCCGTCTCGCTGCTCCTGCTCGAGGTCAGCCAGGTGCTCCTCGCCGGTGCTCGCCTCGGGGTGCAGACCGACTTCGAGACCGCGGAGACCTACGAGCCCGACGCCGGGCCCGACCCCGACCTCGACGAGATGCGGCTGCGCCTGGCGGTGCTGCTCGAGGGGGTGGACGCCTACACCGAGGTCTTCGACCCGTACGTCGATCCGCCGGAGCTCGCGCCCTCGTTGCTGTCGGACGACCTCACCAGCATCGCCACGGCGCTCGCCCACGGCCTGCGCCACTACAAGGCCGGCCGCGTCGACGAGGCGCTGTGGTGGTGGCAGTTCTCGTACGTCTCCTCGTGGGGGCACGAGGCCAGCGGGGCGCTGCGGGCGCTGCAGTCGGTGGTCTCCCATGACCGCCTCGACGCTGAGTTCGAGAGCGAGCAGGACCAGGTGGCTGCCGCCGACGAGCTGCTGGAGACCGCAAATCCTTAATCTACAGCGGCCGGTGCGGCCGCACTGACAGGAAATCTTCCTGCGGAGTCCGGGTGATCGCCCTGTCTTGTGATCCGTCGCGCGGTCGGGGCGAGACGACTCGGCCAGTAGAATCAGGGGCGTCCCCCCCGACCAGATCTCGACCATTCCTGAGGAGAACCGTGGGCATTGTCGTGCAGAAGTACGGCGGCTCCTCCGTTGCCGACGCCGCAGGCATCAAGCGTGTGGCACAGCGCATCGTGGAGGCCAAGCGCGCCGGTCACGACGTGGTCGTGGTGGTCTCGGCGATGGGGGACACCACCGACGAGCTGATCGACCTCGCCCAGCAGGTCTCCCCGCTCCCTGCGGGCCGCGAGCTCGACATGCTGCTCACCGCGGGTGAGCGGATCTCGATGGCGCTGCTCGCGATGGCGATCGGCAACCTCGGCCAGGAGGCGCAGTCGTTCACCGGCAGCCAGGCCGGCGTGATCACCGACAGCGCCCACGGCAAGGCGAAGATCATCGACGTCACGCCCGGCCGGATAGAGAAGGCCCTCGCCGCCGGCGCGATCGCGATCGTCGCGGGCTTCCAGGGCGTCAGCCAGGACACCAAGGACATCACCACGCTCGGCCGCGGCGGCTCCGACACCACGGCCGTCGCCCTTGCCGCGGCGCTGAACGCCGAGGTCTGCGAGATCTACAGCGACGTCGACGGTGTCTTCACCGCCGACCCGCGGATCGTCTCCTCCGCGCGCAAGCGCGACCGGATCTCCTACGAGGAGATGCTCGAGATGGCCGCCAGCGGCGCCAAGATCCTTCACCTGCGGTGCGTGGAGTACGCCCGCCGGTACCAGATGCCCATCCACGTGCGGTCGTCGTTCAGCAAGAAGACCGGCACCTGGATCACCGACGACACAGAGGTGGACAACATGGAGCAGGCCATCATCGCGGGGGTTGCGCACGACCGGAGCGAGGCCAAGATCACCGTGGTCGGCGTGCCGGACAAGGTCGGTGAGGCGGCCCGGATCTTCGAGGCGCTCGCCGACGCGCAGATCAACCTCGACATGGTGGTCCAGAACGTCTCCGCCGCCGCGACGAACCTCACCGACATCTCCTTCACCCTGCCCCGCGCCGACGGGCAGCAGGCGATGTCCGCGCTCGCGCAGCTCAAGGACGTCGTCGGCTACGACTCCCTGCTGTACGACGACCGCATCGGCAAGGTCTCGCTGATCGGCGCCGGCATGCGCTCCCACCCCGGCATCACCGCGCAGTTCTTCGCGGCGCTGGCCAACGCCGGGGTCAACATCGAGATGATCTCCACCTCGGAGATCCGGATCTCGGTCATCGTCGACGAGTCGCAGGTCGACGACGCGGTGACCGCGGCCCACACCGCCTTCGACCTGGACTCCGACGAGGTCGAGGCAGTCGTCTACGGCGGAACCGGACGGTGAACCAGATGAGCAACCGCAAACCCACCCTGGCCGTCGTCGGCGCGACCGGCGCCGTCGGCACCGTGATGCTCGGCATCCTCTCCCAGCGCGAGGACGTCTGGGGCGAGATCCGACTGATCGCGTCGCCGCGCTCAGCGGGCAAGAAGCTGCGTGTGCGCGGCGAGGAGGTCACCGTCCAGGCGCTGTCGGAGAAGGCGTTCGAGGGCGTCGACGTCGCGATGTTCGACGTACCCGACGAGGTCTCCGCGGAGTGGGCGCCGATCGCGGCCGCCAAGGGCGCGGTCGCCGTCGACAACTCCGGTGCGTTCCGGATGGACCCCGACGTGCCGCTCGTCGTGCCCGAGGTGAACCCCGACGCGGTCCGCAACCGTCCGCGCGGGATCATCTCCAACCCCAACTGCACGACGCTGACCATGATGGACGCGATCGGTGCGCTGCACGCGCGCTGGAGCCTGACCTCGCTGGTGGTCGCCTCCTACCAGGCCGCCTCCGGTGCGGGTCAGCCCGGCGTCGACCGGCTGTACGACGAGCTCGAGGTCGTCGCGGGGGACCGCAGCCTCGGCACCGTGGCCGGTGACGTCCGCCGCGCGATCGACGACAAGCTCGGCGACGACTCGCCGTTCCCCGCGCCGCTGGCGCTCAACGTCGTGCCCTGGGCGGGCTCGGCGCGCGACGGGGGGTGGACCAGCGAGGAGCTGAAGGTCCGCAACGAGTCGCGCAAGATCCTCGGACTGCCCGACCTCAAGGTCTCCGCCACGTGTGTCCGGGTGCCGGTGGTGACCACGCACTCGCTCGCGGTGCACGCGACGTTCGAGCAGCAGGTCAGTGTCGAGGAGGCCCGCCAGATCCTGGTGCAGGCGCCGTCGGTGGTCGTGATGGACGACGCCGAGAGCGGCAACTTCCCCACGCCGGCCGACGTGGTGGGAGCCGACCCGACGTTCGTCGGCCGAATCCGTCAGGCGCTGGACTTCCCCAACACGCTCGAGATGTTCGTGTGCGGGGACAACCTCCGCAAGGGCGCGGCGCTGAACACCGCCCAGATCGCCGAGCTGATCGCCAAGGAGCTGGCTGGCTAGGTCCAGTCGCGGCGGCCGGTGTCCTCGTGCTCGAAGCGCGTGGTCACCCAGTGCGCGAGCACGTAGGCCGCCGCGGTGAGCACCGGGATGACCGCGAACATCCACGGCGAGAAGATCTCGTCGAGCAGGGTGAGCATCACGACCACGGTCACGATCCCGACCGCCAGGAAGCTCGTGCTCGCGGTGTCGGCGACCCTGAGCGCCTTGAGGATCACGCTGCCGAGCAGCACCATCAGCACGACGATCGCGACCAGGATGAAGAAGCCCGGGGCACCGCCGCAGGTGCTGACCCCGCGGACCTCCTCGCACCCCTCCATCGCGCCGTAGGTTGCCGCGGCGCCGGCACCGCCGACCAGCAGCCCGGTGAGACCTGCCGCGAGTCGCCCCGGGATCGTGGGCGCTGAAAGGGTGGCTGGTCGCGAGGCGCGGCGCCGGGCACGTTCGGGCGTGGTCACGGGCTCGGCTGGCTCGGCCACGCGCCCGCGCTCAGGCTCGGGGACGGGCACGGGCGTCGGTTCGGGAACCGGCTCCGGCTCGGGTGCGGGTGTCGGTTCGCCGACCGGTACCTCCGGCGGGGTGGTGTCCTCCCGCGGCTCCGCCGGTGCCTGCGGCTCCGCAGTCGCCTCGCGGGTCTTCTTCCGGCGGCCGAGGCCGGGGAGCCTCAGCGAAGGCAGCTCGAGCGAAGGCTCGTTCTTCTCATCCCCGAGGTTCGGAACCATGGCCAGAGTCTGCCAGACGCCGGTCTGGTCAGGTGGACGTCGCGACCCATCCGGCCCTGCACGCGAGGCGAACGCAGGTCGTGGCAACCAGCCACGAGTCGTTCCGACAAGGGAGGGAACCCCATGCACCTGCGACGTCTCAGCTCCACCATCACCGCCCTCGTGCTCGGTGCCGGCCTCGCGGCCGTCCCGGCATCCGCCCAGGGCGCCGAACGACCGGCACCGGGGAACCGAAGTGCCGCCGCCGTACTCGCCGCCGACAGCGGGTTCGACCGAACCGCCCGCGACTTCGACATCCTCGAGAGCGCGGTCGAGGCCGTGCTGGAGGCCAAGCCCGACAGCCCCGTCGCCGTACTCGCCCAGGGGCGCACCCGGTTGACGGTCTTCGCGCCCACCGACGGCGCCTTCCGTCGTCTTGTCGAGGACCTCACCGGCACCCGTTACGCGATGGAGCGCCGGGTCTTCAACACGCTCGCCGCCGCGGCGGGCATCGACACGATCGAGTCGGTGCTGCTCTACCACGTCGTGCCCGGAGCCACGATCGGCTACCGCCAGGCAAAGGCGGCGAACGGGGCCGAGCTGGCGACCGCCCTGGACGGCGCGGAGCTGACGGTGCGGGTCCGTCACGGTCACGTGTTCCTCGTCGACACCGACCGCAACGACCCCAACGCCCGGGTCCAGCCCTGGCTGAGGAACATCAACCAGGGCAACCGTCAGATCATCCACGGCGTCAGCCAGGTGTTGCGTCCGATCGACCTGTGAGCGGCGGGTGAAGAGCGAGAGCCCGGAACGCCCGACGTGTTCCGGGCTCTCGCTCACGGAGCGCGGCTGCCCTGGGCTGGTGCCCTTGGTGGGGTCCGGGTGGATAATGCCGCGAGGAGGCAACCGACATGGACCAGAGTCTCTCCACCCTGCTGGAGAACGAGCACCACGAGATCGACTCCGGGATCGAGGCCTTCCTCGAGGGCCTCGCCCGCGGGGAGACGCGCGTGTCCGCCCTGACCCGGGCCGTGGGGGCGCTCCGGCGTCACATCTACCTCGAGGAGGAGTTCCTCTTCCCACCGCTGCGGGCCGCGGGGATGCTCGCGCCGGTCCTCGTCATGCTCCGGGAGCACGGTGAGATCTGGCGGACCCTGGACGCGATCGAGGCGCTGGACCCCGGTCGCGAGCCGGACCGGGTCCGAGAGCACTGTGACGAGCTGGTGCACCTGCTCGGCGCCCACAACGCCAAGGAGGAGCCGATCATCTACCCGCAGGGTGACTCGGTGCTCTCCGAGGAGGCGCGCGACGAGCTCGGTGAGCTCATCGGGAACGGCAGCATGCCGCAGGGCTGGGTCTGCGCCCAGGCGTAGACCCTGGCAGGTACGACGAAGCCGGGTGGACCCACTGGGTCCACCCGGCTTCTGATCTCTTCGCGAGACCACCAAGTCGGGCTGACAGGATTTGAACCTGCGGCCTCGTCGTCCCGAACGACGCGCGCTACCAAACTGCGCCACAGCCCGATTGCCTCGCGGCGTGGGGAGTCTACCCGAGCAGCAGTGCTGTCACGAAACCGGCCCGGCTACCGGGCGGTGAGCGTGACCAGCGACGCCTCCGGACGGCAGGCGAAGCGCACCGGGGCGTACGGCGACGTGCCGAGTCCCGCGGACACGTGCAGCCAGGAGCTGCCCGGGTCCCCGGGTCGTGAGCCGGCCGGATGCCGGTGCAGGCCCTTGGCCCTGGCCGGCTCGAGGTCGCAGTTGGTCACCAGCGCGCCGAGGCCGGGCAGGCACAGCTGCCCGCCGTGGGTGTGGCCGGCGAAGATCGTCTCGTAGCCGTCGCGGGCGAATGCGTCGAGGACCCGAAGGTACGGGGCGTGGGTCACGCCGATCCTCAGGTCGGCAGCCGGGTCGGCGGTCCCCGCGACGGCCGGGAGATCGTCGTACTCCAGGTGGGGGTCGTCGACACCGGCGAACGCGAGCCGCAGGCCGGCGACCTCGAGCACGTCGCGCCGGTTCGACAGGTCCACCCAGCCGCCGGCCTCGAAGCCGTCGCGCAGCTCGCCCCACGGCAGCTTCGGTGTGTAGGTGACCCGGCGGCCGTCGTCGGGCAGCAGGTAGCGCACCGGGTTGCGCCCCGAGGGAGCGAAGTAGTCGTTGGAGCCCATCACGAACACGCCGGGGACGTCGAGCAGGTCGCCGAGCGCATCGAGTACGACGGGCACCGACTCCAGGTGCGCGAGGTTGTCGCCGGTGTTGACCACGAGGTCCGGCTCGAGGTCGGCCAGCGAACGCAGCCAGCGCTGCTTCCTGTGCTGGCCCGGCGTCATGTGCAGGTCGCTGAGGTGCAGGACCTTCACCGGCGGGCTCCCCGGCGGCAGCACCGGCATCTCCACGCGACGAAGGGTGTAGGCGCGCACCTCGTAGCCCGCGGCGTAGCCGAGGCCTCCCAACCCCGCGAGGGCGCCGACGACCAGCGCGCGGGTCAGGTTGCTCGAGGAGGATGGCACCCTGCAAGGCTGCCACAATGGTGGTCATGAGTGCTCTCAAGGACCGTCTCCGTGCCGACCTCACCACGGCCATCAAGGCCCGCGACGAGCTCCGCTCGTCCACGCTGCGGATGGTTCTCACCGCCGTCACCAACGCCGAGGTGGCGGGCAAGGAGAGCCGCGAGCTCTCCGACGAGGACGTCGTCGCGGTCCTGAGCAGCGAGGCCAAGAAGCGGCGCGAGGCCGCCGAGGCGTTCGAGGAGGCCGGCCGCACCGAGATGGCGGCCAAGGAGCGCGCCGAGGCCGAGGTGCTCGCCGACTACCTGCCGGAGCCGCTCACCGAGGCCGAGATCGCCGACCTGGTCACCTCCGCGATCGCGCAGACAGGCGCCCGCGAGGAGGGGATGCGCGCCATGGGCAAGGTCATGGGCGCGATCAGCTCGCAGGTGAAGGGTCGCGCCGACGGCGCCGCCGTCGCCGCCGAGGTCCGCCGCCAGCTCAGCTGACCCGGCCGGGCCACCACCCGGGTCAGCTCGGTTGACCGACCCCGCCGCTCCGCCGGCTCGTCGCGCTAGTCGCGGCCGCCGCCACCGCCGCCACGGCCGGGCCGGTCGTTCCCGCCGCCGTTGTTGCCGTCGCCGGGCCGGTCGTTTCCGCCGCCGCCGTTGTTCTGGTCCGGCTGCGGTTCCGGCTGCGGCGGGACGTACGGCGTGCCGTCGGAGATGTAGATCGTGACGGTGCTCCCGGAGCCGATCGACGAGCCGGAGCCGGGGCTGAGGTAGGCCACGGTGCCGTAGGGGCTGCTGGAGGAGACCATCGGCCCGATCACCGGGGTCAGGCCCGCCTCACGCAGCACCCGGGCAGCGTCCTCCGGGGAGTAGCCGTAGACGCTCGGCACGGTGACGGTCTTGCCCTTGATCGTCGTCGGGTCGGGGGAGCTGAAGTCCTTGTCGGGCAGCCACTGCTGGACGACCTTCATCGCGTCGCCCCACATCGGGCCGGCGTTGGTGCTGCCGGCCGCCCGGCTGATGTAGGAGCCGCCGACGACCTGGCCGTTGAGGGAGACCCACTCGCCCTTGCTGTTGGCGCCGGCGATCATCGACGCGGTGGCCAGGTTGGGCGTGTAGCCCATGAACCAGACGGCCATGTTCTCGTTGATCGTGCCGGTCTTGCCCGCCGACGGCTGGCTGAGCCCCAGGCCGGCGTTGTAGCCGAACCCGCCGGGCTCCTGGACGCCGCGCAGGACGTCGTTGACGGCGTCGGCGACCGCGCGCGGCATCACCTGCTTGCAGGTCTTGGGGTACTCCTTGAGCAGCTTGCCCTTGCTGTTGAGGATCTCGGTGACCGGGCGGGGCTCGCAGAACAGGCCGCGGCCGGCGAACGTGGCGTAGGCACCGGCCATGGTCAGCGGGTCGGTGTTGGTCACGCCGAGCGTGAACGGCGGGTAGACCTGCTCCTCGGGCACGTCGACGCCCATCGACCGGGCGAGCTTCACCGGGTCGCACAGACCGGTGCGCTGCTCGAGCTGGGCGAAGAAGGTGTTCACCGACTTCTGGGTGCCGGTGTAGAGGTCGAAGGTGCCCGACCCGGTCGAGTTCGACGGGGTCCAGTTCTCGGTGCTCTGGATCGGCCCGTCACAGCGGCGGAAGCTGCTGATCGGCAGCGAAACCGTGTCGGGAGAGCTGATCTGCGTGGACAGCGAGATGCCCTGCTTGATCGCGGCGGCGAGCACGAACGCCTTGAACGTCGAGCCGGCCTGGAAGCCGTTGGCGTCGCCGTACTGCGCGGGCACGACGTAGTTGAGGAAGGTCTCGCCCTTCTTCTTGTTGCGGCCCATCGGCCGGGACTGGGCCAGCGCGCGGACCTCGCCGCTGCGCGGGACGACCATCGCCAGCCCGCCGATGGCCTGGTCGGTGGGGTAGACGTGGTTGCGGACCGACTCGTCGGCGGCCTGCTGGAAGCGGGGGTCGATCGTGGTCTTGATCGTCAGGCCGCCGGAGGTGAGCAGCTTCGAGCGCTCCTCGACGGTGCGGCCGAGGTCCTCGTCGGCGAGGAGGTACTGCTGGGTGTAGTCGCAGAAGAACGGCGCGATCGACGAGACACAGCCGTTGCGGGAGGGGGTGATCTTGAGGCCAAGGCCCTTGGCCTGCACCTTCTCGGCCTCGCCGTCGGTGATCACGTTGAGCTGGGCCATCCGGGCGAGGACCACGTCGCGGCGCTGCTTTGCCTCGTCGGGGTCGTTGGTGGGGTCGTAGGCGGTGGGGTTCTTCACCAGCCCGGCGAGCAACGCGGACTCGCGCAGGTTCAGCTTCTTGGCGCTCTTGGAGAAGTAGTGCCGGGCCGCGGCCTCGATGCCGTAGGCGCCGTCGCCGAAGTAGGCGATGTTGAGGTAGCGCTCGAGGATCCAGTCCTTGGAGTACTTCTCCTCGAAGGCGATCGCGTAGCGCAGCTCGTTGATCTTGCGCTCGTAGGTGTCGGCGGTGGCGGCTGCGACCTCGGCCTTGGTCTCGGCCTGGTTGACCAACGTCATCTTCACCATCTGCTGGGTGATCGACGAGCCGCCCTGCACCACGCCGTTGCTGGCCTGGTTGGTGATGAACGCGCGAAGCGTGCCCTTCAGGTCGAGCGCGCCGTGCTCGTAGAAGCGGTAGTCCTCGATGGCGATGATCGCCTTCTGCATCGTGGGGGAGACGTCGTCGAGGGAGACGTTGACCCGGTTCTCGTCGTAGAACGTCGCCAGCACGCTGCCGTCACGGGCCAGCACGCGGGTGCGCTCGGCGAGGGGTTCGGCCTCGAGGTCGGCCGGCAGGTTGTCCATGCTCTCGGCCACGTTGCCGGCGGCCAGGCCGGCCACCCCGGCGAACGGGATCACGAGCCCGGCCACGAGCAGGCCCATGACAGCCGACACCGCGGCCATGACACCGAGGTGGGAGAGGACGTTGGCGAGCCCGAGACCGTTGTCTCCACGTGCAGACATGGCTCCAAGGGTACGGGACCGCGCCGACAGGCCCTCCTAGCCGAAATCAGCGCGGAAATCACGCGTTTCGACAAGGGCGTGTCGGGCCACAGCGCCGCCGGAATGACCCGAAGGAACTAGCCCGTGACCATGGCCTCCGGAAGGCCGCGTGCGGCATGGTCGACGTACCGCGGTTCCACGCGACTCCTGTGACTTGAGAGGTCCTTCGGCCTCGGCGAGTAGTTATTTCGGACTATGCGAAGTTGCTCCCTCTGTGTCTGTTTCGCACCCGCCCGCCGCTCTTAACTTTGGGGTGAGGGTTGACTCACCCGTCCGCAGGGGAAGCGGGCGGAACGCATCTCGGAGGGACGCGACCATGACATGGAACGAGGACTGGGCCACTCAGGCTCTGTGCAACCAGACCAAGCCTGACGAGCTCTTCGTGCGCGGCGCGGCCCAGAACCGGGCCAAGCAGCTGTGTGCCGGCTGCCCGGTACGCACCGAGTGCCTGGCCGAGGCCCTCGACAACCAGATCGAGTGGGGCGTGTGGGGCGGCATGACCGAGCGTGAGCGCCGGGCGCTGCTCCGCAAGCGGCCCAACGTCACGTCCTGGCGGCTGCTGCTCGAGACCGCCAAGGCCGACCACGTCGCCGGCACCGGGACCCGGATCTCCGTCAGCGCCTGAGCCGAGAGTCGCGCGGCACACCCGCCCCAGGACGGCCGGGCGCGGGCTCAGCCCGCGAGCAGGTCGCCGACCTGCCGCAGCCCGTCGAGGTCGTGCACGTCGGTGGACAGCGCCGGCACCACCGCCGTCGGCACGTGCGGGTGTGCGGC
Source organism: Nocardioides pakistanensis (assembly GCF_054781215.1). Classification (NCBI taxonomy): domain Bacteria; kingdom Bacillati; phylum Actinomycetota; class Actinomycetes; order Propionibacteriales; family Nocardioidaceae; genus Nocardioides; species Nocardioides pakistanensis. The sequence goes on along the minus strand of NZ_BAAGUV010000073.1, from coordinate 22,330 downwards.
GCTGAACCGCTGCCGCAGGTGTGACTCACGTGCCACGATGCGCAGCCGGTCCGCGTGCAGGCGCAACAGCCCGGCGGTCAGGGCGGCCGAGCTCTCGCCGGCCTCCTCCAGCCGTTCCGCGGCCGCCACGGCCTGGTCGGCGGACAGGCCGCTCTCGGTGACCCGGCCGGCCCGGTTCACCACGAGCCCGGCCAGTGGCATGCGTTCGCCGGCGAGCCGCTCGACGAAGTACGCCGCCTCCCGCAACGCGTCCGGCTCCGGAGCTGCGACCACCACGAACGCCGTACCCGACGCCTGCAGCAGCGCGAACGTCTGCTGGGCCCGGGCGCGGAACCCGCCGAACATCGTGTCCATCGCGGCGACGAACGTCTGCATGTCCCGCAGGATCTGGGCACCGAGGACCTTCGTCAGCGCGTTGGTGATCACCGACAGCCCTGCGGTCATCAACCGTGCCGGACCTCGCGCGGGGGCGAGCAGGATCCGGATGAACCGGCCGTCGAGGAAGCTCGAGAGCCGCTCGGGGGCGTCGAGGAAGTCCAGCGCGGACCGCGACGGCGGGGTGTCGACCACGATCAGGTCCCACTTGCCGGTCCTCACCGCGTCCTTGTGCAGCTGGCCGAGCTTCTCCATCGCCATGTACTCCTGCGTGCCGGCGAAGGAGCTCGAGAGCACCTGGTAGAAGGGGTTCGCCAGGATCTGCGCGGCCTTCTCGGGGCTGGCCTGGCTCTCCACGACCTCGTCGAAGGTCCGCTTCATGTCCAGCATCATCGCGTCGAGGGTGCCGGTGCCGGTGACGCCCGGGACCGGCCGCGGGGTGTTGTCGAGCTTCTCGATGCCCATCGACTGTGCCAGCCGGCGGGCCGGGTCGATGGTGAGCACGACCACCTTGCGGCCCCGCTCCGCGGCGCGCAGCGCGAACGCAGCCGAGGTCGTGGTCTTGCCGACGCCGCCTGACCCGGTGCACACGACGATCCGGGTCCTCGGGTCGTCGAGGAGCTCGTCGACGTCGAGCCGGGGGGCCTCCTCCGGCTTCGCGGCCAGCGGGCCGACGCGCCGGGTGGACCGGCCTCGGGTGCTCACATGCCCTCCTCTGCGCTCCGGTGGGTCCCGTTCATGCCAGCCTCTGCTCGCACAGGTCGGCGGCGAGCTCGTAGAGCCCACCCAGGTCGATCCCGTCGGCGAGGCGGGGCAGCTCGTACGTCGGCAGCCCGAGCTCGGCGATCCGCTCGCGCTGCTCGTCCTCCAACGCCCGGCGCTCGGCGTGCTCGCGGGCCTCGACGAACAGGCCGTCGACGACCTCCGGCGTCGCGGCGACCCCGGCCCGGTCGAGGTTCTTCTCGACCTGGTCCCGCGGCAGGTCGCCGGCCAGCGCCTGACGGCGGGCCTCCTCACCCAGGTCGTCGGCACGGACCATGTTCACGATCACCGCGCCCACGGGAAGGTCGCCTGCCCGCAGCTCGGCGATCCCGTCGGCGGTCTCCTGCACCGGCATGTCCTCCAGGACCGTGGTCAGGTGCACCTTGGTCCGGGGCGAGCGCAGCAGGGTCATGATCGAGTCGGCCTGGCTGCGGATCGGTCCGACCTTCGCCAGGCCGGCCAGCTCGCTGTTCACGTTGAGGAACTGAGCGATCCGCCCCGTGGGGGGTGCGTCGAGCACGATGGCGTCGTACTGGCGGTCGTTCTTGCCGCGCTTGTTGCGGTAGGCGGCCTCGTAGACCTTGCCGGTGAGGAGTACGTCGCGCACGCCGGGCGCGATCGTCGTCGCGAAGTCGATCACGCCGAACTTGTCGAGCGCGCGGCCGGCGCGGCCGAGCCGGTAGTACATGTCGAGGTACTCCAGCAGCGCGGACTCGGCGTCGATCGCCAGCGCGTAGAGGTCGCCGCCGTCGTCGGGGCCGCTGGCGATCCGGGTCTCCTCGTAGGGGAGCGGAGGTACGTCGAACAGCTGGGCGATGCCCTGACGGCCCTCCACCTCGGCAAGCAGCACCGTCTTGCCGCGGGAGGCGAGGGCGAGGGCGAGCGAGGCCGCCACGGTCGTCTTCCCGGTGCCGCCCTTGCCGGTGACCACGTGCAGCAGCACGTCGTCCCAGCTGGCCTGGTTCGCCGATGTCGATGCCACACCTGGAGCCTACGCGGCGCGTGGGTGCACCGGCAGGCGGTCGCGGCACGGCACCTGTGCGAAACCGGCACCTGGACAGGCCTGGTGTGTGGCGAGCCGCCATGCCGCTCAGGCTCGGCCCGTGGCTAGGATCACAGCACCGACCCCCCGCCGTTGCGACGGGGGTGCAGGCACGTCGAGGGAGGACTTGTGGACAAGGTCGTCGCAAGCGCCGCGGACGCAGTCGCTGACATCAGCAGCGGCTCGTCGCTGGCCGTAGGTGGATTCGGGTTGTGCGGGATCCCGTCAGCGTTGATCGAGGCGATCTTGGAGCAGGGCGCCGACGAGCTCGAGGCGATCTCCAACAACTGCGGCGTCGACGAGTGGGGCCTGGGCCGGCTGCTGTTCGCCAAGCGGATCCGCCGGATGATCTCCTCCTACGTCGGCGAGAACAAGGAGTTCGCGCGGCAGTACCTCCACGGCGAGCTCGAGGTCGAGCTGACCCCGCAGGGCACGCTCGCCGAGCGGATGCGCGCCGGCGGCTCGGGCATCCCGGCGTTCTTCACCGCCACCGGTGTCGGCACCCAGGTCGCCGAGGGCGGCCTGCCGTGGAAGTACGACACCGAGGGCAACGTGATCGTCTCCTCCCCCGCGAAGGAGGTGCGCACCTTCGAGACCGCCGAGGGACCGAAGGAGTTCGTGCTCGAGCAGGCGATCGTCGCGGACTTCGGCCTGGTGCGGGCCTGGAAGGGCGACCGGCACGGCAACCTCGTCTACCGGCAGTCCGCGCAGAACTTCAACCCGCTGGCCGCGATGTGCGGGCGGGTGACCATCGCCGAGGTCGAGCACCTCGTCGAGCCCGGCGAGATCGACCCGGCGGAGGTGCACACCCCGGGGGTCTACGTGCAGCGCGTCGTCGCGCTCACGCCCGAGCAGGCGGCGGACAAGAAGATCGAGAAGCGGACCGTGCGGCCGCGCGGGGAAGGGGCCTGACATGGCGTGGACGCGTGAGGAGATGGCGGCCCGGGCGGCCTCGGAGCTGACCGACGGCAGCTACGTCAACCTCGGCATCGGCCTGCCGACCCTGGTCCCCAACTACGTCGCAGACGACGTCGAGCTGGTGCTGCAGTCCGAGAACGGCATCCTCGGCGTCGGGGCCTACCCCGTCGAGGGCGAGGAGGACCCCGACCTGATCAACGCCGGCAAGGAGACCGTCACCCTGCGGCGCGGGGCGTCGTTCTTCGACTCCGCCACGTCGTTCGGGATGATCCGCGGCGGCAAGATCGACGCCGCGATCCTCGGCGCGATGCAGGTCTCGGCCGGGGGTGACATCGCCAACTGGATGATCCCCGGCAAGATGGTCAAGGGCATGGGCGGTGCGATGGACCTGGTCCACGGCGCGAAGCGTGTGATCGTGCTGATGGAGCACGTCGCCAAGGACGGGTCGTACAAGATCGTCGACGAGTGCTCGCTGCCCTACACCGGTCGCGGCGTCGTCCAGCGGATCATCACCGACCTGGGCGTCATCGACGTCACCGCCGACGGCCTGAAGCTCGTCGAGCTCGCTCCGGGCGTGACCGAGGAGGAGATCCGGGAGAAGACCGAACCCCCGCTGCTCTGAGCGGGCGCCGTCACAACGGTTCAGCTGAGCGGTTGTGACGTCGGTTTCCGGGTCGGGGCCGTCACAACGGTTCAGGTGAGCTGTTCTGACGTCGGTTTCCGGGTCGGGGCCGTCACAACGGTTCAGCTGAGCTGTTGTGACAGCGGGGATCCCACCTCACACGTCGGGGTGGTGGGTGGCCAGGCGGTAGGAGCCGGCGTGGAACACCAGCGGCTCGCCACCGGCGGCGGCGTAGGACTCGACCTCGCCGAGGAACACCACGTGGTCGCCGGCGTCGACGGCCTGGGTGGTGCGGCAGACGAAGTGGGCCACGACGCCGTCGAGCACCGGCGGCGCGTCCTCGGGGCCGGCGGCGAGCACGACGCCCTCGAACTTGTCCGCGCCCGAGGTCGCGAACTGCCGGGACAGGTGGTGCTGGTCGGCGGCGAGCACGTTGACCACGAACCGCTCGGCGGCCTGGTACGCCGGCAGCGACGGTGACCTCTTGGCCGCAGCCCACAGCACCAGCGGCGGGTTGAGCGAGACCGAGGTGAACGAGTTCGCGGTCATCCCGACCGGGCGGCCGTCGGTGTCGCGGGTGGTCACCACGGTGACGCCGGTGGCGTACTGGCCGAACGCCCGGCGCAGGTCGCGCACGTCGAACCGGGCCCGTTCCTGCTCGAGCTGCTCGGCGAGGAACCGGTCGGCGCGTTCGGGGTCGAACCACCACGGCCCGAACAGCAGCGGGTCGTCGAAGCCGGCCACGATCCTGGCCGCGACACCGGGGTGCTGGGCGGCCGCGGCGACCACCCGTTGCTGGTGGGCCTGCGCCGGCTGCAGCCAGGAGTTCGTCCAGGCCGTCGCCCAGCGCGCCCAGCCGCGCCAGAAGTTGTCGAAGGTGCGCTGCATCCACCCGGCGTCGAACGGTCCGTCGTGGGCGGTGATCGCCTCGAGGTAGAACGACGCCGACTTGATCGCGTTGTTCGAGCCCTGGCTGGTCAGCGGGTCGTTCAGGACGACCGCGTCGGCCATGCCCAGCACGCTCGCCCCGGTTGGCAGGGTGGCGACGGGACGTCGTACGACCGGGGTGAACGAGCCGCGCAGCGTGGCGTGCTCGTCGGTGAGGGCGGCGTGGCGGACCCGCTCCGCCTCCGAGGGGAAGTGCTCTGCCAGGGCCTGCCTCAGCCGGGCCAGGTGCTCCTCGTCGTCGGACACGTCCTGCCACAGGTCGAGCGGGCCGCCGGGCACGCCCTCCACCACGTAGATGTCGCACGGCCCGTGCACGCTCAGCGCGGGCAGCGTGAAGCACTCACCGACGCCCTCGATCGCGTGGTAGCGCAGCGCCGGCCCGTCGGCCGGGGCCACGCCGTGCAGGTAGGTCAGCGAGACGCAGCGCTGCGGGGAGGAGTACGGCGAGCGCGCGGGGTCGTCCTCGAACAGGCCGCCGAGCTCACCGCGCCCCGTGGAGACGATCACCAGGTCGTGCGTCGCGGCGAGGTCCTCGAGGTCCTCGACCTTCGCGTTGCGCACGACCACCTTGCCGCCGAGCCGGGCGATCTCCTCGAGCAGCGCAGGCACCTTGATCCGCAGGTCGACCGACTGGGCCGGCCGCTCGAGCTCCACGCCGAACGCGGTGCGCGTGCCGTCGAGCCGCTGGACGTCGTACTCCATCCGGCGCAGCGGAGGCGCCGACGGGAGCAGCGCGGTGATGCCCAGGGCGGTCTCCACCTCGAGGGCGGACTCGAAGGTGACCTGGCTCGACATCACCGGGCCCGACCGGATCTCCTCGGCGCTGCGCCCGGAGACCAGGGTGACGTCGTACCCCTGCTCGAGCAGGCCGAGAGCCAAGGTCGTGCCGGCCGGTCCGGCACCGACGATGGCGATTCTGCGAGAAGGCATGCAGCCATCTTGACACCGCGTCCTGATCGACCGGCCGGTCCGGCTCAACGCCTCCCGAGCGCGTGCAAGACGGCCGGCCACGCCGCCGACCCTGGATCGACAAGGTCCATGTGGCCGGCGCCGGCCACGACGTCGAGCGAGACGAACGGGTGTGCCGCGGCGAGCCCGCGCGAGACCGACAACGGCACGTCCTCGTCCTCGGTGCCGTGAACGACGCGCACCGGGCAGCGGGGTTGTGCTGCCAGCCGGGTCATCGGGTCCGCGGCGGCGTAGGCGTCGGGCACGTCGTCCGGTTCTCCGCCGAGCAGCGCCTGGGTGGCGCCGCCGCCGAGCCCCAGCCGGGCCGCTGCCCGTAGGTCGGCCACCGGCGCGAGCCCCACGACGAGGTCGAGCTCGTGGCCCTGGTTGGCCAGCCACAGCACCAGGTGCCCGCCCGCGGAGTGGCCCACGACCGTCGTACCGCTGGTGGCGACACCGAGACCGCGCAGAAGCCCGGGGATCGCGGCGACCGCGGCATCGACGTCCGCCGCGGTCGTGGGCCAGCCGCCACCGCCACCCACCCGGCGGTACTCCGGCGTCGCGACCACGAAACCCTCGGCGGCCAGTGCCTCGGCGGCCGGCCGCGTGTGCACCCGGTCGTAGGCCTGCTTCCAGAACCCGCCGTGCACGAGCACCAGCACCGGTGCCGTTCCCCCTCCCGCCGGCAGGTGTACGTCGAGCACCCCGTCGTCGTGGGCGGCGTAGCGGACGACCGCGTCGGGGAGCCGGGACATGGCCGACACCGTAGTGGCCACCGTCACCGTGCTCGAGGTGCGACACCGGCCCGTCCTGGGTAGAACTGTCCAGAACCCCGAATCAACCCTGGAGGTCGAACACCCGTGCCCGACACCCCGACCGCCCCCGAGACCGCACGGGCGGACAAGCGCACCGGCTCCCTGATGCCGGCCCCCCATGTCTTCCTCCCTGCCGCGGGCCTGCTGCTGGTCTTCTCCGTGCTCGCCGCGGCCATGCCCGGCCGGATGGGGGACTGGATCGGCAAGGCGAACACCGCCGTGGTGACCGACCTGGGCTGGTGGTACGTCCTCGCGGTCACCGGCTTCGTCGGGTTCGCGGCCTGGCTGGCGCTCTCGCCGATGGGCAGCATCCGGCTCGGCAAGGACGGCGAGGAGCCCGAGTTCGGGGTGAAGTCCTGGTTCGCGATGTTGTTCGCCGCCGGGATGGGCATCGGCCTGGTGTTCTGGGGTGTCGCCGAGCCGTTGAACCACTTCGCGTCCCCGCCGCCGGGCGTCGAGGGCGACCAGGCGACGCTGGCGCGCAACGCGATGGACGTGACCTTCCTGCACTGGGGCCTGCACGCCTGGGCGATCTACGTCGTCGTCGGCCTCGGTGTGGCCTACGCGGTGCACCGCAAGGGTCGGCCGGTGTCGATCCGGTGGGCCCTCGAGCCGCTGCTCGGCAAGCGGGTGACCGGCTTCTGGGGCGACCTGATCGACATCATCGCCGTCGTCGGCACCATCTTCGGTGTCGCCACCTCGCTCGGGTTCGGTGTCACCCAGATCGGTGCCGGCCTGGAGTACCTCGGCGTCATCGACACGGCCACCAACACGATCCTCGTCACCCTGATCGTCGTGATCACGCTGATCGCGCTGACCTCGGTGGTGACCGGCATCGACAAGGGCATCAAGTGGCTGTCCAACATCAACATGGGAGTGGCCGGCCTGCTGATGGCAGCCGTGCTGGTGCTCGGCCCGACGGTGTTCCTGCTCAGCGACTTCGTCCAGCAGATCGGGTCCTACCTGCAGAACTTCCTGCGGCTGTCGTTCAACACCCTCTCCTTCCGCGGTGAGGAGGGGCAGGCCTGGCTGGCCGGCTGGACCACCTACTACTGGGGCTGGTGGATGAGCTGGGCCCCGTTCGTCGGCATCTTCATCGCCCGGATCTCCCGCGGCCGCACGGTCCGCGAGTTCATCGCCGGGGTGCTGCTGGTGCCGACCCTGCTGACCTTCCTGTGGTTCTCGATCATGGGCGGCTCGGGCCTCTACCGGGAGATGTTCGGCGAAGGCGGCCTCGTCGGCGCGGAGGGCGCCGTGTCCACCAACACCGCGCTCTTCGAGCTGCTCGACGGGCTCCCCGCCGCAGCTCTTCTCAGCGTCGTCACGATCTTCCTCATCGTGATCTTCTTCGTGACCAGCTCGGACTCCGGCTCGTTCGTCGTCGACATGATCGCCTCCGGCGGCGACCCGAACCCGCCGGTGTGGAGCCGCGCGTTCTGGGCCGGGCTCGAGGGCGTGATCGCGGCGGTGCTGCTGGTCGCCGGTGGCTTGGCCGCCCTGCAGACGATGGCGATCCTGGTCGCTCTTCCGTTCAGCGTGGTGATGGTGCTGATCGTCTTCGCCACCACCCGGGCGCTGATGGCCGAGCACCGCGTGATCACGCGGCGGCGCGAACGGGCGCTCGCCGAGCGGATCGCCGACCACGTGAGCGGAGAGCAGGAGATCGGGGGTACGGCGGCCACCCCGGCCGACACCGCCCCCGCCACCACCCGCTGACCCGGCTAGCATCGCCAGCATGACGAAATGGGAATACCTGACCGCACCGGTGCTCGTGCACGCCACCAAGCAGATCCTCGACAACTTCGGTGAAGAGGGCTGGGAGCTGGTGCAGGTGGTCCCGGGGATGAACCCGGAGAACCTGGTCGCCTACTTCAAGCGCCCGAAGCAGTGAGCACCCCCGAGGAGCGGCTCGCCGAGCTCGGCCTGGCGGTGCCGGAGGTGGCCAAGCCGGTCGCGGCGTACATCCCCGCGGTTCGCAGCGGCAACCACGTCTTCACCTCCGGGCAGCTGCCGATGCGCGAGGGTCAGCTGATCGCCACCGGCAAGGTGGGTGGTGAGGTGACCCCCGAGGAGGCCGTGGAGTGCGCCCGCCAGTGTGCGCTCAACGCGATCGCGGCCGTGCGCGCGGAGGTTGGCGAGCTGTCGAACGTGAAGCGGATCGTCAAGGTCGTCGCGTTCGTCGCCTCGACCCCCGACTTCACCGGCCAGCCGGGCGTGGCCAACGGCGCCTCCGAGCTGCTCGGCGAGGTGTTCGGTGAGGCCGGCCGGCACGCCCGCTCCGCCGTCGGCGTGCCGGTGCTGCCGCTGGACGCGCCGGTCGAGGTCGAGCTGGTCGTCGAGGTGTGATGGACGTCCTGCGCGAGCTCCCGCCGCACCTGGCCGAGCAGATCCGCGGGTTCCTGGACGGCACGAGCACACCCGCGGAGCCGCGCAACGCCGCCACCATCGTGCTGATGCGCGAGGGGCAGGAGGCGGCGCCGGGTGCGCTGGAGGTCTACCTGCTGCGCCGCCACCTCGACATGGCGTTCGCCGGCGGGATGGCGGTCTTCCCCGGCGGCGGCGTCGACCCGCGCGACTTCGACCATGCCGTCGACTGGGTCGGCCCGACCCCGGAGGAGTGGGCCGGGCGGATGGGCGTCGAGGTGCCGCTGGCGCGGGCCCTGGTGTGCGCGGCCGTGCGGGAGACGTTCGAGGAGTCCGGGGTGCTCTTCGCCGGGCCCACCGCGGACAGCATCGTCGAGGACACCACGGGCGCGGACTGGGAGGAGGACCGCCGCCGCCTCGAGGCCCGGGAGCTGTCCTTCACCGACTTCCTCTCCCAGCGGGGGCTGAAGCTGCGCTCGGACCTGCTCGGGGTGTGGGGCGCATGGCTCACCCCGGTGTTCGAGCCGCGCCGCTACCTGACCTGGTTCTTCGTGGCGGAGCTGCCCCCGGGGCAGGAGACCCGCGACGTGTCCACCGAATCGGTCGAGGTGACCTGGCTGTCGGTGCGCGACGCGATCACCGCCGCCGACGAGCAGCAGATGCTCGTGCTGCCCCCGCAGTACTGCACGTTCCTCGAGCTCTTCGACCACGCCACCCCGCGTGAGGCGATCGCCGCGGCCGCCGAGCGCGACCTGGCCTGTGTCGAGCCGACCGGGTCGGTCGACGGCGACCGGGCCTACCTCGAGCTCCCCGGCCACCTCGTAGAGCTGGCCGAGCAGGTCGCGGGGAAGCTGCGCGCGTGAGCTGGGCCGGCGGCTCGTTCGGCGAGCGGGCGCGCTGCGTGCTCGCCCCCAACCCGAACATCATGACCCTCGACGGCACCAACACGTGGGTGCTGCGCGAGCCCGGCGGCCGCCGTTCGGTGGTGGTCGATCCCGGTCCGGAGATCGTCGAGCACCTCGACACCGTCGCTGACCTGGCCGGTCCGGTGGGCGCCGTACTCCTCACCCACGGGCACGCCGACCACTCCGAGGCGGCGCGCTCGTTCGCCGAGCGGATGGGCTGCGGGGTCCGCGCGCTCGACCCGCACCACCGACTCGGCGGGGAGGGGCTGGGCGACGGCGACGTGGTCGAGGTCGACGGGCTCGAGGTGCACGTGGTCGGGACGCCGGGCCACACCTCGGACTCGCTGTCGTTCGTGCTGCCCGCCGAGCGGGCGGTGCTCACCGGCGACACCGTGCTCGGCCGCGGTACGACGGTCGTGGCGCACCCGGACGGACAGCTGGGGGCCTACCTCGACTCGCTGCACCGGTTGCACGCGCTCGCCGAGGCCCACGAGATCACCGCGGTGTGGCCCGGCCACGGGCCGGTCATCGCCGACGCCCTCGGGGTGCTCGACTACTACCTGGCTCATCGCAAGGAGCGGCTCGAGCAGGTCCGTGAGGCGCTGCGTCACCTCGACCCCGACCGTGCCGACCTGGCACGGGCGGTGGTGGAGCGGGTGTACGCCGACGTCGACCCGGTGCTGTGGGGGGCCGCGGAGCTCTCGGTCCGCGCCCAGCTGGCCTACCTCCGCGGCTGACGGAGTCCGGTCAGCGGGCGCGCCGCCCGAGACGCTCGATGTCCATGATCACGACCGAGCGGGGCTCCAAGCGCAGCCAGCCCCGGGAGGCGAAGTCGGCCAGCGCCTTGTTGACCGTCTCGCGCGAGGCGCCGACGAGCTGCGCGAGCTCCTCCTGGGTGAGGTCGTGGTGCACGTGGATGCCGTCGTCGGCGGTGCGGCCGAACCGGTCGGCGAGGTCGATCAGCGCCTTCGCGACACGGCCGGGCACGTCGGAGAACACCAGGTCGGCGACCACGTCGTTGGCCTTGCGGAGCCGGCCGGCGAGCTGGCTGAGCAGGCCGCGCGCCACGCCGGGGCGGCCCTCGAGCCACTTGAGCAGGTCCTCGTGGGAGAGCGAGTAGAACGAGGTGTCGGTGACCGCGGTGACCGTCGCCGAGCGCGGGCCGGGGTCGAACAGCGAGAGCTCGCCGAACATCTGGCCGGGGCCGAGGATCGCCAGCAGGTTCTCACGCCCGTCGGAGGAGGTGCGGCCGAGCTTGATCTTGCCGTCGATGACGATGTAGAGCTTGTCGCCCTCGTCGCCCTCCCGGAACAGGACCTCGCCGCGGCGGAGCTTCGTCGTGCTCATCGACGCTCGAAGGGCGGTGGCAGCCTCGTCGTCGAGCGCACTGAAGAGAGGTGCCTGACGCAGCACGTCGTTATCCACGAGTTCCTCCTCGTCACGCCAGGCGCTCTACCCGGCGGTTACTCACGTCACAGTCTGACGCATTGACCTGGGAATTCGCCAAAAATGGCCGCTCTGCGAGCCCCGTACGATGTGGGCGTGCCTGACACCGCCCTCGTCCGCCGCGCCCGCAAGATCAACCGGGTCCTCGCCGAGACCTACCCCGAGGCGCGTTGCGAGCTGGACTTCGACAACGCCTTCGAGCTGCTCGTGGTCACGGTGCTCTCCGCGCAGACGACCGACAAGCGGGTCAACGCGGTGCGCCCGGCACTCTTCGCCGCCTACCCCGACGCGGTCGCGATGGCCGCCGCCGAACGGGAGAAGCTCGAGCAGCTGATCCAGCCGACCGGGTTCTTCCGCGCCAAGACCGAGTCGCTGCTGAAGCTGTCGCAGGCCCTGGTGGAGAGGTACGACGGTCAGGTGCCCGGGCGACTGGAGGACCTCGTCACGCTGCCCGGCGTCGGCCGCAAGACCGCCAACGTCGTGCTGGGCAACGCCTTCGGCGTCCCGGGCATCACCGTCGACACCCACTTCGGCCGGCTGGCGCGACGGTTCGGGTGGACCACCGAGACCGACCCGGTCAAGGTCGAGCACGAGGTGGGTGCGCTGTTCCCCAAGCGGGACTGGGTGATGCTGAGCCACCACCTGATCTGGCACGGCCGCCGGATCTGCCATGCCCGCAACCCCGCCTGTGGTGCGTGCCCCGTGGCGCGCTGGTGCCCGGCGTACGGCGAGGGGCCGACGGACCCGGAGAAGGCGGCCAAGCTGGTGCGCACCGAGGGGCGCGGGTGAGCCGGAGCCGTCCCGGGCGGGCGCTGTTCGCGACGGCCGCCGCGGCCGCCGTACTGATGCTCGCCTCCTGCGCGCCCGCCGGCGACGACGGGACAGGTCGCGGCTTCACCCCGCCGGCGGTGGACGTCGACGTCGACACCCCGGCGCTGCGAGCGGCGAAGAAGGCCGCGGGGATCGCGGACTGTCCGCAGCCGGACGGTCCGACCCCGCAGGCCGAGGAGCCGATGCCGGACGTGACGCTGCCGTGCCTCGGCGGCGGCGACCCGGTCGACCTGACCGAGCTGCGCGGCCCGATGGTGATCAACCTGTGGGCGCAGTGGTGCCCGCCGTGCCGCGAGGAGCTGCCGTACTACCAGGAGCTGCACGAGCGGGCCGGGGACCGGCTGACCGTGCTCGGCGTCGACCACCTCGACACCCGCCCCGAGCTCGCGATCGAGCTGCTCGCCGAGACCGGCGTGACCTACCCCAGCCTCGCCGACCCGGCGGGGGAGCTGCGGGCGCCGTTCCGGGTCCGGGGCCTGCCGGGGATCGTGTTCCTGGACGAGGACGGCGAGGTGGTCGCGGTGGAGTTCGTCGTGATCGAGTCCTTCGACCAGCTCGCCGACCTGGTCGAGACGCACCTCGGTGTCTCTGTCGGGGCCGCTGGGTAGGCTCGGCAACGTGTCAGAGGTGACGACGGAGCCGGCGGGGCACCCGGTCCTGCCCGAGTGGCTGGAGCCGATCCGTCGCGGCGCGATGAGCATCACCGCCGACGAGCTGACCCGGTTCGTGCCGCCCGAGGACGCCGACACCCGGCGTGGCGCGGTCCTGATGCTGTTCGGAGAGGGTCCGCAGGGTCCCGACCTGCTGCTCACCGAGCGCGCCCACGACATGCGCTCCCACCCCGGCCAGGTGTCCTTCCCCGGCGGGTCGATCGACCCCGAGGACCCGACCCCCGAGCACTGCGCGCTGCGCGAGGCCGAGGAGGAGACCGGGCTCGACCCCGACGGCGTGGACGTCTTCGCCCAGCTGCCCGAGCTGTGGCTGCCGCCCAGCAACTTCGCCGTGACCCCGGTGCTCGGCTACTGGCGCGAGCCGACCGAGGTCCGGGTGGTGGACCCGCGTGAGGTGCACAGAGTGCTGCGCGTGCCGGTCGAGGAGCTGGTCTCGCCCACCCACCGGGTGCGGGTGCGCCATCCCTCGGGCTGGCTGGGCCCGGGGTTCCTGATCGGCGACGACAAGGACCTCCTGCTCTGGGGGTTCACCGCCGGGATCATCGCGCGGCTGTTCGACTTCGTCGGCTGGTCCGAGCCGGGCGACCCGGGTCCGATCCGCGACCTGCCCCCGCACATGCTCGCCGTCCCCCGGGAAGCCGACCGCCGGGCGATGCCTGCGCCCAACACGAACTTCCGAGAGCGGTGAGGTTGCCCCTGTGACGCAGCAGTGAACGTCCTCGACTGGATCCTGGTCGTCGTCGTCCTCGCCTACGCCGTCTCCGGCTACTGGCAGGGCTTCATCTCCGGGGCATTCGCAACCGCCGGTCTCCTGATCGGCGGTTTCCTGAGCGTGCTGTGGCTGGTGCCGCAGCTGCTCGGCGACGCCGACCCCTCGCTGTGGGTCTCGCTCGGGGCACTGTTCGTGGTGCTGCTGTCCGCGTCGGTCGGGCAGGCGGTCTTCCAGTACGTCGGCACCCGGATCCGCGACCGGATCACCTGGCAACCCGTGCGCGCGGTCGACGCCGTGGGCGGTGCGGCGCTGAGCGCGGCCGCCGTGCTCGTCGTGGCCTGGGTGCTCGGTGTCGCGGTCAGCGGCTCCGCGCTGCCGGGGATCAGCACCCAGGTGCGCTCGTCGACGGTGCTCGGTCAGGTCGACGAGGTGATGCCCGACGAGGCCGACGAGGTCCTGAAGGCGTTCAACGAGGTCGTCGGCTCCAGCTTCTTCCCGCGCTACCTCGAGCCGTTCGCACCGGAGCGGATCATCGAGGTCGGCCCGCCGTCGGACAAGATCGCGCGCGACCCGCAGGTGCGGGCCGCGCGCGCCAGCGTGCTCAAGATCCGCGGGGAGAACAGCTGCGGCCGTGGCGTGGAGGGCACCGGTTTCGTGTACTCACCCGGCAGGATCATGACCAACGCGCACGTGGTCGCCGGCGTCGACGACCCGACGGTGCTGGTCGGCGAGCAGGAGGTCACCGCCCGGGTGGTGCACTACGACCCCGACCTCGACGTCGCGGTCCTCGCCGTCGACGGGCTCGGCCGGCCGTTCCTGCGCTTCGACAAGACCGCCGAGGCCGGTGACAACGCCGCGGTGCTCGGCTACCCCAACGACGGCCCCTACAACGTGCAGGCGGCCAGGATCCGTGGCGAGCAGCGGCTGCGCAGCCCCGACATCTACGGCAGCGGCACCGTGGTCCGCGAGGTGTTCTCGCTGCGCTCGCTGGTGCGGCCGGGCAACTCCGGAGGCCCGCTGCTGTCGGCCGACGGCCACGTGTACGGCGTGATCTTCGCGGCCTCGGTGACCGACCGGGAGACCGGCTACGCCCTGACCGCGGACCAGGTCGCCGAGAGCGCGGCACAGGGCCTGACCAACGACGCCGAGGTGGACACCGGCGACTGCGCCTAGCTCTCCGCGGGGTAGTGGCTCGCCAGCCAGGGCATCAGCACCTCGCCGAACGCGGTCGGGTCCTCCTCGTGCGGGAAGTGGCCGGTGTCCGGAATCACCCGGGCCTCGAACGGTCCGCTCACCCGGGACTCCGAGCGGGCGGTGCTGCCGGCCGGGACGATCGGGTCGTCGGCGCCGACCACCGCGCACACCGGCACGCCAAGCCGCGGCTGCATCAGCTCGGTGAAACGGCGGCCGTCCGCGCGGAACCGGGAGCGCACCAGCCAGCGGTGGTACTCCAGCGCGCAGTGGGCGGCGGGCCACAGCGCGAGCGCGTCGTGGTAGCGCTGCGCGGTCTCCTCGTCGGGGAAGTCCGACCGGGGGCTGCTCCAGCCGCGCAGGTGGTCGGCGACGTAGCTGCTGGTCTCCCGGGACAGCCGGCGCTCGGGGAAGAACGGTGCTTGCATCGCGAGCAGGTGACCCACCCCGGCGAGCGCTTGGCGGTTGCGGTACGACGCCGCGGGCCCGACCATCACCAGCGGATGTGGTGCGGCGACCGCGCACAGTCCGGCGACGTGCCGCTGGTGCATGGCCGCGGTCGCCCAGCCGACGTACCCGCCCCACCCCTGGCCGACGAGGACCGCCCGCCGCGCTCCGAGTGCCTTGATCACGCCGGCGACGTCCCCGGCGAGCGTCACCGGGTCGTAGCCGCGGGGCGGCTTGTCGGACCCGCCGTACCCGCGCAGGTCCATCGCGACCGCGCGGTAGCCGGCCTCGGCCAGCATCGGGAGCTGGGCCCGCCAGGTCCACCAGAACTCCGGGAACCCGTGCAGCAGCAGCACCAGCGGCGCGTCCGAGCGCCCTGCCGGTGCGGCCTCGACGACGTGGAACCGGGCACCGTTGGCGGTGACGTGCCGGTGCAGCCAGGGACCGGGTACGTCGACGACCCCGGCCGGGTCGGCGGGCAGGGCCACGTGGCCGGCTAGCCCCGCTTGAAGATGGTCTTGGCCTCCTGGGCCTGGTGGATCGCGCGCTCGGGGGCCTTCACCTTCTTCACCTGCTTGACCCCGATCATCGCCAGCAGGCCGGCGATGAGCAGGTACGCGCCGAAGACGATCAGGAAGCCCCAGGCCAGGTGCAGCCCGGTCATGGAGACGAAGTAGGCGAACGCGACCGACAGCATGATGACCGCGAGCAGCCCGAGGAACGCGGCGCCGGCGAACAGGCCGGCCCCGGCTCCGCCGTACCTCATGCTGACCTTGAGCTCGGACTTGGCCAGCGCGATCTCGTTCTGGATCAGGCTGGAGATGTCGCGGCTCGCGTCGGCGACGAGGCGACCGATCGTGGGCTCCTCGGTCTCCGCGGGCGCCATCGCACGCACGTCCGCGGTCGTCGGCGGGGCCGAGACGGCGGCGTCGGCGTTGCCGGTGGTGGTCGCGCGCGGGTCGGTAGCCATCGGTCCGTTCCTCGTCATCTGTGGTCCTTTCGCGGCGGGCGTCCGCTGTGGTCCAGCGGCCCCGTCACGGTGCGTGCCCCTGAGACTATCGGGCTAAACCCCGGGCCGGGCAGTGTGGCCCGCACCACGAGGTCACCGCCCCTGGTGGACCCGGTTGCGCCGGCCGAGGACGGCGCCGGCGATGACGGCGGCCGTCAGCGACCCGAGGAGTACGGCGGTCTTGGCCGACTCCGCCTCCGGGCCGGCGTAGGACAGCTCGGCGACCAGGAGCGCGACGGTGAACCCGACGCCCGCGAGCACCGCGACCCCGAACACCTCGCGCCAGGACAGCTCCTCGTTGAGCTCGGCGCGGGTCAGCCGGGTGACCAGCCAGGCACCGCCCATCACACCGAGTGGCTTGCCGACGACGAGGCCGAGGACGACGCCGACGACGATCGGGTCGGTGAGGAACGCCGTGTCGGCCTCGATCGCCACGCCCGCCGACATGAGCGCGAAGAACGGGACCGCGACGCCGGCGGACAGGGGCACGAGCCGGTGCTCGAGGCGTTCGGCGGGCGAGCGCTTCTCGCCCTCGTCGGGCAGCACGCGGGTCAGCAGGCCGAGCGCGACACCGGCGATCGTGGCGTGGACGCCGCTCTGGTACATGTACCACCACGCGACCAGCGCGACGGGCACGTACAACAGCGACGATCGCACGCGGTTGCGCTGCATCAAGGCGTACAGCGCGAGCGCCGCGGCCGAGCCCAGCAGCGGGGTCAGGCTCAGGTCGGAGGTGTAGAAGACCGCGATGATCACGATCACGATCAGGTCGTCGACCACGGCCAGCGTCAGCAGGAAGGCCCGCAGCTGGGTGGGCAGCGCGGAGCCGACCACGGCGAGCACGGCCAGTGCGAACGCGATGTCGGTGGCGGCCGGGATCGCCCAGCCGGCGAGGTCGCCGCTGCCGAGGTTGGCGACGGTGAAGATCACCGCCGGCACCGCCACACCGCCCAGCGCGGCGACCACCGGCACCAGCGCGTCGGCCGGCCGTCGGAGGGAACCCACCAGGAACTCGCGCTTCAGCTCGAGACCGGCGATGAAGAAGAACAGGGTCAGCGCCCCGTCGGCAGCCCAGTGCTGCAGGTCGAGCCCGGGGCCCTCGAACGGCACCCAGTGCCGCACGGTGTCATAGCCCTCGGCCCACGGCGAGTTGGCCCAGATGACGGCGAGAGCGGCGGCGGCCAGCACGATCGCGCCGCCGATCGCCTCGCGGCGCAGGAACGCGCCGAGGAAGGTGCTCTCGCCCAGCTCGGGGTCGGGGAAGAACTTCGGGCGGCGGCGCGTGAGCGGCATGGGCGTGGGTCCTTCGGGGTCGTCGGCTGTTCGACGCCGACCAGACTTCCCGGCACACCGTGTTGCTCGTCGTACACCCTAGCGGGCTGGTGGTGACGCGCTCCGGGCTGCTTGGCACGAAGAACCGGGACTTCGCACGGCATGTGCGCCGTGCAAAGTCCCGGTTCACCAGGTCAACATGGGAATCCGCCGAGGGCGGAGCTGGCTACTCGTCGCCGCCGGACTTGTTACCGGCAAGCCCCTCCTGGATCAGCGACATCACCGTCGAGTCGGCCAGCGTGGTGACGTCGCCGACCTCGCGGTTCTCCGCGACGTCGCGCAGCAGCCGGCGCATGATCTTGCCCGACCGGGTCTTCGGCAGCTCCTGGACGACCATGATCTGGCGGGGCTTGGCGATCGCGCCGATCTCCTTGGCCACGTGCGTGCGCAGCTCCTGGACGATCTCCTCGCCGCCGTCACCCGCGGACTCCCGCAGGATCACGAACGCGCAGACCGCCTGGCCGGTGGTCTCGTCGGTGGCGCCGACGACGGCGGCCTCGGCGACCTTCGGGTGCGACACCAGGGCGGACTCGATCTCGGTGGTGGACAACCGGTGGCCCGACACGTTCATGACGTCGTCGACGCGGCCGAGCAGCCAGATGTCGCCGTCCTCGTCGAGCTTGGCGCCGTCGCCGGCGAAGTAGCGGCCCGGGAACCGCGACCAGTAGGTGTCCTTGAACCGCTGGTCGTCGCCCCAGATGGTGCGCAGCATCGCCGGCCACGGCTCGGTGAGGACGAGGTAGCCGCCGTGGCCGTTCTCGACCGGGGTGCCGGTGTCGTCGACGACCTCCGCGGAGACACCCGGGATCGGGGTCATCGCCGAGCCCGGCTTGCCGGCGGTCACGCCCGGCAGCGGGGAGATCATGATCATCCCGGTCTCGGTCTGCCACCAGGTGTCCACGATCGGGCAGCGGTTGCCGCCGATGTGCTCGCGGTACCACATGTAGGCCTCGGGGTTGATCGACTCGCCCACCGACCCGAGCACGCGCAGCGACGACAGGTCGTACTTCGCGGGGATCTCGTTGCCCCACTTCATGAACGTCCGGATCGCGGTCGGCGCGGTGTAGAAGATCGAGACCTTGTAGTCCTGGATGATCTCCCACCAGCGGCCCTTGTGCGGCGTGTCGGGGGTGCCTTCGTACATCACCGAGGTGGTGCCGTTGGCGAGCGGCCCGTAGACCATGTAGCTGTGCCCGGTGACCCAGCCGACGTCGGCCGAGCACCAGTAGACGTCCGTCTCCGGCTTGAGGTCGAAGATCCCGTGGTGGGTGTACGCCGAGCCGACCAGGTAGCCACCGGTGGTGTGCAGGATCCCCTTCGGCTTGCCCGTGGTGCCGGAGGTGTACATGACGTACAGCGGATGCTCGGAGTCGAACGCCTCGGGGGTGTGCTCGGCGGACTGCTTGTCGACCAGGTCGTGCCACCACACGTCGCGGCTGTCGTCCCAGCCGACCTCCTGTCCGGTGCGGCGGACCACGACCACGTTGCGCACGTCGGGGCAGCGGCTCACGGCCTCGTCGACGGCCGGCTTGAGCGCGGACGGCGCGCCGCGCCGGTAGCCGCCGTCGGAGGTGATCACGACACGGGCGTCGCAGTCCTGGATCCGGCTGGCCAACGCGTCGGCGGAGAAGCCACCGAAGACCACGGTGTGCGGCGCGCCGATCCGGGCGCAGGCCAGCATCGACACCACGGTCTCGGGGATCATCGGCATGTAGATCGCGACCCGGTCGCCGGTCTTCACGCCGAGCTCGATCAGCGCGTTGGCGGCCTTGGAGACCTCCTCCTGGAGGTCGGCGTAGGTGATCGTGCGGGTGTCGTCGTCGGGCTCGCCGACCCAGTGGAAGGCGACCTTGTCGCCGCGGCCGGCCTCGACGTGGCGGTCCACGCAGTTGTAGGCGGCGTTGAGCTTGCCGCCGACGTACCACTTCGCGAACGGCGGGTTGTCCCAGTCGAGGACCTTGTCCCAGCGCTGGGCCCAGTCGAGACGCTCCGCCTGCTCCTCCCAGAACGCCAGCCGGTCCGCCGAGGCCCTCTCGTAGGCCTCCGCGGTGAGGTTCGCCGAGGCGGCGAGCTCGGCGGGAGGCTCGAAGCGACGCTCCTCGCGCATCAGGTTGGACAGTGTCTCGTCACTCACGTCGTCTCCTCGGTCACGGGTCGGTGATCGGCGGTGGGGTGCGGCCCTTGCCGCCACGATAGGCGCTCCGGCGGCCCGCGACGAGGGGGCGGCTGCGGGCGGTGGCGGCGCTGTCGACGTGCGGCAGGAAACGCACGACGAGCGGTCAGAGCGGGGCCGGCCCGCGGTCGAGGTCGACGGTCTCGGGGGTGTGCAGCCGCACCATCGTCCGGGACAGGTTCACCGGCAGCCGTCGGGGCGTGAGCAGCGAGACCACCACCATGGTCAGGAACGCCGCGGGCACCGTCCACGCCGCCGGGTGGGCCAGGAGCGCGCCCTGCCAGCCGGCGTGCACGTGCAGCAGCAGCGTGTCCGCCACCGCGATCCCCGACAGCCCGCCGCCGACGACCATCCCCGCGATCGCGCCGTAGTCGGTCAGCCGGCGCCACCAGATCCCCAGCACCAGCAGCGGGCAGAACGTCGATGCCGCGACCGCGAACGCCAGCCCTACAGCCCGCGCGACGCCGACGCTGTCGGCGAACACCGCGAGCCCCAGGGGTACGACGACCGCCACGACCGCCGCGGCCTGGAACGACCGGACGCCGCGGAACTGCCGTCCCATCACGTCCTGGCTGATCACCCCGGCGACGGCGATGGTCAGCCCCGAGGAGGTGGACAGGAACGCCGCGAAGGCGCCGGCGGTGGTGAGCGCCGAGAGCAGGTCGCCGCCGAGCCCGCCCACCATCCGGCTGGGCAGCTCGAGCACCACCGTGTCGGTGGCGCCGCTGGCGATCAGGTCCGGTGCGTAGAGCCTGCCGAGGGCGCCGTACACCGGGGGCAGGACGTAGAAGACGCCGAGCAGCGCGAGCACCACCAGCGTCGTACGACGGGCGGTCCGGCCGTCGGGGTTGGTGTAGAAGCGCACCACCACGTGCGGCAGGCCCATCGTGCCGAGGAACGTCGCCACGATGATCGAGTAGGTGGTGTACACCGGGTGGTCGCTGCGCGAGGCCAGCGGCGAGGTCCACACCGCGGTGTCGCCGCCCACCGCGTCGGCCGGCGAGACCGCGCCGTCGCCGACCCACACCGCGAGCAGGAACAGCACCGGCACGAGCAGCGCGGTGAGCTTGAGCCAGTACTGGAACGCCTGCACGAAGGTGATGCTGCGCATGCCGCCCGACATCACGTTGACCAGCACGACCCCGGCGACGATCGCGCCGCCGACCCAGTGCTCGGTCCCGGCCACCGTCGCGAGCGCGAGCCCTGCGCCCTGGAACTGCGGCATCAGGTAGAGCCAGCCGATCCCGACGACCAGCGCGGAGGAGAACCGGCGCACCGCGAGCGACTCCAGCCGGGCCTCGGCGAAGTCGGGCAGCGTGTAGGCACCCGAGCGCCGCAGCGGCGCGGCCACCAGGACCAGCAGGATCAGGTAGCCCGCGGTCCAGCCGACCGGGTACCACAGCATCTCGGTGCCGAAGGTGAGCACGAGCCCGGCGATGCCGAGGAACGACGCGGCCGAGAGGTACTCCCCGCCGATCGCGGAGGCGTTCAGCGCCGGACGCACCGACCGGGAGGCGACGAAGAAGTCGCTGGTCGTGCGGGAGAACCGCCAGCTGTAGGCACCGATCGCCAGCGTCGCCAGCGAGACCAGGACCACCGCGGTGATCCCGTACGACGAGCTCACCTGCCCGTCCGAGCCGGGGTCACGACCGCTCCACCACGTCGGCGAACTCCCGCTCGTTGTTCTCCGCCGAGCGGACGTAGAGCCAGCCGAGCAGCACCAGCAGCGGGTAGACGCCGAAGCCGAGCAGCACCCAGGCCAGCGGCATGCCGAGCACGTCGACCTCGTCGAGCGAGGGGAACAGCGCGTAGGCCAGCGGCACGCCGCCGACCAGCAGTGCCAGGGCCCCGACCACCAGGCCCGCCAGCCGCAGCTGTGCCCGCAGCAGCGTGCTCATGTAGATCTCGCCGAGCCGGGTCTGTGCGTCGATCTCGGAGCCGACGCTGACCCGCCGCGGCCGGCCCGCCGACGTGCGCGGGCTGGTGACGCGGACCCGGCGGACCGGGCCGGTCGGCTCGCTCATGCCCGGGAGCCGGTGCCGGGGCGGGACCGCCGGACCAGCAGGTCACGCAGCTGCCGGGTGTGCCGGCGGCTGACCGCGAGCTCCTCGCCGCCGACGATCACCGTGCACCGGCCGGAGTCCATCCGGACCTCCTCGACGTGGGCCAGCGCGACCAGCAGCGAGCGGTGGATCCGGACGAAGCCGGCATCGCGCCACTGCTCCTCCAACGAGCTCAGCGGCACCCGCACCAGGTGGCTGCCCTCGTCGGTGTGCAGCCGGGCGTAGTCGCCCTGCGCCTCGACGTAGCGCACCGAGCTGCGCGGCACGAACCGGGTGCGGCCGCCGAGCTCCACCGCGATCGTGTCGGTGTCCAGCGGCGTGGCCGGGGTGCTGCGGGCCTCGGCGACCCGGCGGACCGCCTCGGCGAGCCGGTCGTCGCGCACGGGCTTGAGGACGTAGTCGACGGCGTTGAGCTCGAAGGCGTCGACGGCGTGCTCGTCGTACGCGGTCACGAAGACCACCGGCGGCGGCTCCTTGAACCGGGCCAGCACCTTCGCCAGGTCCAGACCGCTGAGCCCGGGCATCCGGATGTCGAGGAAGACCGCGTCGACGTGCTCCTCCTGGAGAAGCCGCAGCGCCTCGGCGGCGGAGTCGGTGGTGAGTACGTCGGCCACCCGGTTGTCGCGGCCGAGCAGCCAGGCGAGCTCGTCCAGGGCGGGACGCTCGTCGTCGACGACGAGGACCTTCAGGCTCACTGGTCTACCTTCCTGAGGTCATCGCTTCTGGATGGGGCGGTGATGCACCCCGGGTGCCACC
>NZ_BAAGUV010000072.1:0-80618 GCF_054781215.1 Nocardioides pakistanensis | reverse complement strand
TCTGAAAGGCATCTGTTGCGTTCACACCCCGGCGAGCCGCACACCTACCTGCGAATCCGGGTCAGAGACCGGCAGCGGTCCGGGTGGCGAGCGAGATCCCGACGAAGTGCGTGGCGAACGCGACGACGGTGAGCGCGTGGAAGACCTCGTGGAACCCGAACCACGCCGGCACCGGGTTGGGGCGCTGCACGCCGTAGACGACGGCCCCGAGTCCGTAGAGCGCGCCGCCGACGACCATCAGGGTCAACGCGGGGCTGCCGACGTGGTCGGCGAGGCCGTCGGAGAACAGCAGTGCCGCGGCAGGGACCACCACGAAGGCCGGGGTGTGCAGCCAGCGCGGCGCGTCAACCCACCACACCCGGAACGCCACGCCGAGCACCGTCGCGAGCCACACGATCACCAGCAGGGTGCCGGTCCGGGCGGGCTGGAGGAGCAGGACGGAGAACGCGGTGTAGGTGCCGGCGATGTGGATGAAGATGTTCGCGTGGTCGAACCGGCGCAGCCGTGCCCGAGCCCGGTCGGACCAGGCGCGTCGGTGGTAGAGCGCGGAGACGCTGAACAGGACGACCGCGGAACCGACGAAGGCGGCCACCGCCCACCGGGCCGCGGGGCTCGGCGACCCGGCGAGCAGGATCACCCCGGCGACGAGCGTGAGGGGGGCCCAGGCGGCGTGGAGCCAGCCGCGCAGCCTCGGTTTCACCTCGTGCACCAGCTCGCGCGTGTGCTCGACGAGCCGGTCCGGCACCGGGGCGGGGTCTCGGGGGGTGCTGGACGTCAGGGACATGACTGTCCGTGTACCCGTCCCGGGTGACCGGCAGGCCTCCGCGGCGACAGGTACAGACCAGGTGGGTGCTCCCGGTGCCCGGCGTGCGTGCTGCTCCGCGCGCCCTGCCCACAGATTTCGACGATCGGTTGACGGGTTGTCGGAGGGCAGGTGTACCGTGAGTATTGTTCGAACACCTGTTCGAACAACCTGCCGGCGGGGGCGACCTCGACCCCCGTCCCCGCCGGCACACCCCGCGTGGGGTGAGGGTGCCAGAGGGGTCGGACAGGGGTCGGGTCAAGCAGGTCGATGACTCTAGCCGGAGGGTGAGCAATGCGGCGGTACGACGATCCCGTGGATGTGCGCAAGGGGATGGTGGACGGGACCGAGGGTCCCGAGCAGTTCTTGTGGCGGGGGCGGCTGTGGAAGGTCCAGGCCGTCCTGGCCCACTGGGTGGAGACCGGGGCGTGGTGGGACTCGGCCGGCGCGCGGGCCGTGCTCGGCACGGAGACGCAGGCCGCGGCGGGCGCGGGCACCGGCTCGGCCCCAGGACCGAACTCCGGTTCGGCCGGCGGGCTGAGCGTGCTCCCCGACCTGACCGCGGAGCGGGAGATCTGGCGGGTCGAGGCGTCCCGAGGTCGGTTCGTCGCCGAGGGCGGTGGCGTCTTCGACCTGCTCTTCGACTGGGCCGAGGGCAGCTGGCGTCTTGCCCGCTGCCTGGACTGAGGAGGTTGTGGCGATGACGAGCGGCTCCATGCCCCACCCCTTCGACCTTCCCGCGGCGACCCACTCCTACCTCGAGCGGGCGGCGCTCTCGCTGCGCGAAGCAATCACCTCCACCGAGGTGACCCTGCGCTACGCCCATGCCCATGTGGCCGCGCTGCGGGCGACCGCCGCGTTGCTGGCGGCCCGGGCTCAGCCAGCCGCACCGCGCCGTGGCCGTGCGCAGAAGAACGCCTGGGTCCTGCTCGCCGAGGTCGCCCCGGAGTTCAGTGAGTGGGCCACCTTCTTCGCCGCCGGGGCCGCCAAGCGCGCCGCGGCCGAGGCCGGCTCGTCCCGCTCGGTCTCCGAGCGCGAGGCCGACGACCTGGTCCGCGACGCCGACCGGTTCCTCGGCCTGGTCGAGAGCTCTCTGGGTCTGGACCGGCACGTCCCGTTCCAGGAGCGGCTGCCCAGCACGGGGCCGAGCTGTGTCGCCTGACCCGTTCGTCCACCTGCACGTCGCCTCCGGCTACTCCCTCCAGTACGGCGCCTCCCATCCGCACGTGCTCGTCGAGCGGGCCGTCGAGCGTGAGATGGACACCCTCGCGCTCACCGACCGGGACGGGGTCTACGGCGCGGTGCGCTTCGCCAAGGCCTGCATGCAGGCCGGGATCCGGCCGGTGCTCGGTGTCGACCTCGCCGTCGCTCCCACCGGTGTCCTGCCCGAGACCCTGCTCGGCGCGGGCGCCGGCGGGTCGGCGGGAGGAGGCGGTGGCCGGCGACGCACCCCGGTCCGCGGTGGCAGCTTCCGTGACCTGCGGCTGCCGCGGGTGACCTTCCTCGCCGAGAGCAAGCCGGGCTGGGCCGCCCTGTGCCGGCTGGTCTCGGCAACCCACCTGACCGGTGACCGCGGATCGCCGGTGACCTCGCTGGAGCTGGTCGCCGAGCATCTCGCCGGGGGCGAGGTGCTGGTGCTGCTCGGCCCGGCCTCCGAGCTCGGCAAAGCCACGACGCTGCGCCGGGACGACCTGGCCCGGGCGGCGTTGCGGCCCTGGCTCGACGTCGTGGACCGCTCCTCGCTCGTGGTGGAGGTGGTCTCGCACCGGCTGGCCGGCCAGGGGCCGGGCTCCTCGCCCCACGCCGCCCGGATGCTCGCCACCGCGCGTGCCGAGCACCTCCCGGCGGTGCTCACCAACGCGGTCCGCTACGCCGATCGCAGCGACGCGCCGACCGTCGACGTGCTCGACGCCGCGCGGCGGCTGGTGCCGCTCGACCTGCGGCACGTCGACCGGGCCAACGCCGAGGGGTTCTTGAAGTCCGGCAAGGAGATGGCCGAGGTCGCCGAGGAGATCTGCCGGCTCTCCGGAGTCGGCGACAGTGCCCGTGCCGCGCGCGAGCTCCTGGCCCGGACCCGCAGCGTCGCCGACCGGTGTGCGGTCGACCCCCGCAGCGACCTCGGGCTGGGGGAGGTGCACTTCCCGGAGTTCGGCGCCTCCACCGAGGAGGCCCAGGCGATGCTCCGGGCGCGGTGCGAGGCGGGCATCGCCACCCGTTACGGCAACGCCCCCCGCCAGCGGATCTGGAAGCGGCTCGACGACGAGCTGCAGATCATCGAGCAGCTCGGCTACGCCTCCTACTTCCTCACCGTCGCCGACGTCACCGACCTGATCAAGGAGATGGGGGTCCGGTCCGCGGCCCGGGGATCGGGTGCCGGCAGCCTGGTGAACTACCTGCTCGGGATCTCCGGGGTCGACCCGTTGCGCCACGGCCTGCTGATGGAGCGGTTCCTCTCCCCGCTGCGGCAGGCGCTGCCCGACATCGACATCGACGTGGAGTCGGCCCGGCGGCTGGAGGTCTACGAGAAGATCCTCGACCGTTACGGCGGGGAGCGGTGCGTGGCGGTGTCGATGATGGACACCTACCGGGTCCGTCATGCCGTCCGTGACGTCGGAGCCGCGCTGGGCATGCCGGCCGGGGAGGTCGACGCGATCGCGAAGGCGTTCCCCCACATCCGCGCCCGCGACGCCCGGACCGCCCTGCGCGAGCTGCCCGAGCTCCGGGCGGCCGGGCTCGGCGAGCAGCGGCTGGACCTGATGTTCGGCCTGGTCGAGCGGCTCGACGGACTGCCCCGGCACATCGCGGTCCATCCCTGCGGGGTGCTGCTCTCCGACGGCACCCTCCTGGACCGCACCCCGGTCGAGGCCAGCTACGCCGGCTTCCCGATGAGCCAGTTCGACAAGGACGACGTGGAGGACCTCGGCCTGCTCAAGCTCGACGTGCTCGGCATCCGGATGCAGTCGGCGATGGCCCATGCCCTCGACCAGATCCGCACCGTCGACGGGGTCGAGATCGACATCGACGACGAGAGCCAGGTGCCGCTCGACGACCCGGCGACCTTCGAGCTGATCGGTCAGGCCCGGACACTGGGCTGCTTCCAGATCGAGTCACCGGGCCAGCGCGAGCTGGTCGGCCGGTCCGCGATCAGCACCTTCGAGGAGATCATCACCGACATCTCGCTGTTCCGGCCGGGGCCGGTCAAGAGCGACATGGTCACCCCCTACCTCAACGCCCGGCAGGGCTGGGCGATGCCTACCTACCTCCACGACGACCTCAGGCCGATCCTGGAGCAGACCTCGGGCGTGGTGGTCTTCCACGAGCAGGTCATCGAGATCATCGCCCAGCTCACCGGCTGCACGCTCGCCGAGGCCGACGAGGCCCGCCGGGCGCTCGGCGACATCGAGGGGATGGCCCAGACCAGGCTCTGGTTCTTCCCACGGGTGCTCGGCCGCGGCTACACCCAGCACCTGGCCGAGGAGGCCTGGAAGGTGCTGGAGGCGTTCGCCTCGTTCGGGTTCTGCAAGGCCCACGCCGCGGCATTCGCCCTCCCGACCTACCAGTCGGCCTGGCTCAAGGCGCACTACCCGGCGCACTTCCTCGCCGGTGTGCTCACCCACGACCCGGGGATGTACCCCAAGCGGCTGATCCTCGACGACGCCCGCCAGTTCGGGATCACGGTGCTCGGGCTCGATGTGAACAGCAGCGAGAAGGAGTACGTCGTCGAGCGGGTCGAGCCGGCAGCCGGCGACGGTCCTTCGACGGGCTCAGGACACCGCCCTTCGACGGGCTCAGGACACCGTTACGGGATCCGGCTCGCCCTCTCGGAGGTGAAGGGGATCAGCGAGGCCGAGGTGGACCGGGTCGTTGCGGCCCGGCCCTACCAGTCGCTCACCGACTTCTGGCACCGAGCCCGGGTGTCCCGGCCGATCGCGGAGCGGCTCGTGCTCGCCGGCGGGTTCGACTCGGTCTACGGCATCGGCACGTCCCTCGGGGTGCGCCGGCGGGCCAAGGTCACCCGGCGCGACCTGCTGCTCCAGGTGGCCGACCTCGACCGGCAGACCCGGGCCGGTGAACGCGCGAGCCGTGGCCGCGGCCGTGGTCTGTCCGCCCGGTCCGGCGCCCGCCGATCCGGTGCGGGCCGCGCCCAGGAGGCCGATGTCCCGATGGTCGAGGTGTCCGCGGCCGAGGTGCGGGCGGCCGACGCCGCGAGCCGCAACAGCAGCGACCCGCGGGAACGCGCTGCGACGTCCGGGGTGTGGGAGCAGGCGTCGCGTCAGTCCCAGGCGACCAGGACGCCTCGCCCGGTGACCTCGGTGCAGCTCGCGCTGGACCTCGGCGACACCGTGGAGGGGGAGACCAGCGGGCTCCCCGAGATGAGCGACTCCGAGCGGGTCCGAGCCGAGCTCGAGATCCTCGGTCTCGACGTGAGCCGGCACGTGGTCGACTTCTACGTCCCTCTCCTCGAGGAGCTCGGCGTGACCCGCTCCCGCGACCTGCTGCAGCGCCGCAGCCGGTCCGAGCTGCTCGTCGGTGGGGTCAAGGTGGCCACCCAGACCCCACCGATCCGGTCCGGTCGCCGGGTGATCTTCGTGACCCTCGACGACGCCACCGGGCCGGTGGACGCGACGTTCTTCGAGGACGCCCAGGGCCCCTACGCCGCCACCGTCTTCCATTCCTGGCTGCTGGTGGTGCGCGGCGTGCTGCGGCGCACCGGCCCCCGCGGGGTCTCGATCCGCGCCACCGGCTGCTGGGAGCTGCCGACGCTGCACCAGATCTGGAAGGAGCACGGCATCGAGGCGGTCCGGGCGTTCATGGACGAGGTCCCCGAGGGCTTCGGCGGGGTCGGGTCGGTCGAGGAAGCGGCGGTGACCGGTGCGGCCGAGAGCCGGTCGACGCGGCCGGTGATGGCCGGGCCCCCGATGTCCGGCCGAGAGGGGAGCACCGCCGGCGGGATGGGGCGGCGCCGGGTGCTCGTGCACTCGAGCGGGTTCAAGGTGTCGCCGTACGCCGACGTCAGGCCTGCGGGGGAGGACACCAAGAGCGCTCCCCGCAAGCTGTGGCACAGCAGCCCCGGGAGTGCCGGATGACGTTCACCGCCGTGGTCTCACTAGGGTGGGCACCATGCCTGGACACAACGCCCCGCAGCGCCCGCACGGACGCGAGGCGGCTCGCACCGCGGTCGTGTGGGAGGCCCTGCAGGAGGTGCTGGCCTCGGTCCCGAGCCACGACCGGGTCGACGGTGTGGCCACCGTCCTCGACGTCGGCGGTGGCACCGGCGGCTTCGCGGTCCGGGTGGCCGAGCTCGGTCATCGGGTCACAGTCATCGACCCGAGCCCTGACGCGTTGGCGATCCTGGGGCGCCGGGCCGACGAGAGCGGTGTCGCCGACCTGGTCACCGCCCGTCAAGGGGACCTGGCGTCCCTGCCCGACCTGGTGCCCTCCGGCAGCGTGGACGTGGTGCTGTGCCACGGCGTCCTGGAGATCGTCGACGACCCGGCTGCGGCACTGGCTGCCCTGGCCGGGGTGCTCCGTCCCGGTGGCACGCTCAGCCTGCTGGTCGGCCAGCGCCATGCCGCGGTGGTCACCCGGGCGATGGCCGGCCACTTCCACCAGGCAAAGGCACTGCTCGACGACCCGACGGCTGCCGGCGCCACCCGCCGGCTCACCGCCGAGGAGGTCTCGGCGCTGCTGGACAGCAACGGCTTCGACGTGCGCACCATGCATGCGGTCCGGGTGTTCGTCGATCTGGTGCCGAGCTCGCTGGTCGACCTCGAGCCCGGTGCTGCCTCGGCGCTGGTGGAGCTGGAGAAGGCCGTCTCGACCCGACCCGAGTACCTCCCGTTGGGCACCCAGCTGCACGTCCTCGCGACGCGGCGTTAGTCCCTCACCCGACGGGAGAGGGCGATGAGCGCCCTGCCTCCCGACCTCGTCGCCGCATCCTGGGGCTGCCCGATCCTGCACGTGGACATGGACGCCTTCTACGCCTCGGTGGCGACCCGGGACCGTCCCGATCTGCGTGACGTGCCGGTGATCGTCGGCGGCGGCCACCGCGGCGTGGTCCTGTCGGCGAACTACCTGGCCCGGCAGCACGGCGTCCGGTCGGCGATGCCTGGCACCCGCGCCAGGCGCCTGTGCCCGCAGGCGGTGGTGATCCCCCCTGACTTCGAGACCTTCACGGCCGTCTCCTCCGCGGTGATGGAGACCTTCCGGCAGGTGACCCCGCTGGTCGAGGCGTTGTCGCTGGACGAGGCGTTCCTCGACGTCTCGGGAGCCTCGAGGAGGTTGGGGAGCCCCTACGAGATCGCCGAGCACCTCCGGGCGCGGATCTTCGACGAGCAGGGCATCACCTGCTCGGTCGGGGTGGCGAGCACGGTCGCGGTGGCGAAGATCGCCAGCAGGCAGGCCAAGCCCGACGGCGTGTGCGTCGTACCTCCCGCCACCGTGACGACGTTCCTGCACCCACTCGAGGCCGGGGAGCTGTGGGGGGTGGGGGAGAAGACCGCTGCCCTGCTGCAGCGGCTGGGGCTGATGACCGTCGGCGACATCGCACACACCTCGCCGGCCACGCTCCAGCGAGCGGTCGGCCCGGCGCTCGGCACACGGCTCCATCAGCTTGCCTGGGGGCGCGACCCCCGGGTGGTCACCCCGCGCCGTGGGCCGGACGAGCCCGACAAGAGCATGGGCGCGGACGAGACGTTCGGGCGGGACACCGACGACCCCGAGGTGGTCCGGCGCGAGCTGCTCCGGCTCTCGGCCAAGGTCACCGCCCGGCTGCGCGCAGCCAAGGTGGCCGGACGGACGGTGACCCTCCGCGTCCGGTTCGCCGACTTCACCACGATCACCCGGTCCCGGACCCTGCCGGAGGCGACCGACGTGACCCAGGTGGTCTACCGCACTGCGGCCGACCTCTACGCCGCCCTGGGGCTGCAGCGTGCGCGGGTGCGGCTGGTCGGGGTCCGGGTCGAGGGCCTCCTGCCCCGGGTCGCGGTGCACCACCAGATGATGCTCGGGGAGCGGGAGCACGGCTGGTCCGACGCTGACCGCGCCGTGGACCGGGCAGCCACGAGATTCGGGGCGGCAGCCGTCAGACCGGCTACTCTGCTGCGAGGGGGAGGGCCTTGACGGTCCGTTGGCGCAGCGACGTGGGGGAGGGACTTCTGCATGAGAGCTCGAGGGAGCGGCGACGCTCGCCGTGTCCCGGCGTGGGCGCTGGTCCCGGGGCTTTCGCTCAAGGAGCAGGTCGAGCTGTTCGCCAGCATCGCCATGAGTGCCCCCAGCGGCGTGATCGCCTCCGACCTCGAGGGCCGGATCGTCTGGGTGAACCCCGTGGCTGCAGAGATGTTCGGCTGGCCGCGTGAGGAGCTGATGGGCCAGCCGTTCGTCGTTGTGCTTCCCCCTGAGCACCACGAGATGGTGCTGCACACCCGCGAGCAGATCCTGCGCAACGAGCTGACGGAACCCTTTCTCACCACCGGGCTGCGCCGCGACGGCACCCGCTTCGACGTGTCCGTGACCCCTGGTGTGCGCCGCGACGCCGACGGGCGGGCGCTCGGCACCAACGTGGTGCTTCGCGACGTGACCGAGGAGCTGAGGGTCCAGCGGGAGCTCACCGAAGCCCTCGCTCGGTCACGGGCGCGGTTCGACCAGTCCGCCAAGCCGCAGGGCCTGCTCGACATCAACGGCAGGTTCGTCGAGGTCAACGACGCCGCGTGCAGGCTGCTCGGCTGGCCACGCGACGAGCTCGTCGGGCGCGACTCCACCGAGGTGGTCCATCCCCGCGACCCCGACCGGGTCCGTGAGCAGCTCGCCCTGCTGCGAGACGGCGGCCTGCCGGCGACGACCTACGAGACCACGGGGATCCGCAAGGACGGCTCCCAGGTCGCGCTCCAGATCGACATCACCGCCGTGCGGGACGACCACGGCCGTGCCTACGAGTTCGCGGCCTTCGCCCGGGACCTCACCGAGCTCCGCGAGGCGCAGGCCCAGCTCGCCAGCCAGGCTGCGTTCTTCCGTGGCCTCAACCGCGAGTCGTCGGACGCGACTCTCGTCGCCGACGAGCGGGGGCACCTGGTCTACGTCAGCCCGTCGACCGAGCAGGTGCTCGGCCATCGGCCACGCAGCCTGCTCGACGTCGCCGCCGAGGACCTCGCTCACCCCGACGACCTCGGACCCGCGACCGAGGTCCGCCGCCGACTGCTCGCCGCGCCCGGCAGTCGGGAGCGGTTCACCCTGCGGCTGCGGACCGCCGAGGGGGAGTGGCGCTGGTTCGAGGCGACGGCGACGAACTGTCTCGACGATGCCGATGTCGGCGGCCTGGTCGTAAACCTCCGCGACGTCACCGCGCAGATGGCGGCGCAGGCGGCGCTGCGCGAGTCCGAGGCACGCTACCGCGCGATCGCCGAGACCGCGCAGGAGGGCATCTTCGCGCTGTCCCTGGAAGGCACCGTGCTGTTCGGCAACGAGCGGCTCGCCGACATCCTCGGCCTGGACATGCAGCAGGTCTACGAGCTCGGTGACCACGAGCTGTTCCGGGGCGCCCCCGACGCACTGGCTGCCGCCCCGGCGGACCTGCCGGCGGGGGCACCGATCCGGTACGACCTGCCCTACCACCACCCCGACGGCAGCGAGCACGTGCTCCTGGTCTCGGCGAGCCGTCTGGCCGACGCCGACGGGTCGCTGCTCGGCACGCTGGCGATGGTCTCCGACGTCACCGAGCAGCGCTCGGCGGAGGCGTCCCTGCGACACCAGGCGCTGCACGACCCACTCACCGGCCTGGCCAACCGGTCGCTGTTCTTCGACCGGCTGGCGACCGCCGATGCTCGCCGGGAGCGCTCCGGTCAGGGAGCGGTGGGTGTGCTGTTCCTCGACCTCGACGACTTCAAGCGCGTCAACGACGAGCACGGTCACCAGGCCGGCGACCAGGTGTTGGAGCAGGTCGCGCGCCGGCTGTCGCACGCGGTGCGGGCGACCGACACGGTGGCGCGGCTCGGCGGCGACGAGTTCGCGGTGATCTGCGAGGAGGCCGACGAGGAGACGCTCGACCTCGTGTCGGCCCGGATCGCCGAGAGCTTGGCGGTGCCGGTCGCCATCGACGACGCGAGCGGCATGGCCCTGGAGATCACCGCCAGCATCGGGACCGCTCTATCACCTCCGCACGACGTCGACGACCTCGTGAAACGAGCCGACGCCGCCATGTACCGCTCGAAGGCGGTCCGTCCCACCAGCCGGATCGAGGACTCAGCGGACGGGGTGGACGCACCGGCCGAGTGAGGGCTGAACGGTGCCGGCACCGCGTGCCCCGCTGAACGCGTGGCAGGCCCCCGGTCGTGGGCGGACCGGGGGCCTGCAGACCGACACGGGGGGGATGTGTCGGACCATACCGGCAGCCGGGGGGGATGACTACCGGTCGGTGGGGTACTACGGACTCCGCAGTTTCGTCTTCGTCCCTCCCAGTGACGGAGACGACGTTCCGTGAAGTCATCAGGATCATCGGGCAGCGGTCGGCACTACTTGAGGGGAGAGAGGTATTTTTTTCCGACATTTCCTCGGAGACCGGCGGCAGCGCTGCGCGGGGAGCCGTGTGATGGCAGCATCAGCCTTCAAGACCTGGTCCTCACGTCGAGCGCAGGGGAGAACATGAGCCAGAGCCAACGTGCGCGAGCCGGAGAGGCGGGCGGCCTGCGAGCCGCCGAGCTGCCGCCGGTCCCCGTGGCCGAGGTGGCCGAGCTCCCGTTGGCGGCGCTGCGGGCCTATCGGCAGAAGCTCGCCGACGAGGAGGACCGGGTGTCCTACTGGCGGCGGCTGGTCCACGCCCGGCTGGACCTGCTCAAGGCGCAGAGCAGCGAGGGGCCGCTGTCGCTCGAGGCTCTGGCCCGGGCTCTGGGCGACACCGGGAGCGGGCGCACACGGACCGCGTTGGTGAGGGTGCGCGCGGCCGAGCCACTGCCCGAGCTTCCCGTACTGGAGGAGATGTGGGTGACCGAGGTCGATGCCGCCGATCCGGAGGGGGTAGCCGCAGCCGTGGATCGGTTGACCACGGCTGAGCGGCAGCTGACCTCGTACCGCTCCGCGTTGCACCAGCGCATCGACGAGGCCACGGCCGAGCTCCTCGAGCGGTATCGCCAGGATCCGTCCAGTGCGCTGCTGGCGCTGCGCAGAGGCGGCGGTTCGGTTCCTCGCCGGCCGACGCGATGAGGACGCCGCACGCCGTGACCCACCGCGAGCAGAGGGGCTGACCGTGAACGACACAGGGGTCGACGAGCTGTGGCGGGCCTACCGCGATGAGCCCACCGAGGAGCGCCGCAACCGCCTCGTCCTGCAGTACTCACCGTTGGTGAAGTACGTCGCCGGCAGGTTGCGGACCCGACTGCCTGACAGTGTGGAGTACGCCGACCTTGTCTCCGACGGGATCATCGGACTGATGGGCGCCATCGAGCGCTTCGATCCCGGCCGGGGTCTGACCTTCCAGACCTTCGCGGTCCCGCGGATCCGCGGGGCGATGGTGGATGCGCTCCGCGCGTTGGACTGGGTGCCGCGGTCGGTGAGGGAGAAGGTCCGCCAGGTCGAGGCCGCCCAGCGGACGTTGGAGACCCGGCTGGGGCGGATCCCCGACGACCCCGAGATCGCGACCGAGCTGGGCATCTCCGTGGCCGAGCTGCGCGAGCTCTACGCGAAGACCGCGTTCACGAGCGTGGCCACGATGGAGGACCTCGAGCTGGCCGACGACCTCTCCGCGGCGGCGACGCACGAAATCGAGGACGACGAGGCCAAGGCGGCCCTGCTGCGGGTGGTCGACGAGCTCCCCGAGCGGGACCAGGTGATCATCGCGCTGTACTACTTCGAAGGGCTCACGCTCTCCGAGATCGGCTACGTGCTGGGGGTCACCGAGTCCCGGGTCTCGCAGCTGCACAGCCGCGCCACCATGGTGCTGCGCACGAAGCTGGCCGACGCCGGGTCGGTCTGAACCGGCAGGTCAGTCCCACTCGCCGTACACGTGGACGAACAACCGCTTGTCGTGGGTGAGGTTCCACAGCTGCCGCGCGTCTTCGACCCAGAAGTTCACGCAGCCGTGGCTGTGCCCCTCGAAGGGGTTCATCATCAGCCGTGAGCCGTGGAGCGCCTGTCCACCGGAGAAGAACTGTGCGAACGGCATGGGGGCGTCGAAAGCTCGGCTGACGTGGTGCTTGCTGCGCCACTGGACCTCGAAGTCGCCGGTCCGGGTCTGCGTGCCGTAGCCGCCGCCGCGCACCAGCCAGGAGTTGTGGAGCCTGCCGTTGCGGTACAGGCTCGCCTGGTGTCGCTTCCGGTCGTAGCACATGTGCCAGCCGCGGTCGCGGCATGCCGCAGGGGCCTGCTTCTTGCCCCAGGTGCTGCGGCGGATCAACGGCACCCAGGTCCGGGCGTCGACCCGTCCGGTGACGCGGAGGCCGCGGGCGGCCTGGAAGTCACGCACCGCCTGCTCGGTCTTCGGCCCGAAGGTCCCGGTCGGGGACACATCGAGGAAGCCGAGGCGGTGCAGTCGGATCTGCACCTCGTACACGTGCTCGATCTGGTACGGGTCGGCATCGACGTCGCCACGCTGGACCAGCTCCCGCGTGAACGGCTGTCGCAGGTCCGGCGCTGCCTGGGCGGGCGCAACGCTCACCGCGAGCAGCGCCAGTCCGAGCGCGAGCGCGGTCAACATGCTGGCGAGGACAGCGCTCACGCGCGGCCTGCCCGGTGTCCTCGTCATCTCGTCCCCGTGTCCCCTCCGTGACGTGCGCGCATCGTCGCCCCTCCCGTGTGCCGCGCCGGCAGCCGACGGAAATGTCGCTCTTCCGCGGCCTTGTCCGTCACCCCAGGTCCAAGCCTCCCACGTGAGCCGAGTGTGGTCAGGGGATTTTTCGGTGCTCGCCTACCGTCTGCTCGGATGCCTGCCTAGACTTGAGCCAGGTCATCATCAGCGGGAGGAAGTCGTGCCGCTCTCCGAAGAAGAGTTGCGTCTGCTCGAGCAGATGGAGCGTGCCCTCGTTGCCGAGGACCCCAAGTTCGTCTCTGCGCTCAGGGGCACGGCCCGTCGGCGTGATGCCCGTCGGCGCACCTTCGTCGCCCTGGCCGTCTTCGTGGTGGGCGTCGCGGTGCTGATGACCGGAGCGGTGATGGCGAACACGGTGGTGGGCATCGTCGGATTCGTAGTGATGCTCGGCTCGGCTGTCGTCGCGCTGAGCTACTGGCGGGCCCAGTCGGCGCCCGCTGCCCAGCCTGACTCTCCGGCTCATGGCCCCGCGGCCGCCGGGTTCGGGCTCAGCGTGGTCGAGGGCGGCAAGAAGTCGAAGAAGCGCAGCCCGCGGCCCCGGTCGAGCAGCAACCAGACCATGATGCAGCGCTTCGAGGAGCGTTGGCAGCGCCGTCGCGGCTCCAACGGCTTCTGATCCTCCGTTTCCCAGCCGGGTCGCAGTCGGAGACCGGCTCAGACCGCCCGGTCAGTCCCCGGCTCGGCAAGGGCGACGGCGTCGCGACGCACCGTCCTGCTCAGCAGGTTGGTGACGGCGTTCCGGTACAACGATGCCGGTAGCCACGAGGCCAGCCTCCGCGTGCGCCTGCTCGCGCCCTGCCGCAGCGCCGTGCTGACGCGCTCGACGTCGGCCGCCACGTCGCCCGGCGCGCGTCCCGCCGCCAGCCGGCTCTCGCGTGCGAACCGCGCAAGCTCGAGGTCGCGCACGACTCGCTCGAGTGCAGCCGCTGCCTCTGGGTCGGCCTGCACGCCGCGTTCGGTGCCGCGCAGGTAGCCCTCTCGCTCGCCGGTGCCGGGCTTGCCGAAGGCGGCCGCGATGGCGCGGGCGCTGGTGCGCAGCGTCACCGCGTCGTCCCAGTGCAACCGCAGGTCCAGCGCGGTGTCGCGCAGCTCGCGCCAGCCGGCCTCGGCCGCGTCGGCGGCCGATCGCGCGGCAGCCCACCGTCGCCGACGCAGCAGAGAGCGTGCGAGCCGGGGACCGAAGGGGAGCGCGAGGACGACGAGCGCGACCGGCAGCGCGAGCCAGAGGGCCCGGTTCCCCGAGTCGTCCCCGCCGGAGCTCGCCGCACCGGCGTCGAGCTCCTGCTGGTCACGTCGGACCTGCTCGGGGTCGACGCTCGGGGCTGCGGCGGTGGGGATGTCCGTCGGCTCCGGGGTGGTGATCCGGCCGGTGCTGTAGCCGGGGACCTGCGGAGCCCGTGCACTGGGCGTGGGCTCGAACCGCAGCCAACCGGCACCTTCGAAGTACATCTCCGGCCACGCGTGCAGGTCGTGGGCGCTGTAGACGTACTCCCCGGGCCCCACCCTGTCCGGGGCGAGAAAGCCGACCGCCACCCTGGACGGGATCCCGAGCGTGCGGCCCATCACTGCCATGGCTGCGGCGAACTGCTCGCAGTAGCCGACCCTGCCGTCGGGGCCGGTGCTGAGGAAGGACTGCAGGTCCTCGGCGCCGTTGCCCGAGGGACGGTCGAGGGAGTACTCGAAGTCCCCGTCCCGACGGAAGAAGCGCTGAAGCCGGGCGGCCTTCTCGTAGGGCGTCTCCAGGCCCGCGGTGACCTCCCGAGCGAGGTCGGCGACCATGCCGGGCATCCCGTCCGGCAGATCGGTGTAGGGGGTGAAGACGTCTTCGGGGGTGGGGTCGGCGGACACCAGGTCGTCGGCGGTCGCCGCGACCTCCAGGGCGGTCAGGGAGTAGTCGACGCCGGCGGAGCTCTGCCCCTTCACGGCGCTGACGAAGTCCAACGTGGCCGCGTCGTACCGCCAGTCACCGGGCGCCTCGATACTGCTCACCGGGTACGGCGTCGGCAGCCACGTCGAGCTGAACCGCTCCGACACGCTGATCTCGAAGTCCACCTGTCGTCGGGCCACTCGTGCACGGAGACCGGGCGGCCGGGCGACCAGGCCGTCGGCGCGCTGTTCGGGGGGGATGTCGCGGTCCGACGGCTTCCAGGTCAGGCCGGTGAACTCGTCGAGCACCGAGAGTCGGAGGTACGACGGGTCGCCGTCGGTCGTTCGGACGGTCACCAGGTCGACGTCGCTGCCGCGCACCAGGTCCCTGCGCAGGCTGACCATCGGGTTGGTGATCGAGACGTCGCCGTCGCCGTCCCCACCGGGACCGCTGCCGGGCAGCAGCCCACCGCCGAGGGTGGGGATCACCAGGGGGGCCACGACGGCCAGGCCGGTGGCGGTGGCACCGATCCGGCGCGCGGCGGCGCGCACCGACACCGTGCTGACTCCCGCCTCGCCGGTGTCCTCGACGGCGCTCGTCCGGCTGACCTGGCGGCCCCAGTGGCTCAGCCGCTGACCCTCCTCGTGGGCCAGCATCGAGAGGAAACCGGTCGCGGTCGCCGCGAAGATCCACCAGCTCACGCCGTCGGAGAGGATCGACACCGGTGCGGTGTAGAGGGCCAGGAGCGGCAGTCCGGCGAGAGGCACCTGGCGCAGCCCGCAGGCGAGGAGGTCGACGAGCAGCGCCGTGGCCGCCCCCGCCAGCACGAGGAGCGGCATGATCTGGGGGACCGAGTCGCTGATCGGTGCCGCGTAGCTCTGGGCGGCGGCCACCCCGTCCCCGACCACGTCGAGCAGCCGCGGCGCCGAGCTGCCGGTGGGCAGCCAGCCGCCCACCGCCGTCTCCGGCGCCCACCGGTGCGTGGCCCACACGCCGAGCGCGACGACCTGCCCGACGAGCACCAGCACTGCCGGCAGACCGGTCAGGCGCAACAGGGCACCGGTGACCGCGATCAGCAGCGCGGCGAGGAGCGCGGGGACCAGGTAGCCGCTCGGGCTCTCCACGAACCCACCCCACGCCCAGAGGCTCACCCACGTGGTGAGGGACGCCAGGGCAGCCGGCACCAGAGCGCCGGAGAGGTCCAGGTGGCCGCGTCTCACGGAGCACCCCTCACCACAGCGTCGCGCGCGGCGCGACCGGCGGCACCAGAGGTGAGCCCGAGCTGTTGCCAGACGCCGGGCAACGAGTCCGCGGGGCCCGCGGTCACGCTCTGCCAGCCCCTGGCGCGCAGCCACCTGGCCGACATCGCTTCGTCCGCGGTGCCGGACCGCGAGGTCCCGGCCCAGGCGTCCACGTCGAGCGCGACCGCCATGGCGGTGGCAGCGGTGTTGCGCATCCGCGCGAAGCCTGCCTTGTCGTGCTCCTCCACGGCGCCGACGACGGCGACGAGCAGCCCCGAGTGGCCGGGGTCCTGGAGCCAACCGGTGTCGAGCTCGCGTCGGGTGGCCGTCCCGACCACCGCCAGCGACTCCAGCAGCGGTGCAGTCTCACCGGCCGCGCCGCCCCGGTCGTGCCAGGAGCCTCCGTGCTCGTCGCCCGAGGCGGTGACGAGGCGTACGACGAAGCCGCGCTGGACCAGGTGCACCGCGACGGACGCGGCGACGGCGACCGCATGCTCGAACGAGGACGCAGCCCCGCGGCCGCGGTGCGCGGACTGGCGGTTGTCGAGGAACAGCGTCGCGCGGGACTGCCACGGCTGCTCCTCGCGACGGACCATGAGCTCGCCGACCCGGGCACTGCTGCGCCAGTGCACGCGGCGCAGGTCGTCCCCTCGCCGGTACTCCCGAACGGTCACGTCCTCAGCACTGCCGGTGGCGAAGGCTCGCGGTCGGTTGTCGCCCGAGCCGGTCCAGGCTCCGGAGAGCGGGATGGGCGGCAGCGGGACGACCCGGGGCACCACCACCAGCGGTGCGGTGGAGGAGAACGTCCGGTCGAGCTCGACGAGCCCGAACGGGTCGTTGAGCCGGACGGTGAGCGGGCCGATGACGAACCGGCCACGGACCTCGGACCGGACCAGGTAGCTCACCGCTCGCCGACGCCCCGGCGCCATCCGGTCGACGACGAAGCGGGGACGGGTCCCCAGCACGTAGGGGAGCTGGTCCTCGAGGAGCAGCAGACCGGTGGGGAGGCGTCCGTCGTTGGTGAGGTCGAGCTGGATCCGGCACTCCTTGCCTGCGGTCACCTGCGTCGGGGACACCGAGCGGACCAGCCCGAGCCGGTAGCGGCTGCGGCTCACGAAGAAGGCCGCCACGACCGGGAGCAGCGCCAGCAGGGTGCCGACGCGAAGCAGGTCGTCCTGCCCGAGGACCATGGCGCACGCCAGCGCCGTGAGCCCGGCGGCCACGAAAGCTCGGCCCCGGGTGGTGAGCGCGGACAGGGCGTCGCGCATCGCGGTACCCGTCAGGCCCGGCGTCGACTCTCCGGCGTCGCGACACCGGAGAGGATCTGGTTCAGGGTCGAGGCGGTCGTCCGGCCGCTCATCGACGCCTCGACGGTCGGCAGCAACCGGTGCGCGAGCACCTGAGGGGCCAGCGCGAGCACGTCGTCAGGGATGACGTAGTCGCGGCCGTCCATCGCCGCCGACGCCTTCGCCGCCCGGACCAGGTGCAACGTCGCGCGCGGCGACGCCCCGAGCACCAGCTCCGGCGAGCGACGGGTGGCGGTGGTGATCGCGACGGCGTACCGCTGCACGGCTTCGGCGACGTACACGCCGTTGACGATGTCGATCAGCTTGCGGATCTCCGCAGAGTCCGTGACCGGCTCCAGGTCCTCCAGGGGGCTGTGCCGGGTGTGCGCGTCGAGCATCGCGATCTCGGCGGCCTCCACGGGGTAGCCCATCGACACGCGCGCCATGAACCGGTCGCGCTGCGCCTCGGGCAACGCGTAGGTGCCCTCCATCTCGATCGGGTTCTGCGTCGCGATCACCATGAACGGCGCCTCGAGGTGGTACGTCGACCCGTCGACGGTCACCTGGCGCTCCTCCATGCACTCCAGCAGCGCCGACTGGGTCTTGGGGGAGGCACGGTTGATCTCGTCGCCGACCACGATGTTGGCGAAGATCCCGCCTGGCCGGAACTCGAACTGCCGGGTGTCCTGGTTGAAGACGGACACGCCGGTGACGTCGGAGGGCAGCAGGTCCGGCGTGAACTGGATCCGGCGCACCGTGCAGTCGATGGAACGGGCCAGGGTCTTGCTGAGCATGGTCTTGCCGACGCCCGGCACGTCCTCGATCAGCAGGTGGCCCTCGGCGAGCAGCACCACCAGGGCCGTCCTGGCCACCTCGGGCTTGCCCTCGATGACCTTCTCGATGCTCTCGCGCACCCGGCGGGTCACCCGGGCGAGCGTGTCGAGGTCGGCGGAGTTGGCGCCGCTCCCCGCTGTGTCGCTGCTGGCCGCTGTGCTCACGCTTTCTGTCCCTCCCGCCGTCCCCGTCGCCCCTCGACGGACTCCGGGTCCCGTCATGCGTCCGGACCCGGCCTGCGTGCCCTCCATCCAACCTCATCGTCCAGAGCCCTGTCACCGGCTTCGGCGCAGCGGGGTCGACGAGGCCGCTCCACTCCGCACCACCCCCGTGCCCCACGGGGCGCTCCACCGCGCTCCACCAGTCGCTCCACTCCGCCCCACCAGTCGCTCCACTCCGCTCCACCCGCGCCGGCCGCCGGCACGGGAACCCGCCGTGA
Organism: Nocardioides pakistanensis; assembly: GCF_054781215.1. Classification (NCBI taxonomy): domain Bacteria; kingdom Bacillati; phylum Actinomycetota; class Actinomycetes; order Propionibacteriales; family Nocardioidaceae; genus Nocardioides; species Nocardioides pakistanensis. Next base: position 62,355 of record NZ_BAAGUV010000072.1, on the reverse strand, counting down.
CCTGCAGAGACGCGGCGGTGCCGCCTCGACGCGATCGGGCGGTCACGGCAGCTCCTCGGGGCGCGACACGGGCGAAAGTTTGTGCGTTTCTGGTTGAAGGTGGAGGGAAGTGGAGTATGGTGGAGCGCAGTGGAGGAGAGGGAAGCCTCAGGGTCACCGGGAGGAGGTGCCGATGTTCTTCGGTACCTACACACCCCGGCTCGACGACAAGGGCCGCCTGTTCCTCCCGGCGAAGTTCAGGGACGAGCTGTCGGAGGGTCTTGTGGTCACACGGGGACAGGAGCGCTGCCTCTACGTGTGGTCGATGGACGAGTTCGGCAAGCTCACCGAGCGCCTGAAGGAGGCCCCGGTGACCAACAAGGGGGCCCGGGACTACGTCCGCATGTTCTTCGCCGGTGCCTCCGACGAGACTCCCGACAAGCAGGGCCGGATCACGATCCCGCCGATGCTGCGGGAGTACGCCTCACTCACCAAGGACTGCATTGTCATCGGCGCGATGAACCGGATCGAGATCTGGGACGCCGCCTCGTGGCAGGCCTACTCCGACGAGCAGGAGCAGGCGTTCGCCGACCTCAGCGAGGAGGTGCTCCCCGGCTTGATGTGACGTAGCCGGCCGACAGCAGAGTCGCCGGGCCCGGCCCACGCCCGCTCGCCCTGCCATCTGGCGCACCTTCCCCGGTGCCAGAGGGCAACTTCCCAGGGACGAGCGGACGGGGACCAGGCCGCGCGAATCCGACACACAGCACCACCGACCGCGGGTCGGTGTCATCACAGGATTCATTCGAGGGGTCGAAGCATGAGTCTCAGCTACTCCGGACAGCTGTCCGGCCAGCCCGTCCGGCGGGTCCGTCACGAGGTCAGGGACGGGATGGCGGTCATCGCCTTCTCGGCCGTCGCGTCGTCGGGGCTCGCCGCGGCCCTGATGCTGTTCCTCTCCCTGGTCGACTAGGCCCGCGCAGTGACGACTCCCCGCCACGTCCCGGTCCTGCTCGACCGGGTCGTCGCTCTGGTCACCCCGGCGCTCGAGCGACCCGGGCACGAGCAGACGATCTTCGTCGACGCCACGCTCGGCCTCGGCGGGCACAGCGAGGCGGTCCTGTCAGCCTGCCCGCACGCGCACCTGGTCGGAGTCGACCGCGACACGCACGCCCTCGAGCGGGCCGAGCAGCGGCTGCAGCCGTACGCCGGGCGCACCTCGTTCGCGCACGCGGTGTACGACGAGATCCCCGACGTGCTGGACCGGCTCGGCGGTCACGACCACGCCGACGCGATCCTGTTCGACCTCGGGGTCTCCTCGATGCAGCTCGACGTCCGGGAGCGCGGCTTCGCCTACGCCGAGGACGCGCCGTTGGACATGCGGATGAACGACACCGCCGGGCAGACGGCCGCGGACGTGCTCAACACCTACCCGGTCGAGGAGCTCAGCCGGATCCTCCGCTCGTACGGTGAGGAGCGGTTCGCCCGCCGGATCGCCGAGGCGATCGTCCGGGAGCGCGAGCGTGAGCCGTTCACCCGGTCGGCGCGGCTCGTCGAGCTGGTCCGGGACTCGATCCCGGCGCCGGCCCGTCGTACCGGAGGGCACCCGGCCAAGCGCACGTTCCAGGCCCTGCGCATCGAGGTGAACGACGAGCTCTCCGTGCTGCGCCGGGCGATCCCGGCGGCCATCGACTCCGTCGGCGTGGGTGGCCGCGTCGTGGTGATGTCCTACCACTCGCTCGAGGACCGCCTGGTCAAGCAGGCGTTCGCCGAGCAGACCCGCTCCGACGTCCCTCCCGACATGCCGTTCGTCCCCGAGGGCCACGAGCCGCCCCTGCGGCTGCTCACCCGCGGCGCGGAGAAGGCGTCGTCCGAGGAGATCGCCGAGAACCCCCGAGCCGCTTCGGTGCGTCTGCGCGCCGTCGAACGTGTCCGTCCCAGCACCGGAGCCGCACAATGAGCACACCTCTTTACCAGCCGCGTGCCCGCATCCCACGGCTCGCCGAGGCCGCCGTCGAGCGGGCCCGCCTCACGGTCGTGCCGGGCCGCGCCACCAAGGCCGCCCGGGTCCCGTTCATCACGCTGGTCTCCCTCCTGCTCATCGGCGGTGTGGTCGGGCTCCTGCTGTTCAACACGCACATGCAGCAGGGGTCGTTCGTGGTCTCCTCGATGGAGGAGCAGGCGGCCGTGCTCGCCGGCAAGGAGGAGTCGCTGCGCATGCAGCTGCACCGGATGCGTGACCCCCAGCACGTCGCGGAGCGGGCCAAGAAGCTCGGCATGGTGCCGGCCGGGAGCCCGGCGTTCATCCGGCTCTCCGACGGCAAGGTGCTCGGCAGACCCGCCGCCGGGGAGCCGGCTGACGCGCTGCGGATCGAGCCGCTGCCGCCCGGCAAGCCCAGCTCGGTGCGTCCCCGGCTGGTGATCGCCGAGGTGCCCGAGGCGACGAAGAAGGACAAGCGCGAGCGCGACACGGGGGCACGGTCGGAGGCCACCTCACGCGATCAGGACTCCACGTCACGTACAAAGAGCAGGAACCACGACCGGGCACAGGGAGCAGGGAGAACACCGTGAGCCGAGGCGCACGCTCGCTGCGGGGCACCTCGCTCCTCCGGCTGCGCGTGGGCCTGATCCTCATCGCGATGGTGGTCTCGGTCTTCGCTGCGCGGCTCTTCCAGCTGCAGGGCATCGACGCGAAGGCGTACGCCGCGCGTGCCGAGGCCGTGGGCCTGCAGACGGTGACGCTGCCGGCCACCCGGGGAGCGATCCGGGACCGCAACGGCGAGCCGCTCGCTGAGTCCGCGGACGGCCTGATGCTCGTGGCCGACCCGTCGCTGACCGCCGACGACGCCCAGGAGATCGCCAAGATCGTCGCGGCGCGGATCGACGTGGACTACTTCGACGTGCTCGAACGGCTCCGGAAGCCCGACAGCCGGTTCCAGTACCTGGCCCGCCGGGTTCCCGCCGCCGAGGCGCGGGCGGTCGTCGAGGAGCTCGACGACGCCGGCTTCGAGGGCGTCGACACCGAGCGCGACCCGGTCCGCAGCTACCCGGCGGGGGACGTGGCCGCCAACATCCTGGGGTTCATGGGCGCCGACGGCAACGCCCTGCAGGGCTTCGAGCTGCTCTTCGACGAGGTGCTCTCGGGCAAGGACGGCTCGGCCACCTACGAGACCGGTGGCAGCGGCGGGCAGCGACTGCCGCTGGGGGAGAACAACGTCGTCGAGCCGGTGGACGGCTCCGACCTGACCCTGACCATCGACCGTGACGTGCAGTGGTACACCCAGCGGGTGCTTCGCCAGGCCGTGCAGGGGGCCGGCGGCGAGTCCGGCGCCGCGGTCGTCCTGGACAGCCGCACCGGTGAGGTCCTCGCGCTGGCCGACCATCCGACCTTCGACGCCAACGCTCCGACCCTGTCGCCGGAGCGCGACCTGGGCATGCGCTCCCTGTTCGACGTCTACGAGCCGGGCTCGGTGGAGAAGGTCCTCACCGCGGCCGCCCTCGTCGACGCCGGCAAGCTGACCCCCGACACCAGGATCACCGTGCCCGCGAAGCTGCACCGGCAGGACCGGGTGATCGGCGACTACTGGGACCACGGCCGGCTGCGGCTCACGCTGACCGGCGTGATCGCCAAGTCCTCCAACATCGGCACCGTCCTGGCCGCCGACGAGTTCACACCCAAGGAGCTCTACGGCTACCTCGCCCGGTTCGGGCTCGGTGCGAAGTCCGGGGTCGGCATCCCCGGCGAGGCGCGCGGCCTGCTGCCGTGGTGGAAGAACTGGTCGCAGATCAACCAGGACACGATCTCGTTCGGCCAGGGTGTCTCGGTCAACGCCCTGCAGATGGCCGCCGCGGTGAACGCGGTCGCCAACGACGGCGTGCTCGTCGAGCCGAGCCTGGTCAAGGGCCGTGCGACCACGTCGCAGGGAGCGACGGTGGGCAGCGACGTGGTCTCCTCGCGTCGGGTGATCAGCCCGCGGGCCGCCCGGCTGACCGCGGAGATGATGGAGGCGGTGACCGACCCCGAGGAGGGCACGGCGCCGAGCGCGGCGATCGAGGGCTACCGGGTGGCCGGCAAGACCGGAACCGCTCAGCGCGTGGGGGAGGAGTGCGGCTGCTACGACGGCACCTTCACCGTCTCCTTCGCCGGCTTCGCCCCGGCCGACGACCCGCGGTTCCTCGTCTACGTGGTGGTCCAGGACCCCAAGAACGGCGGCGGCGGTGGGTCCGTCGGCGGCCCGGCGTTCCGCAAGATCATGACCTACCTGCTGCGCAAGTACGCCGTGCCTCCGACCGGTGCGCCCGCACCCGACAACCCGGTCGAGTGGTGAGCGCGGGTACTCTGCCGACGTGCCAGACCAGCCCGACGAGTCGGCAGTGACCGCGACCCGACCCCGTGAGCCGTTGCGGACCCCGCTCGGGACCGTGGTCGACTGGCTCGGGGAGCGGCTGCTCGAGCGCTGCGGCTCCGACGCCCCACTCGGTGACGTCCTGGTCAGCGGGCTCACGCTCAGCTCCCAGCGGGTCCGGCCCGGCGACCTGTACGCCGCGCTCCCTGGCGCCCGGGCACACGGCGCCTCCTACGCCGACCAGGCGGTCCGAGCAGGCGCCGTCGCGGTGCTCACCGACCCGTCCGGGAGGGAGCTGTGCGCCGGGCTGGACGTCCCCGTCCTGGTCGTCGCCGAGCCCCGGCCCCTGATGGGAGACCTCGCCGCACGGGTCTACGGCGAGCCCGCGCAGCAGCTCCGGCTGGTGGCGGTCACCGGGACCCAGGGGAAGACCACGACGACCAGGCTCGCCGAGGCGGGCCTGCAGGGCTCCGGGACGCCCGCCGCGGTCGTCGGCACGGTCGGCACCCGGATCGACGGGGTCGACGTGAAGACCTCGCTCACCACGCCGGAGGCCCCGGACCTGCACGCGCTGTTCGCGGTCATGCGCGAGCAGGGGGTGAAGTGCTGTGCGATGGAGGTCTCCAGCCACGCGCTGGTGATGGGCCGCGTGGACGGGGTCGTCTTCGACGTGGCGGTGTTCACCAACCTCGGCCGCGACCACCTCGACTTCCATGCCGACGTGGAGGACTACTTCGCCGCCAAGGCCTCGCTCTTCACCCCGGAACGGGCCCGTCTCGGCCTGGTCAACGCCGACGACGAGCACGGCCGCCGGCTGCTCCGCGACGTCACGATCCCGGTCCGTTCGTTCTCCGCCACCGGCGCGGACGCGGACTGGGTGGCGCGGGACGTCGAGCTCAGCCCCACCGGGTCGAGGTTCACCGTCCGCACGCCGTCGGGGGAGACCTTCCCCGCCGGTGTCCCGCTGGCCGGAGACTTCAACGTCGCCAACGCGCTGGCCGCGATCGCCGCACTGGCCGAGGCCGGGTTCGACGCGCGTGCGGTCGCCGACGCGATCGCAGCATCCTCCGGTGTCCCCGGCCGCCTCGAACGGGTCGACGCAGGTCAGGACTTCGTGACCGTCGTGGACTACGCCCACAAGCCCGACGCGGTCGACGCGGCGCTGCGCACCTTGCGGCCGCTGACCGAGGGCCGGCTGATCGTCGTGCTCGGCGCCGGCGGCGACCGTGACCAGGGCAAGCGGCCGGTGATGGGGGAGATCGCCGCGCGGCTGGCCGACGTACTCGTGGTCACCGATGACAACCCCCGCACCGAGGACCCGGCAGCGATCCGGCGCGCCGTGCTCGACGGCGCACGCACGGTCACCGAGAGCGACCGCGCCGAGATCCGCGAGTGCGGGGACCGGCGCAGGGCCATCCGGCTCGCGGTCGCCATGGCCCGCCCCGGGGACACCGTCGTCGTGGCCGGCAAGGGGCACGAGACCGGCCAGGAGGTGGACGGGACCGTGTACCCCTTCGACGACCGCACCGTCCTGCGTGAGGAGCTCAGCCGCCGATGATCCCGATGACCCTTCCCGAGATCGCCGCCGCCGTCGGCGGGCAGGTCCACGACGACACCGGCGTGCAGGTCACCGGCCCCGCGTTCATCGACAGCCGCTCGCCGGAGCCCGGGGGCCTGTTCGTCGCTCTCCAGGGCGAGAACGTCGACGGCCACGACTTCGCCGACGCTGCGACGGCCGGCGGTGCGGCCGCGGTGCTCGGCAGCCGGCCGGTGGGCCATCCGGCGGTGGTGGTGGCCGACCCGACGGCGGCGCTGGCGGCCCTCGCCAAGCACGTCCTCGCCCGGCTCGACGCGGTGCAGGTGGTCGCGCTCACCGGCTCCCAGGGCAAGACCAGCACCAAGGACCTGCTCGCCCAGGTCCTCGCGACCACAGGTACGACGGTCGCCACGGCCGGCTCCTTCAACAACGAGATCGGCCTGCCGCTGACCGTGCTGCGCGCCGACGGCACGACGGAGTTCCTCGTGCTCGAGATGGGCGCGCGCGGTGCCGGTCACCTCGACGTCCTGTGCGACATCGCCCCGCCCCGCGTCTCCCTGGTGCTCAACGTCGGCAAGGCCCACCTCGGCGAGTTCGGCACGCAGGAGGACATCGCCCGGGCCAAGGGCGAGATCGTCGAGGCGCTGCCCGACGACGGGGTCGCGGTGCTCAACGCCGACGACCCGCTCGTCGCCGCGATGGCCGCGCGCACGGGAGCCCGGGTGCTGTGGTTCGGCGAGTCGCCGTCGGCCGACGTACGCCTCGAGGACCTCGAGCTCGACGACTTCGGCCGGCCCCGGTTCGTCCTCTCCGCCGACGGGGCCCGGGCCCGCGTCGAGCTGGCGCTGGTCGGGGAGCACCAGGCCGCCAACGCGACCGCTGCTGCCGCCGTGGGGCTGGCACTCGGGATGAGCCTGGAGAAGGTCGCCGGGGCGCTCACCGTCGCCACCGCGACCTCGCGCTGGCGGATGGAGGTGCACGAGCGCTCCGACGGGGTGACCGTGATCAACGACGCCTACAACGCCAACCCGGACTCGATGCGCGCGGCGTTGAAGGCGCTCGCGGCGATCGGCCGCGGGCGCCCGGGCACCCGCACCATCGCGGTGCTCGGTGAGATGCGGGAGCTGGGGGAGGCCGGCCGCGAGGAGCACGACGCGATCGGCCGGCTCGCGGTGCGCCTGGACATCGGGCAGCTGCTGGTCGTCGGCGAGCCGGCCCACGCGATGCACCTCGGTGCCTATCTGGAAGGCTCCTGGGGTGAGGAGTCGGTGTTCGTGCCGGACAAGGACTCTGCGCTGACCTGGCTGCGTGGTCACCTGCGCCCCGGTGACGTGGTGCTGCTCAAGGCCTCCCGAGCCGCGGGTCTGGAGACCCTGGCCGAGGCGCTGCTCGACGAGGACGAGACGAAGGAGACGACCGGATGAGGGCAATCCTCCTGGCAGGAGGTCTGTCACTCCTCTTCACGCTCCTGGGCACCAGGGTGGCGATCCGGGCCCTGGTCGCGAAGGGTTACGGCCAGCTGATCCGCGACGACGGGCCGACGACCCACCACACCAAGCGCGGCACGCCCACGATGGGCGGTCTGGTGATGATCCTCTCGGTGCTCGTCGCGTACTTCGGCGCCAAGCTGATGACCGGGGACCTGCCCACCGCGTCCGCGCTGCTGCTGCTGTTCCTCTTCGTCGGGCTCGGCACCGTCGGCTTCCTCGACGACTACATCAAGATCGCCAAGCAGCGCTCGCTCGGACTGCGCAGCAAGGCGAAGATGACCGGCCAGGTCCTGGTCGCGGTCGTGTTCGGCTGGCTGGCCCTGTGGGACGGCCTGGCCGACGAGCGCGGCGAGACCCCGGCCTCGCACGCGATCTCGTTCATCCGCGAGTTCGACTTCCTCACCCTGCCGACGCTCGTGGTGATCGGCTTCATGATGGTGATGATCGCCGGCGCCAGCAACGGCGTGAACCTCACCGACGGCCTCGACGGCCTCGCCACCGGCGCCTCCACGATGGTCTTCGGCGCCTACACGCTGGTGAACATCTGGCAGAACAACCAGAGCTGCGCGATCACCCCCGGACCGCCCTGCTACGAGGTCCGCGACCCGCTCGACCTCGCGGTCGTCGCGGCCGCGCTCACCGGTGCCTGCTTCGGCTTCCTGTGGTGGAACGCCGCCCCGGCCAAGATCTTCATGGGCGACACCGGCTCGCTCTCCCTCGGCGGCGCCCTGGCCGGCCTCGCGATCCTCACCCGCACCGAGCTGCTGCTGCTGATCATCGGCGGCCTGTTCGTGGTGATCACCCTCTCGGTGATCCTGCAGGTCGGCTACTTCAAGGCGACCAGGGGCAAACGGCTGTTCCGGATGGCGCCGTTGCAGCACCACTTCGAGCTCAAGGGCTGGGCCGAGGTGACCATCGTGATCCGGTTCTGGATCATCGCCGGGCTCTGCGTCGCGGCCGGCCTCGGAGTCTTCTACGCCGAGTGGGTGGCCGGCGTATGAACAAGCCGCTGGAGTCCCTCGGCCGTCACGACTCGTGGGCCGGCGTACGCGCCGTCGTCGCCGGGATGGGGGTCTCGGGGTTCGCCGCCGCCGACAACCTGACCCACGTGGGTGCTCACGTCACCGCGCTCGACGAGTCCGACGCCGGTGACCGCGGCGAGAAGGGCACCCTGCTGGAGGTCCTCGGCGCCGACGTCCGTCTCGGGCCCGGCACCACCGAGGTCCTGCCCGACGACGTCGACGTGCTCGTGGTCTCGCCGGGGTGGCGGCCGAGCGCGCCGCTGATCGTGCAGGCTCGTCAACGAGGCGTGCCGGTGTGGGGTGAGGTGGAGCTGGCCTGGCGGCTGCGCGACCCGGACCACGCCGCGCCGTGGCTCGCGGTGACCGGCACCAACGGCAAGACGACCACCGTGCAGATGCTCGACCACATCCTCCGCGCCCACGGCCTGCGCAGCGTCGCGGCAGGCAACGTCGGGCTGCCGCTGGTCGAGGCGGTGATGGACCCCACCCCGTACGACGCCCTCGCCGTCGAGCTCTCCAGCTTCCAGCTGCACTACACCTCGTCCATGGCCGCCGAGTCCGCCGCCGTGCTCAACGTCGCGGAGGACCACCTCGACTGGTACTCCTCCTTCGACGACTACGTGGCCGACAAGGGCCGCATCTACGAGCAGGTGGAACGCGCCTGCGTCTACAACGTCGCGGATCCGGTCACCGAGCAGCTGGTCCGCGACGCCGACGTGCAGGAGGGCGCTCGCGCGATCGGGTTCACGCTGCAGACGCCCGACGTCGGGATGCTCGGCGTGGTCGACGGCATCCTCGTCGACCGGGCCTTCATCGAGGAACGCCGCACGAGTGCCGCCGAGCTGTGCACGATCGGCGACCTGGCCTCCGACGCCCCGCACTTCGTGGCCAACGCGCTCGCCGCCGCGGCGCTGGCCCGGGCCCACGGGGTGCCGCCGTCCGCGGTGCGCGACGGCCTGCGCGCCTTCGAGCCGGACGGGCACCGGATCGCCGAGGTCGCGCAGATCGACGGCGTCCGCTACGTCGACGACTCCAAGGCCACCAACCCGCACGCGGCCACGTCGTCGCTGTCCGCCTACGACCCGGTCGTCTGGGTGGCCGGCGGGCTGGCCAAGGGCGCGCACTTCGACGACCTCGTCCGCGCCGTCCGCGGTCGGCTCCGCGGGGTCGTGCTGCTCGGCCGGGACCGCGATGTGATCGCCGACGCGCTTTCGCGACACGCGCCTGATGTGCCCGTCATCGTGATCGAGGACGGGGACACTTCTGTCATGGACCGCGTGGTCGGAGCGGCTGCCGGCCTGGCACAGCCGGGCGACACCGTGCTGCTGGCGCCGGGTTGCGCGTCCATGGACATGTTCGAGAACTACGGCGCCCGGGGAGATGCGTTCGCCCAGGCGGTGCTGAGGCTCCGCGAGGGCTAGGGGGGACGGTCCTCCCCGGACCCGCGGGCCGCGGGACGACGACGGGCAGAAGGGCTGGATGTGACCACCGCAACGGGGCAGCAGCGCCGGCAGGGCGCGGCGGCGGCGTGGGTCTCCTCCACCCGCGAGGGCCTCGGACACGCCCTCGACCGGCCGCTGACCTCCTACTACCTGCTGCTGGGGTCCTCGGCGCTGCTGCTCGTGATCGGCCTGATCATGGTGCTCAGTGCCTCCAGCGTGTACTCCTTCAAGGTCTTCGACAACAGCTACCACATCGTGCTCAAGCAGCTGGTGTGGGTGGCCCTCGCCGTACCCGTCGCGTTCGTCGCCTCGCGGCTGCCCCACCGCGCCTTGCGCGCGCTGGCCTGGCCAGGCCTGCTCGGCAGTGCTGCGCTGCTGGCGCTGACCCAGCTCGGGCTCGGCAAGGAGGTCAACGGCAACACCAACTGGCTGGCCCTGGGGCCGCTGACCATCCAGCCCGCGGAGTTCGCCAAGCTGGCGATCATCCTGTGGTGTGCCGACCTGTACGCCCGCAAGGAGCGCCTGCTCGGGGACTGGAAGCACGCGCTGATCCCCGCCGTGCCGGTGACCGGACTGCTGACCCTGCTGGTGATCAAGGGCGGCGACCTCGGCACGGCACTGGTGTTCTTCGCGATCGTGCTCGGGCTGCTGTGGGTGGTGGGCGCCCCGGCCCGGCTCTTCGGCCTGGCGATCCTGGTCGTCAGCGCGCTGGCGCTCTACCTCGCGAGCACCAGCGACGAGCGTCTCGAGCGGCTCACCAACTTCGTCGACCCGTTCAAGAACTACGAGGGTGCCGGCTGGCAGGCGGCGCACGGCCTGTTCGCGATGTCCAGCGGCGGCTGGTTCGGCAAGGGGATCTCCGCCAGCCAGCAGAAGTGGGGTGCGCTCCCCGAGGCCCACACCGACTTCATCTTCGCGGTGCTGGGGGAGGAGCTCGGCCTGGTCGGCACCCTGCTCGTCCTCGCGCTGTTCCTGACCATCGCCTACGCCGGGATCCGGGTCGCGCTGCACACGCCCGACCCGTTCGTCCGCTACATGGCCGCCGGCATCACGATCTGGCTCACCGCGCAGATGATGATCAACATCGGCATGGTGCTCGCCCTGCTGCCGGTCATCGGCATCCCGCTCCCACTGGTGTCCTACGGTGGGTCTGCACTCCTCCCGTCCCTGGTGGCACTCGGCCTGCTGATCTCCTTCGCCCGGTCCGAGCCAGGAGCCGCGGCCGCGCTGCAGGCACGCCGTCGCGGACGCTCGGTGGGCGTGAGCGCGGGGGGCCGACTGCACGGACCGACAGCACGAGCGAGGAAGTAGAGAAAGCATGCGGATTCTCCTGGCCGGGGGCGGTACGGCGGGGCACACGTCGCCGCTCCTGGCGACCGCCGATGCCCTGCGCCGACTCGACCCCGACGTCGAGGTCACGGCCCTCGGGACGCCCCGCGGCCTGGAGGTGCGTGTGGTCCCCGAGGCCGGTTACCCGCTCGAGCTGATCCCGCCGGTGCCGCTGCCCCGCAAGCCGTCGGCGGACCTGCTGCGCGTTCCTGGCCGGCTCAGGGACGCCGTGAGCAAGGCGCTCGAGGTGATCGACCGGGTCCGCCCGGCCGTGGTCGTCGGCTTCGGCGGCTACGTCTCCGTGCCGGCCTACCTCGCCGCCCGCCGCCGTCACCTGCCGATCGTCGTGCACGAGGGCAACGCGCTGCCCGGCATCGCGAACAAGCTCGGCGCCCGGATGACCGCCCACGTCGCCACCAGCTTCCCGGGCACGCCGCTGCGTCACGCGGTCTACACCGGGCTGCCGATCCGACGGATGATCTCCACGCTGGACCGTGCCGCGATGCGCGGGGAGGCACGGGAGACCTTCGGTCTGGATCCCGCACGGCCCACCCTGCTGGTCACCGGCGGCTCCCAGGGCGCCCGTCGGCTGAACCAGTCGGTGTCTGCGGCGCACGAGGCCCTCGCCCGAGCAGGCGTCCAGGTGCTGCACGTCGTCGGGCCCACGGGTGAGGCGAGCGTGTCACGGCGGGAGGGCGACCCCGCCTACGTCGTGCTGCCGTACGTCGACCGGATGGACCTCGCCTACGCCGCCGCCGACCTGGTGGTGTGCCGGGCCGGCGCCAACACGGTCACCGAGACCGCTGCGGTCGGGCTGCCCGCGGTGTTCGTGCCGCTGCCGATCGGCAACGGGGAGCAGGAGCTCAACGCCCGACCGGTGGTCGACGCCGGCGGTGGGCTGCTCGTCCAGGACGGCGCGTTCACCCCCGAGTGGGCGCAGGAGACCTTGCCGTCCCTGCTCGCCGACCGGGCGCGGCTGGACGCGATGTCGCACGCGGCCGCGGACCTGATCCCCAGGGACGCCGACGAGAAGCTCGCGCAGATGATCCTGGCGGCTGCCCGATGAGGGTCCCGGTCCCCGACACGATCCTCCCCGCGGACCGGCTCGGCCGCGTGCACTTCGTCGGCATCGGCGGCGCGGGCCTTTCCGGCATCGCCCGGATCATGCTGGCCCGGGGCATCACGGTGAGCGGCAGCGACGCGAAGGAGTCGCGCACGCTGGAGGCGCTGCGCGCACTCGGTGCCCGCTGCCACGTCGGCCACGCCGTCGAGCACGTGCACGACGTGGACACCCTGGTGGTGTCCACCGCGGTGCGCGAGGACAACCCCGAGGTCGTCGAGGCTCGGCGCCAGGGGCTGCGGCTGCTGCCGCGCTCGGCGGCGCTCGACGCGGTGATGCAGGGCCGCCGGGTGGTCGCGGTCGCGGGCACCCACGGCAAGACCACGACCACCTCGCTGCTCACCGTGGCCCTCCAGCACTGCGGGGCCGACCCGTCGTTCGCGATCGGTGGTGAGCTCAACGAGTCCGGGGCCAACGCCCACGACGGCAGCGGCGACCTGTTCGTCGCCGAGGCCGACGAGAGCGACGGCGCGTTCCTGGTGTACTCACCGCACGCCGCGGTGGTGACCAACGTCGAGGCCGACCACCTCGACAACTACGGCACCGAGGCGGCCTACCACGCGGCGTTCTCGGCGTTCCTCGAGCGGATCGACCCCGACGGGTTCCTGGTCACCTGCGTCGACGACCCCGGCGCCGCCGCCCTCGCCGAGCAGGCCCGCGCGCGCGGCCTGCGCACGGTCGGGGTGGGGGAGTCCGACCACGCCGACCTCCGTGCGGTCGACACCACCTTCGCAGGCTCGTCCTCGAGGTTCACCGTGATGGACGGGCCGGTCCGGCTCGGCGAGGTCTCCCTGCAGATCCCGGGCCGGCACTACGTCCTCGACGCGCTGGCCGCGCTCGCCGCCGGCCTCGAGCTCGGCTTCGCGTTCGCCGACCTCGCCCGTGGCCTGGAGTCCTTCACCGGCACCCGGAGGCGGATGGAGCTCAAGGGGGAGGTCGGCGGCATCCGGGTCTACGACAGCTACGCCCACCACCCCAACGAGATCGCGGGCGATCTGCAGGCCGCGCGGTCGCTGGCGGGGGAGGGACGCGTCGTGGTCGCGTTCCAGCCGCACCTGGTCTCCCGCACCAGGATCTTCGGCGCGCAGATGGGCGAGGCGCTCGGTGCCGCCGACGAGGTCGTCGTGATGGACGTGTACGTCGCGCGCGAGGACCCCGAGCCGGGCGTCACCGGAGCGCTCGTCGCCTCCCACGTGCCCCTGCCCGAGGGCCAGGTGGTCTTCGAGCCGTCCTGGCACGCCACCCCGGCGCGGCTGGTCGAGCGGGCCCGTGCCGGCGACGTCGTGCTCACGCTCGGCGCCGGCGACGTGACCCTCGTCGGCCCGGAGGTGCTCGAGCTGCTCGCCGAGAGGGCTCGGAGTGTCCAGGACTAGCGCCCCGCCCCAGCACGGGGCCGCCGACGAGCACACGGTCCGGCTCGCCCGGCGGCGGTTCGCCCGGCGTCAGTGGGCCCGGAGATGGCTGGCCTGGCGTGGCCTGCTCGTGCTCCTGGGCGTCCTCGCCGCCGTCGCCGGGGTGGTGTGGCTGGTCTTCTACTCCTCGGTCCTGGCCGTCAAGGGGGTCCGGGTCGAGGGCCTCGACGTGCTCGAGCCGGCCCAGGTGCGTCGCGTCGCGGCGGTCCCGATCGGTGAGCCGCTCGCGGCAGTCGGCCTCGAGGCGGTCGAGGCACGCGTGGAGAGCCTGGCCGCGGTGGAGAGCGTCGACGTCGCGCGCTCCTGGCCGGACCGGGTGGTGATCTCGGTCGTGGAGCGGGAGGCGGTCGCCGTCGTGGAGCGCGACGGCCGGATCCGTGGCGTGGACGCCGACGGGGTGCTGTTCCGCGGCTATGCGTCGCGTCCCGCCGGGCTGCCCGTCGTACGCATCTCGGCGGGCACCCGCGCCGAGGCACTCGCCGAGGCCGCCCGCGTGATCGACGCGCTGCCCGGGGACCTGGCCGCCGACGTCGCGCACCTCTCGGTGCGCACCGTCGACTCCATCTCGCTGGAGCTGCGCAATGGGCGCACGGTGTTCTGGGGGAGTGCGGAGGACTCCGCGAGCAAGGCCGAGGTGCTCGCGGTGCTGCTGCGGCAGAAGGCGTCGGTGTACGACGTCAGCGTGCCGGGACAGCCGACCATCAAGCGCTGAACCGCACTCGCAGCACGCACCAAGCACGTCGGATGCGAAAAGTCGCGCACCGGCTCCGCGTGTCGGTGTGGTGTCGCTGCGCTCGTCACCTAGGTTGTTCTGCAAGCGCGAGGTTGACATAACTATAACCCTCTACTTCAGGGTGAGGGTTCCGGACACACCGTCGGCCTCGGGCACTTCCCCCACCGACGTACACACCCCGTCTGCCTGCGACAGCAGGCAGCAGATCAGCGAGAGGCACCTGCCGTGGCAGCACCGCAGAACTACCTGGCCGTCATCAAGGTCGTGGGTATCGGTGGAGGTGGCGTCAACGCCGTCAACCGGATGATCGAGGTCGGCCTCAAGGGCGTCGAGTTCATCGCGATCAACACCGACGCCCAGGCCCTGCTCATGAGCGACGCCGACGTCAAGCTCGACATCGGCCGTGAGCTCACCCGCGGCCTCGGCGCCGGCGCCAACCCCGAGGTGGGCGCCAAGGCGGCCGAGGACCACGCCGAGGAGATCGAGGAGGTGCTCAAGGGCGCCGACATGGTCTTCGTGACCGCCGGCGAGGGTGGCGGCACTGGCACCGGCGGCGCGCCCGTCGTGGCCCGGATCGCCCGCTCGCTCGGCGCACTGACGATCGGTGTGGTGACCCGCCCGTTCGCGTTCGAGGGCCGTCGCCGCGCGAACTCCGCGGAGGAGGGCATCGCCTCGCTCCGCGAGGAGGTCGACACCCTGATCGTGATCCCCAACGACCGCCTGCTGTCGATCAGCGACCGCAACGTGAGCGTCCTCGACGCCTTCAAGCAGGCCGACCAGGTGCTGCTCCAGGGCGTCTCGGGCATCACCGACCTGATCACGACCCCGGGCCTGATCAACCTCGACTTCGCCGACGTGAAGTCGGTGATGGCCAACGCCGGCTCGGCCTTGATGGGCATCGGCTCGGCCCGAGGCGAGGACCGCTCGGTCGCCGCCGCGGAGATGGCGGTCTCCAGCCCGCTGCTCGAGGCCTCGATCGACGGCGCCCACGGCGTGCTGCTCTCGATCGCCGGCGGCTCCGACCTCGGCCTGTTCGAGATCAACGAGGCGGCAGCGCTCGTCGCCCAGTCCGCCCACGCCGAGGCCAACATCATCTTCGGTGCCACCATCGACGATGCCCTCGGCGACGAGGTGCGCGTGACGGTGATCGCCGCCGGCTTCGACGGCGGGATGCCCAAGCGCCGCGACAGCGGCACCGTGCTCCGTCGCGAGTCGGCGCCTCAGCAGACCCAGGCCGAGACCCGCGCCGCGGCGCAGGCCCCTTCCCAGCGGCCGATGCCGTCGCAGGTGCAGGGCGCGGGGGGCCAGGGCACGGCCGGCCGGCCGGAGCAGACCCGGCAGCCGGCGCAGGCCGGGCAGCAGTCCGCGCAGGGTGGTTACACCTCCTTCGAGCAGAGCGGTCAGCAGCGCCAGGATCGGACCGGCCAGCAGGGGCAGCCCGCCCAGGGCGCAGGTCAGGGCGGGTCGCGTCCCGGGCAGGTCGGCCAGCAGCCGGCTCAGCCGGCGAAGCCGCAGCGACCGGTGCAGTTCGACGACGACGAGCTCGACATCCCCGAGTTCCTCAAGTAGGCGCGGCCTCCGAGCGGTGTTCGCGTTCCACGACAGCCGCGGGCCGGTGGAGGTCGCCTTCACCGACCGGCACGACGGGGTCAGCACCGGCCCCTACTCGTCGCTGAACCTCGGCGTGCCCCCGGCCGGAGACGGTGACCCGGAGAGCCATCGGGTCGCTGCGGAGGAGAACCTCGACCTCGCCGCCTACGCCCTCGCCCGCGGTGGGGAGGCGTGGACGGAACACCCCTACTCGTTGCCGTCGGGCGTGCGGCCCCCGGTGACGGTCACCGTCCGGCAGGTCCACGGCGCCGACGTGCACACCGTCGACCGGGCCTGGCTCGACGCGCGCCACGCGGAGCCCGCGGTCGCCGACGGCCTGGTCACTGCCGAGGCGGGCGTGATCCTGGTCGTGCGCGTGGCCGACTGCGTGCCGGTGCTGCTCGCCGACGTGCAGCGACGGCTGGTCGGGGCCGCGCACGCAGGTCGCGCCGGCCTGGTCGCCGGGGTCGTCCCGGCCACCGTCGCCCGGCTGCGCGAGCTCGGCGCCGAGGACCTCGTCGCGTGGGTGGGACCTCACGTGTGCGGCCGCTGCTACGAAGTGCCGGCCGCCCTGCGCGACGAGGTCGCGACGGCGGTCCCGGAGGCGTTCGCCGAGACCTCCTGGGGCACTCCGTCGCTCGACGTCGGCGCCGGTGTCACCGCACAGCTGCGCGCCGAGGGCGCCGAGGTCGTCGACGGCTCGCGGTGCACCCTCGAGGACGAGGACCTCTTCTCCTACCGCCGCCAGGGCGCAGCCTCGGGTCGGCTCGGCGGGCTGGTGTGGGTGCGGCCATGACCGAGTCCGCCGACCGCCGCGACCAGCTCGCCCACAACCTCACCGTGGTGCACGGGCGGATCGCCTCCGCGTGCGAGGCGGCCGGTCGCGACCCCGCCGAGGTCACCCTGACCGTGGTGACGAAGTTCTTCCCTGCCTCCGACGTGCGGCTGCTCGCCGAGCTCGGTGTCACCGACGTGGGGGAGAACCGGCACCAGGAGGCAGAGGCCAAGGCGGCCGAGTGTGCGGGGCTCGGCCTGCGCTGGCACTTCGTCGGAGGTCTGCAGAGCAACAAGGCGGCCGCGGTCGCGGCCTACGCCGACGTCGTGGAGTCCGTGGACCGGGCCAAGCTCCTCAAGGGCCTCGCGAAGGGAGCCGCCGAGCGTGGGGTCGAGCTCGACTGCCTGGTGCAGGTCAGCCTCGACCCGCCCGGCGCCGGAGAGGGCAGGGCAGGCGCCCTCCCTGCCGACGTCCCGGACCTCGCGGCCCGGGTCGCCGCCACCGAGGGGCTCCGGCTGCGCGGCGTGATGGCGGTCGCGCCGCTCGGCGAGGATCCCGCTCGAGCGTTCGCCCGACTCGCCGAGGTGGCCGCGAACGTACGCCGGGTCGACCCGGAGGCGCGGTGGATCTCGGCCGGGATGAGCGGGGACCTCGAACAGGCGATTTCGGCCGGTGCGACACACGTTCGCATTGGCAGCGCGGTGCTCGGTCGGCGCCCCGCGATCAAGTAGTGTCAAACAAGCAGCAGCCCCTCACCGAGGGGGGCGGACGTACCGGAGGACATGGTTCATGAGCGGCGCGATGCGCAAGATGGGTGTCTACCTAGGCCTGCTCGAGGACACCGACCGTTTCGAGGACGAATACGGCCAGGTCGAGTACGACGAGCGTCCGCACGCCCGGGTGCCCGAGCACACCGAGGTCGAGCGGCCCACCCCGGTCGCGAACCTCGCCGAGCGCCGCCGACCCACCCCGGGCCCCGCCCCGGTGGTCGCCGAGCTGTCCCGGATCACCACGCTGCACCCGCGCACCTACAACGAGGCGCGCACCATCGGGGAGAACTTCCGGGAGGGTGTCCCGGTGATCATGAACCTCTCCGAGATGGACGACGCCGACGCCAAGCGTCTGGTCGACTTCGCTGCCGGCCTGGTCTTCGCCACCCGGGGCACGATCGAGCGGGTCACCGCGAAGGTCTTCCTGCTCTCCCCGCCGAACGTCTCGGTTGCCGCTGAGGACAAGCAGCGCATCGCCGAGGGCGGCTTCTTCAACCAGAGCTAGGCTCCTCATTCGTGGTTAGTGCCGTCGCATCCGTCGTCTACCTGGTCCTGTGGCTGTTCCTCGCGCTGCTGTTCGTCCGGTTCATCGTCGACTGGGTCCAGGTCTTCGCCCGGTCGTGGACGCCCACCGGCCCGGTTCTCGTGGTGCTCGAGGTGGTCTACACCATCACCGACCCACCGATCTTGTTCTTCCGCAAGTTCATCCCGCCGTTGCGGCTGGGCAGCGTTGCCCTGGACCTCAGCTTCATGATCGTCCTGGTGATCTGCTACCTGCTGCTGATCCTCGCCGGGAGCTTCATGTAGGAGACCAAAGGCGTGCGGCGCGGACCGTCGTACGTCGGGGAGAGCGGCAAAGAAACCGCGTCCCCGTTACGCCCAGCCGCTTCTTTCGGAGTACGGTGGGCGTGACACGCGGCTCGAAAGTCGCTGATTCAACTGACGACTACGAATTAAGGGTGAGGTCATGCCGCTGACGCCTGAGGACGTGAGCAACAAGCGCTTTACTCCGGTCCGACTCCGTGAGGGGTATGACATGGGGGAGGTCGACCAGTTCCTCGACGAGGTGGAGGCCGAGCTCGCTCGTCTGACCCGCGAGAACGACGACCTGCGCGCGAAGCTGGCCGCGGCCCAGGCCGGTGCCGGTGCGGCTGCTGCCGTGCCGGAGAAGGCGCCCGAGCCGGAGAAGATCCCCGAGAAGCCCGCCCCCGCGCCGGCCCCCGCTCCGGTGGCGGCCGCCCCGGCAGCGGTCGAGGAGATCAAGGTGACCACGGTTGCCGACGCCTCCAGCGCCGCGGCCCGGCTCCTGGAGATCGCCACCCGCAACGCCGACGAGCTCGTCGCCGAGGCCAAGGACCAGGCCGACAAGATCGTCGGCGAGGCCCGCACCAAGGCCGAGCGCCTCGAGTCCGAGGCGAAGGCGAAGGCCGACCGCATGGAGTCCGACGCCCGCACCCGCTCGGCGATGCTCGACTCCGAGACCGAGGAGCGTCGGCGTCAGCTGTTCGGCGACCTCGAGAAGGAGAAGGACAAGCTCAGCGCCGACGTGGAGAACCTCCGCTCCTTCGAGCGCGAGTACCGCAGCCGGCTGCGCAGCTACTTCGAGCAGCAGCTCGCCGCCCTGGACGGCACCGGCGAGGGTGGCACGCTGAGCTCCAGCGACCACGCCCCGAAGCGTCTGAAGTCCCTCCTCGGCGAGGAGGAGTCGCACACCCAGCACGGCTGAGCGACCCAGCGACGACACGAGGCCGGCTTCCTCTCCCGAGGAAGCCGGCCTCGTCGTGTGCCCGGGCGGTCAGACCCGGGTGAGGGAGACGGTGAGCCCGAGCTCGTCGTCGCGTACGACGGTCGCGGCGGGTGCGCCGTCGGGGCCCACCGCCTGCACCTGCTCGGCCTGCGCGGCCCCGCCCGGCGTCGCGGGGGCGGTGACCTCACCCTCGTGCATCTCCACCGCGAGGACCTCGTCAGCCACGAGGGGCCCGTACTCGCGGAGTGCCACGGCGGTCTCGCCTTCGGCGTGCCAGACCAGTGCGATCCGGTCGCTGACCTCGAAGCCGCTGCTCTTGCGGGCCTCCTGGACCAGGCGGACCACCTCGCGGGCGAGACCCGCCCGGACCAGGTCCGGGGTGAGCTCGAGGTCGAGGGCGACGGTCTCGCCCTGCTCGTTGACCACCGACCAGCCCTCGCGCGGGCGCTCGGAGACGATCACCTCGTCCGGGAGCACCTCGACCTGCTCGCCGGCCACGCTGACCACGGCCTTGCCGTCCGTGGACAGCGCGGCGGACAGGGCGGCGGCGTCCGCGTCGGCGATCGCCTGCGCGACCTGCGGGGTCTGCTTGCCGAACCGCTTGCCGAGCGCGCGGAAGTTGCCCTTCGCGGTGTGGTCGACCAGGTCTGCGCCGGCGGACGAGAGCGGCTCGAGCGCGCCGATGTTGAGCTCCTCGGCGACCTCTGCGCGCAGCTCCTCCGACAGCGCGTTCCAGGCCGCGGTGCCGACCAGCGCGCGGCGCAACGGCTGGCGGGTGCGGACCTTGGCGTCGGCGCGGGCGGCACGGCCGAGCTCGACCAGCCGGCGCGCCAGCGCGACAGCGCCCGAGAGCTCCTCGTCGATGTCGCCTGGGTCGTAGTCCGGCCAGGTCGCCAGGTGCACCGACTCCGGCGCGTCGGACCCGGTCGGGCGTACGACGTCCTGCCACACGCGCTCGGTGATGAACGGGGTCAGCGGCGCCATCAGCCGGGTCAGCGTCTCCAGCGTGGTGTGCAAGGTGGCCAGCGCCGAGACGTCCCCGTCCCAGAACCGCCGGCGTGAGCGCCGTACGTACCAGTTCGACAGGTCGTCGACGAACTGCGCGATCAGGGTGCCGGCACGCTGGGTGTCGAACGCCTCCAGCGCCTCGGTGACCCCGCGCACCAGCCGGGCGGTCTCGGCGTGCAGCCACCGGTCGAGCACCGGCCGGTCGGCCACGTCGGGCGCCTGCGCGCCCTCGGGTGACCAGCCGGCGGTGCGGGCGTAGAGCACGTGGAAGGCGACGGTGTTCCAGTAGGTCAGCAGGACCTTGCGGACGGTCTCCTGGATCGTCGCGTGCCCGACCCGGCGGGCCGACCACGGCGACCCGGAGGCGGCCATGAACCAGCGCACCGCGTCGGCGCCGTGCTGCTCCATCAGCGGCATCGGCTCGAGGATGTTCCCCAGGTGCTTGGACATCTTGCGGCCGTCCTCGGCCAGGATGTGTCCGAGGCAGAGCACGTTGCGGTACGACGACTCGTCGAACACCACCGTCCCGATCGCCATCAGCGTGTAGAACCAGCCGCGGGTCTGGTCGATCGCCTCGCAGATGAAGTCCGCGGGGTAGGCGCCCTTGAACTTCTCCTCCGAGCCCGGCACGTGGGGGTAACCCCACTGGGCGAACGGCATCGACCCGCTGTCGAACCAGGCGTCGATCACCTCGGGAACCCGGCGGGCCTCTGCGCCGCAGGTGGGGCAGGCGAAGGTGACCTCGTCGACGTAGGGCCGGTGCGGGTCGAGCTCGGACTGGTCGGTGTCGGTGAGCTCCGAGAGGTGCGCCAGCGACTCGACACAGGTCTGGTGGCCCTCGGCACAGCGCCAGATCGGCAGCGGGGTGCCCCAGTAGCGGCTGCGCGAGAGCGCCCAGTCGATGTTGTTGTTCAGCCAGTCGCCGTAGCGGCCCCACTTGATCGTCTCGGGGTACCAGCTGGTCTTCTCGTTCTCGCGCAGCAGAGCTTCCTTGACCGCGGTGGTGCGCACGTACCAGGACGGCTGGGCGTAGTACAGCAGTGCGGTGTGGCACCGCCAGCAGTGCGGGTAGGAGTGCTCGTAGGCGAGGTGGCGGAAGAGCACGCCGCGCTGCTCGAGGTCGCGCACGAGGTCCGCGTCGGCGTGCTTGAAGAACTGGCCGCCGACCAGCGGCACGCTGTCCTCGAAGTGCCCGTCGGCGCGCACCGGGTTCACCACCGGGAGGCCGTAGGCCTTGCAGACGCGCATGTCGTCCTCACCGAACGCGGGGGACTGGTGCACCAGGCCGGTGCCGTCCTCGGTGGTGACGTACTCGCCGAGCACGACGTAGTGGGCCGGGGCAGGGAAGTCGACCAGCTCGAAGGGCCGCTGGTAGGTCCAGCGCTCCATGTCCGAGCCGCGCAGGGTGGCCTGCACGGTCCAGCCCTCGCCGAGCACCTGCTCGAACAGCGGCTCGGCGACGATCAGCGTCTCGGTGCCGTCGGTGGCGACGACGTAGTCGACCTCGGGGTGGGCGGCGACCGCCGTGTTGGACACGAGCGTCCAGGGCGTGGTCGTCCACACCAGGAGGCTGGCCCCAGGAGAGTCGGCAGAGCCGGCGTACTCACCCGAGGTGAGCGGGAACCGGACGTACACCGACGGGTCGGTGACGGTCTCGTAGCCCTGGGCCAGCTCGTGGTCGGACAGTCCGGTGCCGCACCGGGGGCAGTACGGCGCCACGCGGTAGTCCTCGACGAGCAGGCCCTTGTCGTAGATCTGCTTCAGCGCCCACCACACCGACTCGACGTAGGAGGAGTCCATCGTGCGGTACGGGTCGTCGGTGTCGACCCAGTAGCCCATCCGCTCGGTCATCTCCTCGAAGGCGTCGACGTGGCGGAGCACGGACTCGCGGCACTTGGCGTTGAACTCCGCGACCCCGTATGCCTCGATGTCGCCCTTGCCGGAGAAGCCGAGCTCCTTCTCCACCGCGAGCTCCACGGGCAGGCCGTGGCAGTCCCAGCCGCCCTTGCGCTCGACGTGGTACCCCTGCATGGTCTTGAACCGGGGGAAGACGTCCTTGAAGACCCGGGCCTCCACATGGTGGGTCCCGGGCAGGCCGTTCGCGGTCGGCGGACCCTCGTAGAAGGTCCAGGCGGGTCGTCCGGCCGTGGCCTCGAGGGACTTCTCGAAGACCTTGCTCTCGCGCCAGAGGTCGAGCACCTCGTGCTCGAGGGCAGGCAGGTCGACCTGCGGCGGGACGGGGCGGTACTCACTCATCGGATCGTCCTTCACACCAACGTTCACTGGTGAAGGGACGATTCCGGTCTGTGACCGGGCCCGCGGTACCACCCTCCTTGGCCGCCGTGGTCGTGCAGCGGCCCTCTCGTTCGTCACCGCTGCCGGTTCTACCTGCCCTCCGGGGGAGGGCGCTCTTCCGGCGGCTCCGGGGTGATCTTCGCCGTCTGCCGACACCCCCGGGCTCACACCGTCCCCGGGTCGCTCGTGGCCGTACAGGGGCTACTCGTCCCATTCACGCCTTGCGGTGGCCCCAAGTCTGCCAGACTGCCAGCGCCGAAGACACATCGAATACGCACCGCTGGTGTGTTTGAAGGCGCGGCAGGGAAGGCATATCCTCGCCGCACGCGTGTGGCGATCGCCACACCTTCCTGCTGGATAGGGGGCCCTGCGGCCATGGCACGATCCACCGCGAAGAAGCTCGCCGGCAAGACCGCGGCTGCCGCGAAGCGAGTGACCTCCAGCGTGACTCGACGGTCGAAGGGTGCGGCCGACAAGCCCGCCGTGGCCAAGCCCGCCGCCAAGAAGGCTCCGGCGAAGAAGTCCAGCACCACGAAGTCCTCGGCGGCCTCGAAGCGAGCTGCAGGTTCCACCAGCGCGGCCGCCAGGTCCGCGGCCAAGAAGGCACCCGCGACGAAGGCACCCGCGACGAAGGCTCCGGCCAACAAGGCCCCCGCCAAGAAGGCCCCCGCCAAGAAGGCCCCCGCCAAGAAGGCGTCCGCGACGAAGGCGCCCGCGACGAAGGCTCCGGCGACGAAGGCTCCGGCGACGAAGGCCGCCGCCAAGAAGGCCCCCGCCAAGAAGGCCCCGGTGGCCAAGGCTCCGGCGAAGACGGCCGCGGCGACCAGGACGGCGGCGAAGAAGACCTCCACCGCGAAGACCACGGCCAAGAAGGCGCCCACCACCAAGGCACCCGCGCCGAAGACACCGGCCAAGAAGGCACCCGCCGCGAAGGCACCGGCCAAGAAGACCCCGGCCGTCAAGACCGCGGCCAAGAAGACGACCGTGAAGAAGACCGCGGCCAAGCAGAGCACCCCCACGAAGGCAGCCGCGAAGGCGCCCTCCTCGTCCCAGGAGGCCAAGGTGACCAAGACACCGGCAAGCAAGACCGCCGACAAGCTCGCGGTGAAGTCCGACGAGAAGCCGTGGACGGCCAAGGAGCTCGGGGAGGTCCGAGACGAGCTGCACGCCGAGCGCGACCGGCTCCGCTCCGAGCTCAACCTCGCCGAGCACGAGCTCGCGGACCTGATGCGTGACGCCGGCGACGGCGCGGGCAACGACCAGGCCGACGTGGGCTCGACGACCTTCGAGCGCGACCACGAGATGAGCCTGGCCAACAACGCCCGCGAGATGCTCGCGCAGACCGAGCACGCCCTCGAGCGGATCGAGGACGGCAGCTACGGGATCTGCGAGAGCTGCGGGCAGCCGATCGGCAAGATGCGGCTGATGGCGTTCCCGCGTGCGACACTGTGTCTGTCATGCAAGCAGCGCGAGGAGCGTCGCTGAACCCCAGCGACAACACGTCCCAGGAGAGCACCACTCGGTCCCGTCGGCCTCATTTGTGGCTGTTCGCGGCAATCGCGGTCTCGGCCTACGCCCTCGACCTGCTCACCAAGACGCTGGCCCTGGCGCACCTCGAGGGGCGGCCGAGGATCCCCGTCGTGGGTGATGTCCTCTCGCTCTACCTGACGCACAACTCCGGGGCCGCGTTCAGCTTCCTGACCGGTCACACCGAGGTGCTCTCGGTGATCGCGATCATCGCGGTCGCCGTCGTGATCTGGGTGTCCCGCCGGCTGCGCAGCACGGGCTGGGCGATCGCGCTCGGCTTCCTGCTCGGCGGCGTGGCGGGCAACCTCACCGACCGCATCGTGCGTGAGCCGGGCGTCCTGCAGGGGCACGTCGTCGACTTCCTGATGCTGCCGAACTTCCCGGTCTTCAACGTCGCCGACATCTGCATCAACATCGCCGCCGGCACGATCGTCCTCCAGGCACTGCGCGGCATCAACGTGGACGGCTCCCGTCACGGTGACGCCGAGAAGGCGGAGGAGGTGGCGTCGTGAGCTCCTATCCCGAGGCCACCGGAGCCGCCGAGTTCCGCACCCTGAGCGTGCCCGACAGCCTGGCCGGTGAGCGGCTCGACGCGGCGATGGCCCGGATGTTCGGCTTCTCGCGCAGCCGCGCCGCCGAGCTGGTCGCAGCCGGCAACGTCACCCTCGACGGCGAGCCGGCAGCCAAGTCCGATCGCGTCCACGCCGGCTCGGTGCTCGACGTGGAGATCCCCTCGCGGACCGACCCGGTCGCGGTGATCCCCGAGACGGTCGAGGGGATCTCGATCATCCACGACGACGACGCGATCGTGGTGATCGACAAGCCCGTCGGCGTCGCAGTGCACCCGAGTCCTGGGTGGACCGGTCCCACGGTCGTCGGCCACCTGGCCGGCGCCGGTTTCCGGATCGCCACCAGCGGTGCCGCCGAGCGGCAGGGGATCGTCCAGCGCCTCGACGTCGGCACCTCGGGGGTGATGGTGATCGCCAAGAGCGAGCACAGCTACTCCGTGCTCAAGAACGCCTTCCGGCAGCGCACGGTCGACAAGACCTACCACGCCCTGGTGCAGGGCCATCCCGACCCGTTGCGCGGCACCGTGGACGCTCCGATCGGCCGGCACCCGAGGTACGACTACAAGTTCGCGGTGATGTCCGGCGGCCGCGACAGCGTGACGCACTACGAGACGCTCGAGGCGCACCGCTTCGCCAGCCTGCTCGAGATCCACCTCGAGACCGGCCGCACCCACCAGATCCGGGTGCACATGTCCGCGCTCAAGCACCCGTGCGTCGGGGACCTCACCTACGGCGCGGACCCGGTGCTCGCCAAGCGGGTGGGCCTCGAACGGCAGTGGCTGCACGCCGTACGCCTCGGCTTCGAGCACCCCGACTCCGGTGAGTACGTCGAGTACGAGTCGCCCTATCCCGCGGACCTCCAGCACGCCCTCGACGTCATCCGCGATGAGGTCTGAGCCGGTCGCCGACCTGGAGCTGCGACCGGCCGCACCCGAGGACCTCGACGCGGTGGCGAGGATGTTCAGCGCGAGTCGGCGCGCCGCGGTGCCCGCCATGCCACCCCCGGTGCACACCGTGGAGGAGGACCGTGTCTGGCTGGGCCACCAGCTCGGCGGCGAGCGCGAGGCCTGGCTGGCCGAGCGCGGCACGACGGTGCTCGGGCTGATGCTGCTCGAGGAGGGGTGGCTGCACTCGCTCTACGTCGACCCGGCGCACCAGGGCCAGGGTGTCGGCACCGCCCTGCTGCAGCTGGCGAAGGCGCTGCGCCCGTCCGGACTGCAGCTGTGGGTGTTCCAGAGCAATCTCCCGGCCCGACGGCTGTACGCCGCGCACGGGTTCGTCGACGTGGAGGAGACCGACGGGTCCCGCAACGACGAGCAGGCGCCCGACGTACGCATGCGCTGGCTGCCCGGGGACCGATAGGTTCGACGGGTAAGCCCGGACCTGCTCGAGGAGGAGCCCGCATGGCCCGCCCCCCGCTGCCCCCAGACGTGCGCGACCTGCTCGCGAAACCGAACCCGTGCGTGATCTCGACGCTCCGCTCCGACGGGCACCCCGTGTCGGTCGCCACCTGGTACCTCCTCGACGGTGACCGGATCCTGGTGAACATGGACGAGGACCGGCGCCGGCTCGGGCACCTGCACCGCGACCCCCGCGTCTCGCTGACCGTCCTGGACGAGGCCGGGTGGTACACCCACGTCAGCATCATCGGCCGGGTCGTGGAGTTCCGCGACGACGAGGGGCTGGCCGACATCGACCGGCTCAGCCGGCACTACACCGGACGGGCCTACCCGACTCGGGACCGCGGGCGGGTCTCGGCCTGGGTGGAGATCGAGCGCTGGCACGGCTGGGGTGCCGCGAAGACCGACTGAGCGGCCTGTGAGGAGGCTCCCGAGAACTGTCGGTGCCCCCTGGCAACCTGGCTTCCAGGTCGATCCGCGGGTCTGCGACAAGTGGGTCCATCGGTGACGTAGGCTGACACCTCTTCCCCAAGGAGTCAGGCCGTGGTCACCCTCGGTCGATTTCAGCGTGTCCAAGTCCGGTCGGAAGGGTTGAGCAGCCGCCATGAGTGTCGGGTCCGGGGCCAACGACTCGTTCGTGCACCTGCACGTCCACACCGAGTACTCCATGCTGGACGGGGCCGCGCGGCTCGGGGCGCTGACCGAGCGGGTGGCCGAGCTCGGGATGCCCGCGGTCGCGATGACCGACCACGGCAACGTGTTCGGGGCCTACGAGTTCTACAAGAAGGCCCGCGACGCCGGGGTCAAGCCGATCATCGGCATCGAGGCCTACTTCACGCCGAACATCTCCCGGTTCGAGAAGAAGGGCGTCAACTTCTACGACGGCGGGTCCGACGACGTCTCCGCGCGCGGT
This sequence comes from Nocardioides pakistanensis, assembly GCF_054781215.1. Taxonomy (NCBI): domain Bacteria; kingdom Bacillati; phylum Actinomycetota; class Actinomycetes; order Propionibacteriales; family Nocardioidaceae; genus Nocardioides; species Nocardioides pakistanensis. Next base: position 35,354 of record NZ_BAAGUV010000072.1, on the reverse strand, counting down.
GCCTACACCCACATGACCCTGCTCTCGGAGAGCACCGAGGGCATGCACAACCTCTTCCGGCTCTCCACGGGCTCCTGGCGCGACGGGTACTTCAAGCAGCCGCGCATGGACCGTGAGCTGCTCGCCCAGCACAGCAGGGGCATCATCGGCACGACCGGCTGCCCCTCCGGCGAGGTCCAGGTCCACCTGCGCTACGGCAACTACGACGCCGCGCGGCAGGTGGCGGGTGAGTTCCAGGACATCCTCGGCAGGGAGAACTACTTTCTGGAGCTGATGGACCACGGCCTCGACATCGAGAACCGCGTGCGTGACGGTCTGCTCCGCCTCGCCAAGGACCTCCAGATCCCGTTGCTGGCCACCAACGACTCCCACTACGTCAACCGCGAGGACGCCGCCGCCCAGGAGCACCTGCTGTGCATCAACTCCGGCAGCACGATGGACATCCCGGCCGGTGACGGTCCCGGCCAGCGGTTCGCGTTCAGCGGCGACGGCTACTACATCAAGTCCGCGCAGGAGATGCGCGCGCTGTGGGCCGACAAGTACCAGCTGCGCGAGGCGTGCGACAACACGCTGCTGATCGCCGAGCGGTGCGACGTCTCCTTCACCGAGGGCACCGGCACCTACATGCCCCGGTTTCCCTGCCCGCCCGGTGAGAACGAGGACTCGTGGCTGGTCAAGGAGGTCGAGAAGGGCCTGCACTTCCGCTACCCCGGCGGCATCCCCGACAAGGTCCGCAAGCAGGCCGACTTCGAGATCGGCGTCATCACCCAGATGGGCTTCTCCGGCTACTTCCTCGTGGTCGCCGACTTCATCAACTGGGCCAAGGACAACGGCATCCGGGTCGGTCCGGGCCGCGGCTCCGGCGCCGGTTCGATGGTGGCCTACGCGATGCGGATCACCGACCTCGACCCGCTCGAGCACGGCCTGATCTTCGAGCGCTTCCTCAACCCCGACCGGGTCTCGATGCCCGACTTCGACATCGACTTCGACGAGCGCCGGCGCGGCGAGGTGATCCGCTACGTCACCGAGAAGTACGGCGACGACCGGGTCTCCTACATCGTCACCTACGGCACCATCAAGGCCAAGCAGGCGGTGAAGGACTCCTCGCGGATCCTGGGCTACCCGTTCGCGATGGGCGACCGGATCACCAAGGCGATGCCGGCCGCGGTGATGGGCAAGGACGTCCCGCTCAAGGAGATCTTCGACCCCAACCACAAGCGCTACGGCGAGGGCGGCGAGTTCCGCTCGCTCTACGAGGGCGACAACGACGTCAAGCGGGTGGTCGACACCGCGATCGGCATCGAGGGCCTGAAGCGGCAGTGGGGCGTGCACGCCGCCGGGGTGATCATGTCCAGCGAGCCCCTGGTCGACGTCATCCCACTGCTGAAGCGTCCCTCCGACGGCGCGATGATCACGCAGTTCGACTACCCGACCTGCGAGACCCTCGGCCTGATCAAGATGGACTTCCTGGGTCTGCGCAACCTCACCGTGCTCGACGACGCGGTGAAGAACATCGAGGCCAACCGCGGGGAGAAGGTCGTCCTCGAGGACCTCGACCTCACCGACGAGGCGACCTACCGGCTGCTCCAGCGTGGTGACACCCTCGGCGTGTTCCAGCTCGACGGCGGCCCGATGCGGGCCCTGCTGCGCAGCATGCGCCCCGACACGTTCGAGGACATCTCCGCAGTCGGTGCGCTCTACCGGCCCGGCCCGATGGGGGCGGACTCCCACAACAAGTACGCCCGGCGCAAGACCGGACGTGAGGAGGTCGTGCCGATCCACCCCGAGCTGGCCGAGCCGCTCGAGGACATCCTGGGCGAGACCTACGGTCTGATCGTCTACCAGGAGCAGGTCATGGCGATCGCCCAGAAGCTTGCGGGCTACTCGCTCGGACAGGCGGACCTGCTGCGGCGCGCCATGGGCAAGAAGAAGAAGGCCGAGCTGGACAAGCAGTTCGCCGCCTTCTCCGCCGGCATGCAGGAGCGCGGCTACTCCATGGACGCCGTGCAGACGCTGTGGGACATCCTGCTGCCGTTCTCCGACTACGCCTTCAACAAGGCGCACTCGGCGGCCTACGGCCTGGTCTCCTACTGGACGGCCTACCTCAAGGCGAACTACCCCGCGGAGTACATGGCGGCCCTGCTGACCTCGGTCAAGGACGACAAGGACAAGTCGGCGATCTACCTCAACGAGTGCCGCCGGATGAAGATCCAGGTGCTCCCGCCCGACGTCAACGAGTCCGCCTTCAACTTCACCCCGGTCGGCCGGGACATCCGCTTCGGCCTGTCCGCGATCCGCAACGTCGGTGGCAACGTGGTCGACGGGATCATCGCCGCGCGCGAGGAGAAGGGACGGTTCCTCGACTTCAACGACTTCATGGAGAAGGTCCCGGCCCAGGTCTGCAACAAGCGGGTCATCGAGTCGCTGATCAAGGCCGGCGCCTTCGACGACATGAAGCACCGACGTCGCGCGCTGATGGCCGTGCACGAGGACGCAGCCGATCGCTACGCCACGATCAAGCGCGACTCCGGCGGCGGTCAGGACTCCCTCTTCGACGATCTCGACGCAGGCTCCGAGGCGGCCTTCGACATGGCGGTGGCGATCCCCGACATCGACGAGTGGGACAAGACCACGCTGCTCGGCCACGAGCGCGACATGCTCGGGCTCTACGTCTCCGACCACCCGCTGATGGGTCTCGAGCACATCCTCGCCAACGGCAGCGACTGCACGATCGGGCAGCTCCTCGTCGACGAGGACCGACCGGACGGCTCCACCGTCACCGTCTGCGGGCTGATCACCTCCGTGCAGCGCAAGATCACCAAGCGCGGAGACGCCTGGGCCATGCTGACCCTCGAGGACCTCGAGGGTGGCATCGACGTGCTGCTCTTCCCGAGCGCCTACCAGCTGGCGAGCACCATGCTCAACGAGGACGCGATCGTCACGATCAAGGGCCGGCTGAGCCGCAGCAAGGACCAGCCGGAGCTGCACGGCCAGGAGGTCAGCCTGCCCGACCTCTCCGACGGACCCTCGGGGCCGGTGGTCATCTCCCTGCCGTCCACCCGGTGCACCCCGCCGGTCGTCGAGCAGCTCAAGGACGTCCTCGGGACGCACCCGGGTGTCACCGAGGTACGCTTGCGGCTGCTGACCAAGACCTCGACGACCGTGTTGCGGCTCGACGACCGGTTGCGGGTCACCCCGACCCAGGCCCTGTTCGCGGACCTGAAGGCCCTGCTCGGCCCGGGCTGCCTGGCGGGTTCGTGAGGCGGCACCTCGGCGACGGCGCCCGTGCGGACGTCGTGGCCGTGCTGGGCACGTTCGTCGGCCTCGGCCTGCTCGGCGGCCTCCTGTGGTGGCTCCTGGTCGACCCCGCCGAGTACACCCTGGCTCCCGGTGGCGGGGCGATGGGGGAGCTGGAGCTCTCGAAGCGGTTCAACGCCGACGGCTGGTACTCCGTGCTGGCGATCGTGCTCGGCTTCCCCAGCGGGCTGCTGCTGACCTGGTGGCGCTCCCGCGACTACCGGCTGACCTCGGCCCTGCTCGTCCTGGGCGCGGCGCTCGCCGCCGGCGTGATGGCAGTCACCGGCCGGCTGCTGGGACCCGGTGACCCCGACGCGGCGCTGACGGGCGCGACGCGGGGCGCGCGCGTGCCGGTCGAGCTGGTGGTCACCGCCGACGTGGCCTACCTGCTGTGGCCCATCGCAGTGCTCGCCGGCGCGCTCATGGTGCTCTGGTCCTCGCCGGGCCTGCCCCGAGGCCCGGAGCAGCCGGTCGGCGACCCTACCGGGCCCGCCTCTCAGGGTCACCCGGACAGTGAGCGCGCCGATCACTGAGGCCGTAGCGTAGTAGCCGCACACCCCGCAGACCGTCCGGCCATGGAGGCACGATGCCGACCACTCCTGTTCCGCCCGGGGAGCCCGAGTACCTCGGCGACGCCGAGCCCCCGTCGGTGACCGAGGCGACCCGCGGCCGCCGTCCCGGCCGGGTGGCCGTGCTCGGTCTCGCCGCTGCCGGGGTCGCCGGCGTGGTCGCGCTCGGTGGCTGGACCGCGTTGTCCCTGATGGCGTCGGGCACCCAGCCGGCGACCGCGCTCCCGGCGGACACCCTGGCCTACCTGAGCGTCGACCTCGACCCGTCCGCGGGCCAGAAGCTCGAGGCCGTCCGCATGCTCGAGAAGTTCCCCGCAGTCGACGAGGAGCTGGGTCTCGACGCCTCCGACGACCTGCGCCGGTGGGCCTTCGACCGCAGCGGACTGGCCCAGTGCCCCGGCGTGGACTACGACGAGGACGTCGCGCCGTGGATCGGTGACCGGGCAGCCTTCGCGGTCGTGCCGGGTGCCGACGACGTGAAGGGGTCCCAGGCACCCGAGGTCCTCGTGGCGCTGCAGGTCAGCAGCACCGAGGAGGCCACCGCCGCGCTCGCCGATCTCGCGGACTGCACGATCGCCGACGGGCCGCGCAAGCACGAGCCGGGCGTCGCGGCGGGGGAGGGCTACGTCGTCATCGCGGAGTCCACCGAGGTCGCCGAGGCCGCCGTGGACGGTGCCGCTGACGCGAGCCTCGCCGACGACGCCATCTTCCAACGGTGGACCGAGGAGGCTGGCGAGGCCGGCATCGCGACCGGCTACCTCTCCCCGGAGGCGCCTGCCCAGCTGGAGACCCTGGCTCGCGAGCTGGAGTCACACGCGCACAACGGCGGGTACGCCGGGCTCGACGCGGGCAACGGGCCGGCCGGCTCGCTCGGTCACTCCTTCGACCTGGGCGCCGGGCCGCTGGGTTCCGGGCTGGGCGGCGGTCCGGGGATCGCGGGCGGCGTCACCGAGGACTTCGAGGGCGCGGCCGCGGTGCTGCGGTTCGCCGACGAGACCCTCGAGCTCGAGGTGGCCGGCGGCGGCCTGCCCGAGGGCAGTGCGCCGGGCCAGGACGGCACGGACGTGACCGAGCTGCCGGCGACCACCGGCGCCGCGGCGGCCTGGGCATTCGAGGAGGGCTGGTTCAGCACCGCGCTCGACACGTTCACCGAGCTGTCCGGCGGTCTGCCGCTGGACCCGATGTTCCGGCTGGTCGAGTCCCGCACCGGACTCAGCCTGCCCGAGGACGCCGAGACCCTGCTCGGCGACAGCCTCGCGCTCGCCGTCGACTCGGGGATCGAGGTCGGGACGGCGCTCGAGCGCGAGGACCTCTCCCGGCTGCCCGCCGGGGTCCGCGTGAGCGGCGACCCCGACGAGATCCTGGCCGTGGTCGACAAGGTGCGCGCCCGCCTGGGTGCCCGCACCGACGAGCTGGTCGTCCAGTCCGGCGACGGGGTCGTGGCCTTCGGACTCGACCGCGACTACGTCGAGACCCTCGCCGGGGCAGGAGACCTCGGGGACGCAGCGGCGTTCCGGGACGCCGTGCCCCAGGCCGACCGTGCCGGTGGAGTGCTCTTCGTCGACTTCAGCGCCGGCGACGGCTGGGTGGGGCGGCTGGTCGAGGACTACGGCGATGCCCGCGCGGACGGTTCGGCCGAGCTCGCTGCGAACCTCCGCCCCCTCGAGGCGCTCGGGATCAGCAGCTGGACCGACGACGGGGTCCAGCGCGGCCTGCTCCGGCTGACCACGCGCTGACCCGCGTGCCCACCGGCTGAGCCGGGCCGCGTCAGCGGGCGATCGGCGCCGTCCGGGCGTCGGTGACCGCGACCAGGTCGCGTGGCGCGAGCCCGATGTCGAGCCCCCGCCTGCCTCCGGAGACGTAGACGGTCTCGAACTGCAGGGCCGACTCGTCGAGGACGGTCGGGTGGGCGCGCTTCTGGCCGACCGGCGAGATCCCGCCCACGACGTACCCCGTGGCGCGTTCGGCGTCGGCCGGGTCGGCCATTCCCGCCTTCTTCCCGCCCACGGCGGCGGCGAGCGCCTTGAGGTCGAGCTGCCCCGAGACCGGGACGATCCCGACGACAAGCCGGCCGTCGACCTCGGCGAACAGGGTCTTGAACACCTGAGCGGGGTCCAGGCCCAGGGCCTCGGCAGCCTCGAGCCCGAAGTTCGTGGCTGCGGGATCGTGCTCGTAGGCGTGCGTCGTGAAGGCCACTCCCGCCCGGGTCAGGGCGACCGTCGCGGGGGTTCCGGCGGAGCCACGCTTGTTGCGGCCCATCAGTTCGGCGACCATCCGGTGCGGGACACCTCGGTGGCGGGCAGAGACGGCACCGCCTGCATGGCCCGCATCTCCTCGCGCATCGCGTAGCGCAGCATCACCAGCCGCTCGTCCGCGCTGCCGGTCTCGAGCAGGGCCTGCCGCTCCCGGAGGGTGAGCAGGCAGGTCGCGGCGAGGGTGTAGGACAGGTACACCGGGTCGTCGGGCAGCTCCACGTCGAGCACGTCCGCGCCGCGGATCTCCGACAGCCGCTGCCGGTACGCCGCGAAGGTGGCCCTCGCGCGGGCGGCCTCGGTCGACGTACGCCCCGGCCCGGCGGACGGGTCCGTGGTGTCGGGGGCAGTGTCGACCCTGCCGACGAGGTAGGCCCCGGAGGCGTCCATCGACTGCAGGTGGAAGCGTTCTCGGCCGACGATCTCGATGTCGAAGGTGCCGTCCTGACCCGGCACCACCGTGGTCATCTGGGCGACGCAGCCGACCCGGTGCACGGACTGGACCCCCTGGGTCCCCACCTCGTAGCCCTCGCGGATCGCCACCACCCCGAACAGTCGCTGGCTGCGGTCGGGGACGGCGAGCAGGTGGTGCACGAGCGCACGGTAGCGGTCCTCGAAGACGTGCAGCTGCATCGTCTGACCCGGGAACAGCACGGTGTTCAGCGGGAACAGGGGCAGCTCGTCGGTCACGGCGAACAACCTACCCATCCCGGAGCCGCCGATGCCGTCGCCCGCGGTCCGGGCGCTGACACGGACCGGGCGGGCTCGGTCGCCGCCCCTACACTGGGGGCATGATTCGCCGGATCGATCTCAGGGGTACGACGGGCACCGACACGTCGTCCGCGCAGGCCCCTGACCACCGCAGCGTCGTGCCGCGTGCGGAGATGGACGTCGAGGCCACCCTCGAGGTCGTCCGCCCCATCTGCGACGCGGTCCGCCATCGCGGGGTCGAGGCGATCACCGAGTTCGCTGCCAGGTTCGACGGGGTCGAGCAGACCGACATCGCGGTGCCCGCCGAGGCGCTGCACCGTGCGTTGGACGAGCTCGACCCGGCTGTGCGTGCCGGCCTCGAGGAGTCCATCCGCCGACTTCGGCTGACCTGTGAGGCCGAGCTCGAGGCCGACAAGGTCACCCAGGTGGTGCCCGGCGGCACGGTCAGCCAGCGGATGGTGCCGGTCGAGCGGGTCGGCCTCTACGTGCCCGGCGGGCTCGCCCCGCTGGTCTCCAGCGTGGTGATGAACGTGGTCCCCGCGCAGGTCGCGGGCGTGCCGTCGATCGCGCTGACGTCCTCGCCGCAGAAGAGCAACGGCGGGCTGCCGCACCCGACGATCCTCGCCGCATGCGCGCTCCTCGGCATCGACGAGGTCTACGCCGTGGGCGGCGCCCAGGCGGTGGCGATGTTCGCCTACGGCGCAGGTCCCTGCCGCCCGGTCGACATGGTCACCGGCCCCGGCAACATCTACACCGTCTCGGCCAAGCGTCTGCTCAAGGGCGTCGTCGGCATCGACTCCGAGGCAGGCCCCACCGAGATCGCGATCCTCGCCGACGACTCCGCCGTCGCCGCCTTCGTCGCCGCCGACCTGATCAGCCAGGCCGAGCACGACCCCAACGCCGCCTCGGTCCTGGTCACCCCGTCGGAGCGGCTCGCCGCCGAGGTCGAGGCCGAGCTCGACAAGCAGATCTCGGTGACCAAGCACGTCGAGCGGATCACCACCGCGCTGTCGGGTCAGCAGTCGGCGATCGTGCTGGTCGAGGACCTCGAGCAGGGGCTCGCGGTCGTCAACGGCTACGCCGCCGAGCACCTGGAGATCCAGACCGAGGACGCCGAGCGCTGGGCGGCCCGGGTCCGCAACGCCGGAGCGGTCTTCGTCGGTGCGTTCGCCCCGGTCTCGCTCGGTGACTACGCCGCCGGCTCCAACCACGTCCTGCCGACCGGCTGCGCCGCCTGCTACTCCTCGGGGCTCTCGGTGCGGTCCTTCCTCAAGGCGGTGCACGTGGTGGACTACGACGAGCAGGCGCTGCGCGACGTGGCCGACCACGTGGTCAACCTCGCCCACGCCGAGGACCTGCCCGGCCACGCGGCCGCGGTGCGGGTCCGCCTCGGAGACCGCTGAGGCCGCGACGATGACCCTTCCTCTCCGGGAGGAGCTGCGCGGCATCGAGCCCTACGGCGCCCCCCAGCTCGACGTGCCCGTCGCCCTCAACGTCAACGAGAACCCCTACCCACCCAGCGAGGCAGTGGTCGCCGACGTCGCTGCCGCGGTCGCGGACGTCACGCGCACCCTCAACCGGTACCCCGACCGGGAGTTCACCGAGCTGCGCACCGCGCTCGCGGCGTACCTCGGCCATGGCGTCACACCCGACCAGGTCTGGGCCGCCAACGGCTCCAACGAGGTGATGCTGCAGATCCTGCAGGCCTTCGGTGGGCCGGGTCGGGTAGCGGTGTCGTTCGCGCCGACCTACTCGATGTACCCCGAGTACGCCCGGGACGCGATGACCGGCTGGGTGGTCGGCCACCGCGAGGAGGACTTCACCCTCGACGTCGACCACGCCGTGTCGGTCATCGAGGAGCACCGTCCGACCGTCGTACTCCTCCCGTCACCGAACAACCCGACCGGCACCGCACTGCCGCTCGACACCGTCCGCGCCGTGTGTGCGGCAGCACCCGGCGTGGTGGTCATCGACGAGGCCTACGGTGAGTTCCGTAGAGCCGGCACGCCGAGCGCGCTGGAGCTGCTGCCCACCACGCCGAACCTGGTCGTGTCACGCACGATGAGCAAGGCCTTCGCGCTCGCCGGTGCCCGGCTCGGCTACCTCGCGGCAGCACCGGAGATCTGCGACGCGTTGCGGGTGGTGCGGCTGCCCTACCACCTCTCCGCGGTCACCCAGGCCGTCGCGCTCGCCGCGTTGCGGCACGCCGACGAGCTCCTCGGCCGGGTCGACGACCTCCGGTCCGAGCGCGACCAGCTCGTGGTGTGGCTGCGCGAGCAGGGGCTCGAGGTCGCCGAGAGCGACGCGAACTTCTGCCTGTTCGGCAGGTTCGAGGACCGGCACGCCGTCTGGCAGGGCCTGCTCGACCGCGGTGTGCTGATCCGTGAGACTGGACCGGAGGGCTGGCTGAGGGTCTCGGTCGGCACGCCGGAGGAGATGGCGGCCTTCCGGGCCGCCCTGATGGAGGTACTGAACCCATGAGCCGAACCGCGCGCATCGAGCGCGAGACCAAGGAGTCCAAGGTCCTCGTCGAGCTCGACCTCGACGGCACCGGCCGGGCGGACATCTCGACCGGCGTCGGGTTCTACGACCACATGCTCAGCTCCCTTGCCCGGCACTCGCTGGTCGACCTGACCGTGCAGACCGTCGGCGACATCCACATCGACGCCCACCACACCGTCGAGGACACCGCGATCGCGCTCGGCGACGCGCTGCGCGAGGCGCTGGGCGACAAGCGGGGGATCCGCCGCTTCGGCGACTCGCTCGTGCCGCTCGACGAGGCCCTCGTGCAGTGCGCGGTGGACGTCTCCGGCCGGCCCTACTGCGTGCACGTCGGCGAGCCCGAGGAGCAGGTGTTCGTCACCATCGGCGGCACCGGCGCCCCCTACATCGGGTCGCTCACCCGGCACGTGTTCGAGACCATCGCCCACCACGCCCAGATCGCGCTGCACGTGCGGGTGCTGTCCAGCCGCGACCCGCACCACCTGGTCGAGGCGCAGTTCAAGGCGGTCGCGCGGGCGCTGCGCGACGCGGTCGCGTTCGACCCGCGCGAGACCGGGGTGCCGAGCACCAAGGGATCGCTGTGACCACACCCGGGACCAAGCCCAGGGTCGTCCTGTTCGACTACGGCTCGGGCAACATCCGCTCCGCCCACCGGGCCCTCGAGCGGGCCGGTGCGGACGTCGAGCTCACCGCCGACCGGGCGCTCGCGCAGGAGGCCGACGGCCTGGTCGTGCCCGGAGTAGGTGCCTTCCGCGCGTGCGTCGAGGGCCTCCGCGCCGCCCGTGGCCACGAGGTGATCGGCCGGCGGCTCGCCGGCGGCCGCCCGGTGCTCGGCATCTGTGTGGGCATGCAGATCCTGTTCGAGCACGGAGTCGAGCACGGCGTGGACACCCCAGGCCTCGACGAGTGGCCCGGGGTCGTCGAGCGGCTCGAGGCGCCCGTCGTACCCCACATGGGCTGGAACACCGTGGAGGTGCCCGAGGGAAGCACGCTGTTCCGGGGCATCGAGGACGAGCGTTTCTACTTCGTGCACTCCTACGGGGTGCGAGACTGGAGGCTCCAGACCGACGGGCGGACGAAGGCGCCGCTGGTCACGTGGTCCGAGCACGGCGGCGACAGGTTCGTCGCCGCGGTCGAGAACGGGCCGCTGTCCGCGACGCAGTTCCACCCCGAGAAGTCCGGGGACGCAGGAGCAGCGCTGCTCCGTAACTGGGTGGAGTCACTGTGAGCAAGGAACGAGCCAGGAACCGGGCCGCACGCGAGCACGAGGCGGCCGTCCGCACCGCTGCCCAGGGGCACGAGCAGGACCGCACGGAGCGGCCGCTGTCGATGAAGAGCTCCGGTGAGGTGCTGGGCAAGCACGGTGGCGCGTCGATCACCCAGCCGCAGCACCACCACAAGCCCCGCAAGCCGGCCGGGAACGGCGCGAAGGCGGGCAAGGGCAGGCCGACTCCGAAGCAGTCCGGGCCGCGCACACCCGCGGCCAAGAAGCGTCCCAACGCGCCGGTCGGCCGCCCCGACGGACCGCTGGCGCGTCGGCGCCGGTTCCGCGTCCGGCTGCTGGTGGTGCTCCTGCTCGCCGTCAACGTCGCCGTGGCGCTGGTCTGGCGTGACTGGCCGGTGAGCCTCGCGGTGCTGATCGTCAGCGCGGTCACCGCGCCGCTGCTCGCCGCGGCCCTGCTGCGCCGCAAGTAGCAGGACCGTAGGTCGGTCCGGACACCGACGGTCCCGCGTCGGAGCCGGCGGCAGGCGCCGTCACAACAGGTCAGGTGAACGGTTGTGACCGCCTCAGCGGCTGAACCCACGTCACAACCGGTCAGCTGAACGCTTGCAGCCGCCAGTCCGGTCCAGACGGTGGTGGCACCTCGCCACAGTCGGGCTGCTCGCGCCTGCGTGAGTGCGCCACGTGTGCACCCGCCCGCCGGGTGGGACGTGGTACGGCGGTCACGGTGGCTCTCCTAGGCTGGAGCCCATGAGCCGATACCTCGAGCTGTTGCCTGCCGTCGACGTCGCGGGAGGACAGGCCGTCCAGCTGGTGCAGGGCGTCGCCGGGTCCGAAAAGCGGTTCGGCGACCCGGTCGAGGCCGCGATGAACTGGCAGGACCGGGGTGCGGAGTGGCTGCACCTGGTCGACCTCGACGCGGCGTTCGGGCGCGGCGCGAACCGGGAGCTGCTCGCCGAGATCGTCGGCCGGCTCGACATCGCGGTGGAGATGAGCGGCGGGATCCGCGACGACGAGTCCCTGGAGGCCGCGCTGGCCACCGGGTGCCGGCGGGTGAACATCGGCACCGCCGCGCTCGAGCACCCCGAGTGGTGCGCGAAGGCGATCGCCGAGCACGGCGACCGGATCGCGGTCGGGCTCGACGTGCGCGGCCGGACCCTGGCCGCCCGCGGCTGGACCCGTGAGGGCGGCGACCTCTACGAGGTGCTCGCCCGGCTGGACTCCGAGGGCTGTGCCCGCTACGTGGTCACCGACGTGAACAAGGACGGCATGCTGCAGGGTCCCAACCTCGACCTGCTCCGTGACGTGTGCGCCGCCACCGACCGCCCGGTCGTCGCCTCGGGCGGGATCACCGAGCTCGCCGACCTCGAGGCGCTGATGGGTCTCGTGGAGGCCGGGGTCGAGGGCGCGATCATCGGCACCGCGCTCTACGAGGGCCGGTTCACGCTCGAGGACGCCCTCGACCTGACCCTCCCGGCGGAGCGCCGATGAGCCTCGCCGTCCGGGTGATCCCCTGCCTCGACGTCGACAACGGCCGGGTCGTGAAGGGGATCAACTTCCGCGAGCTCCGCGACGCCGGCGACCCGGTGGAGCTGGCCAAGGTCTACGACTCCGAGGGCGCCGACGAGCTGACCTTCCTCGACATCTCCGCCTCCCACGAGGAGCGGGCGACCACCCTCGAGATCGTCTCGCAGACCGCGGAGCAGGTGTTCATCCCGCTCACCGTGGGCGGCGGGATCAGCAGCGTCGAGGACGTGGACCGGCTGCTGCGCGCCGGTGCGGACAAGATCGCGGTGAACACCGCGGCGATCCGCCGCCCCGAGCTGATCGCGGAGATCGCCGACCGGTTCGGCAACCAGGTGCTCGTGCTCTCGGTCGACGCGCGGCGCGCGGAGGGCACCGACTCCGGCTTCGAGGTGACCACCCACGGCGGCCGGCGCAGCGCCGGGATCGACGCCGTCGAGTGGACCCGCCGGGCCGCCGAGCTCGGTGCCGGGGAGATCCTGCTCAACGCGATGGACGCCGACGGCACCGAGGACGGCTTCGACCTCGAGCTGGTCCGGCTGGTGCGCGGCGAGGTCAGCATCCCGGTGATCGCCAGCGGTGGTGCCGGCAAGGTCGAGCACTTCCCACCCGCGGTCGAGGCCGGCGCGGACGCCGTACTCGCCGCCACGGTGTTCCACTTCGGCGTGCTGCGGGTCGGCGAGGTCAAGCAGGCGCTCAGCGAGGCCGGCTACCCGGTCCGCTAGACCCCGAGGTCCGCACCGGTGAGCGCGGCGACGTCGGCTGCCGCGCCGTCGAGCTCCACGCGGGCCTGCGGCTGGCGGCCGTAGACGAACAGCACGAGCTCCGACGGCCGGCCGCGGACGACGACAGTCGGCTCGGTGCTCTTGAGCACTGCCCGCTCCCCGGAGTCGCTGCGCGCGAGGGTGACGCCGACCGCAGCCGACCGGACCAGGCCCCGGCCGGCCACCCGGATCGCCCTCCAGAGTGCGTCCTGGCTGCGTGCGTCCAGAGCTCGAGGCTCCCACCCGGGCTGCGCTCGCCAGATGTCCTCGTGGTGCACGAAGAACTCCAGGGTGTTCGTCGCGCGGTCGACGGCGGCGAGCCGCATCGGCGACCAGGGCGGAGGTCCCTCGCGCAGCTGCTCGACGAGGTCGGGCAGGTCGCGGCGCGAACGCAGTGCCGACTCCCACGCGGTGAGCCGCGACAGAGCGGGTACCACGATCCCCACCGCCGACGGGCTGCTCTCGCGCACCAGCAGGTGCACCACCAGGTCCTTGACGGTCCACTCGCCCGACAGGGTCGGGGCGTCGGGGCCCAGCTCCAGGGCCAGGTCGCACAGGGCGGCGCGTTCGGTCCGGGCGAGAGAGGTCATGTCCCTGATCGTAGGGTTGCCTTCCAACGAAGAAGGAGCGACGTTGAGCACCACACGGTCCACGAGACCGGCCACCGGGAGCAGGGCCAGCACGATCCGTGACGGCCTCGCCGTGCTCTGGGTGGCGATCAAGCGCGAGCCGGGGATCTTCACGTTGTCCACGCTGGGCAGCCTGCTGTTCGGCGCGCTCACGGTCGCCGACGCCTGGGTGCTGGGCTGGGCCACCGACCACGTGGTGCTGCCCGCCTTCGACACCGGCGTGACCACGACCGGCGGGCTGGTGACCGTGCTCGCGCTGTTCGTCGGCGTGGCGATCCTGCGCGCGGTCGGCATCGTCGCGCGCCGGCTCGGCGCCGGCGTCATGCAGTACCGCATGCAGGCCCACTCCCGCCGCGCGGTGACCCGGCAGTACCTCCGGCTGCCGATGGTCTGGCACCAGCAGCACCCGACCGGGCAGCTGCTGTCCAACGCCAACGCCGACGTCGAGGCGGCCTGGGCGCCCATCGCGCCGCTGCCGATGGCGGTCGGCACGGTGGCGATGATGGTGATCGCCGTGGCCCAGATGCTCGTCGCCGACGTGGTGATGGCGCTGGTGGGCCTGCTGGTCTTCCCGCTCGTCATCGCCGCCAACATCGCCTTCCAGCGCCTCCAGTCGCCGCTGATCACCCGGGCTCAGGCGCTGCGGGCCGAGGTCAGCGAGGTGGCGCACGAGTCCTTCGACGGGGCACTGGTGGTCAAGACGCTGGGCCGTGAGGAGGAGGAGACCGCCCGGTTCGCCGAGCGCGCGCAGGCGCTGCGCGACGTCGCGGTGCGCGCCGGGCGGGTGCGGGCGGCGTTCGACCCGGCGCTGGAGGCGCTGCCCAGCCTCGGTGTCCTCGCCGTGCTCGCGGTCGGCGTCCTCCGGGTGCTCAACGGGCAGACCGACCCCGGCGACGTGGTCACCGTCGCCTACCTGCTGACCATCGTCGCCTTCCCGATCCGGTCGCTCGGCTGGCTGGTGGGGGAGTTCCCACGCAGCGTGGTCGGTTTCGACCGGGTCAGCAGCGTCCTCGCCGCCACCGGGGAGATGGTGTACGGCGAGCGGCGGATCGACCCGGGCACGAGCGGGGCGCGGCTCGAGGTGAGCCACCTGGCCTACCGCCACGACCCCGAGCAGTCGCTCCTGGAGGACCTCACCTTCACCGTCGAGCCGGGACGCACGGTGGCCGTCGTCGGGGCCACCGCGTCGGGCAAGAGCACGCTCACCTCCCTCCTGGTCCGCCTGGTCGACCCCGACGAGGGGGCCGTCCGGCTGGACGGACTCGACCTGCGTGACCTGCAGGCCGGCGCACTGGCCGACCACGTGGCTCTCGTGCCGCAGCACACCTTCCTCTTCGACGACACCGTGCGCGGCAACGTCACCCTCGGCGAGGACGTCGACGACGACGAGGTCTGGGCCGCGCTGCGCACCGCCCAGGCCGACGGCTTCGTCGCCGCGCTGCCCGACGGCCTCGACACGCGCCTCGGCGAGCGCGGCGCCACCCTGTCCGGAGGTCAGCGGCAGCGGCTGTCGCTGGCCCGGGCACTGGTGCGGCGGCCGCGGCTGCTCGTCATGGACGACGCCACCTCGGCGGTCGACCCCGAGGTGGAGGCCCGGATCCTGGCTGCCCTGCGTGACGTCGGCAGCACGATCCTCGTCGTCGCCTACCGCAAGGCCACGATCGCGCTCGCCGACGAGGTGGTCTACCTCGCCGGCGGCCGGGCCGCCGACCAGGGCACGCACCAGGAGCTGTTGGCCCGCAGTCCCGGCTACGCCGATCTCGTCAACGCCTACGAGCAGGCCGCCGCGGAGCGTGCCGCCGAGCGTTCGGCCGAGGCGGATGCCTCCGACCGTCCCGCCGGAGCCGGGGAGGAGGTGGCTCCGCGATGAGCACCGCGACGACGTCGACGGCGATGGACACCGGCGAGTCGATGAAGGCCTGGCGCACCCTCGCCCGCGGCATCGAGCTCTCCCCGGAGCTCAAGGCCGGTTTCTGGGGCACGCTGTTCTTCGCCGTGGTCGCGACACTGGGCCGGGTCGTCGTACCCATCGCCGTGCAGCAGACCCTGGACCGGGGGCTGAACGGGCCGGACGGCCGCCCCGACACCGGGTTCATGACGCTGATGGTCGTCCTCGCGGCCGTCGCGATCGTGGTGACCGCCGCCTCGTCGTACCTGATGACCTCGCGGCTGTTCGCCGCGGCCGAGACCGGCCTGGCGACGCTACGGATCAAGGCGTTCCGGCACGTGCACGACCTGCCGCTGCTGACCCAGAACACCGAGCGGCGGGGGGCCCTCGTCGCCCGGGTGACCAGCGACGTCGACCAGGTCTCGCAGTTCCTGATCTTCGGCGGCATCATCGCCGTGGTCAGCGTCGGCCAGATCCTGGTCGCCACGGTGATCATGGCCTGGTACAGCTGGCAGCTGACGATCGTGGTGTGGTTGTGCTTCGCACCGCTGTTCCTCTCGCTGCGCTTCTTCCAGCGCCGGCTGTCGGAGGCCTACGGCGTGGTCCGCCGCCAGGTCGGCGCGATGCTCTCGGCGGTGTCGGAGCCGGTGGTGGGCGCCGCGGTCGTCCGTTCCTACGCCATCGAGGACCGCACGCAGCGCCGGATCGACACCGCGATCGACCGACACAAGGCGGCCTCGACCAAGGCCCAGGGGCTGACCGCGTTCTCGTTCTCCCTCGGCGGTGTCTCGGCCGGCCTCGCCAACGCCGGCGTGCTGATCGTCGGTGTGCTGCTCGGCGTGGACGGCGACATCACCGCCGGCAAGGTGCTCGCCTTCGCGTTCCTCGTGACTTTGTTCGTGGGCCCGGTGCAGATGGGCACCCAGGTGCTCACCGACGCCCAGAACGCCATCGCCGGCTGGCGCCGGGTGATCGGCATCCTCGACACCCCCGCCGACGTCGTCGACCCGGGTCCGGCCGGCACGGCCCTGCCGCGTGGCCCGGTCTCGATCGAGTTCGACGGCGTCGAGTTCGCCTACCCCGGCGGGAGGCCGGTGCTGCACGACATCGACCTGCGCATCGAGCCGGGCTCCCGGGTCGCCGTGGTCGGCGAGACCGGCTCGGGCAAGACCACGCTCGCCAAGCTCCTCACGCGGCTGATGGACCCCAGCCGCGGGGTGGTTCGGCTCGACGGGATCGACCTGCGCGAGGTGCCGTTCGCCTCGCTGCGGGAGCGGGTGGTGATGGTCCCGCAGGAGGGGTTCCTCTTCGACGCCGACCTGGCCGCGAACGCCCGCTACGGCCGGCTCGACGCGACCGACGAGGACATCCGCGCTGTCGCAGCCGAGCTCGGACTGTCCGACTGGCTCGACGGGCTGCCGCACGGCCTGGCCACCCGCGTCGGGCAGCGCGGCGAGTCGCTCTCGGCGGGGGAGCGGCAGCTGGTCGCGCTGGTCCGGGCGCACCTGGCCGACCCGGACCTGCTCGTCCTCGACGAGGCCACCAGCGCCGTCGACCCGCAGCTGGAGATGCGCATCGGCCAGGCCCTGGAGCGGCTGATGAGCGGCCGCACCTCGGTCACGATCGCGCACCGGCTCTCCACGGCCGAGAACGCCGACGAGGTGGTGGTCGTCGACGCGGGCCGGGTGGTCCAGCGCGGCCCGCACGCCGAGCTGGTCGGCGTCGACGGTGTCTACCGGCGGCTGCACGACTCCTGGGTGGCCCAGCACGAGCACCGCTGATCCCTGCGTGATCAGGGGGTGGGGGATACTGGCGCGGTGACCTCAGCACCCGCCGCCCCCGGCAGCACGGCACTCGACGCGGCCGTGGCCGACCGTCTCAAGCGCGACGCCGACGGCCTCGTGGCCGCGGTCGTGCAGCAGCACGACACCGGCGAGGTGTTGATGCTCGGCTGGATGGACGACGAGGCGCTGCACCGCACGCTGACCACCGGACGGACCACGTTCTGGAGCCGTTCCCGGTCGGAGTACTGGGTCAAGGGGGAGACCTCCGGCCACCGCCAGTGGGTCAAGGAGGTCCGGCTCGACTGTGACGGCGACACCCTGCTGGTCAAGGTCGACCAGGAGGGCGCGGCCTGTCACACCGGCACGCGCACCTGCTTCGACAGCGACCTGCTCACCCGGATCGATGGCTGAGCGCAGCTACGCCACCTCGGTGGTGCTCGGACTGGCCGGGGCCGGGCTCGCGGCCGTCGCCGCGTCCCGTGAGTGGGCGAGCACCCGGGCCGACTCGGCGGGCATCAAGGTGCAGGCCTCGGTCACCGGCGCCGAGTCCCAGCCCCTCGTCCCGGCTCTCGCCCTGGTCGCGCTCGCCGCGTGGGGCGTCGTGCTCGTGATGCGAGGGCGGATGCGCCGGCTCGTCGCGGCCGTCGGGCTGCTCGCGGCCCTCGGCGCCGCCGCCGTCACGCTGCTCGGCCTCGGCACCCTCCAAGACGACGCCCTCCAGGCCGCGGTCGCCCGCGGTGCCACCGGCGACACCTTCGCGACCAACGTCTCCGCGTGGTACTACCTGACCCTCGTCGGCGCGTTCGGCACCGCGGTCGCGTTCGCCGTCGCCGTGCTGCGTTCACCGTCGTGGCCGGCGATGGGCGCCAAGTACGACGCACCAGCCGGCCGGGCCGCCGTGCCGGCCGCCGACGAGGACATGTGGCGGGCGCTGGACGAGGGCCGGGACCCGACCTCCTAGAATGACGCCAGGCACCCGGGACCGTCGGGGCCGCCCCGCACACCCACGTGTCACGAGGAGACCTCAACGATGGCTCACCACGGCAACACCCCCGCAGCCTGGACCGGCGTCACGATCATGCTGATCGGCTGGGTCGTGGGTGGGATCGGCCTGGTCCTGGACAACTGGGTGATGTTCTGGGTCGGTGTGGCCCTGCAGCCGGTCGGCCTGATCGTCGGCAAGATCATGCAGATGATGGGCATGGGCGCGGAGCCCGTGAACCGTTGACCCGATGAGCCTCGCGGCGCTCGATCACGGCGCTCCCGCCGGCCGGCGGGAGCGGGTGACGGCGCCCGCCCTGGTCGCCGGCGCCGTGCTCGGTGCCAGCGTCGTGCTGCACCTGCGTGACCCGGCCCGCTCCGGCAGCTACCTGTTCTGCCCGTGGCTGGTGCTCACCGGCACCAACTGCCCCGGCTGCGGCGGGCTGCGAGCGGTCAACGAGCTCACCCACGGCGACCTCGCCGCAGCGGCCTCCAGCAACCTGCTCTTCGTCGGCAGCATCCCCCTGATCGGCTACCTCTGGGTCCGCTGGTTCGTCGACCGGTGGCGCGGCATCGTCCGGGTCGTCCCGCACCGGCGCGGAGTGGCGGCCGCACTCGCGTTCGCCGGTGTCGCGCTGGCCTTCGCGATCCTGCGCAACCTCCCCGGCCTGGAGTGGCTCGCCCCCTGAGCGGCTCCCGCCCCCCCTCGTTCCTCCATCCGGACCTCCCCACCGCGACCGCTCCGGCGGCGTGAGAGGCTGGGTGGGTCAGTTTCCGGATCCTTCTCTGCGAGGTGCGACATGTCCGTTCTCGACGAGATCGTCGACGGCGTCCGCGTCGACCTCGCCGAGCGCCAGGCCGCCGTACCCCTCGACGAGGTCAAGGACGCCGCCCGCCGCGCCCCCGAGGCGCTCGACCCGATGCCGCGGTTCCGCTCGCCCGGGGTCAGCGTCATCGCCGAGGTGAAGCGCTCCAGCCCGAGCAAGGGCGCGCTGGCCGAGATCGGCGACCCCGCGGCGCTGGCCGCGGACTACGAGGCGGGGGGAGCGGCCGCGATCAGCGTGCTCACCGAGCAGCGGCGCTTCGGCGGCAGCCTCGACGACCTCCGAGCGGTGCGCGCGAAGGTCGGCATCCCCGTGCTCCGCAAGGACTTCATCGTCACCTCCTACCAGCTGTGGGAGGCCCGCGCCGCGGGTGCCGACCTCGCGCTGCTGATCGTCGCCGCGCTCGACCAGGTCGCGCTCGAGTGCCTCGTCGACCGGGCCCAGTCGATCGGGCTGACCCCGTTGGTGGAGGTGCACGACGAGGCCGAGGTCGAGCGGGCCTTGGCGGCCGGAGCAACACTGATCGGTGTGAACGCCCGCAACCTGAAGACCCTCGAGGTCGACCGGGACACCTTCAGCCGGCTGGCCCCTCGCATCCCCGACGACGTGGTGCGGGTCGCCGAGTCCGGTGTCCGCGGGCCCCATGACGTGATCGAGTACGCCCGGCAGGGCGCCGACGTCGTACTCGTGGGGGAGACGCTGGTGCGGGGCACCGACCCGCGCAGCGCGGTCGCCGACCTCGTCGCCGCAGGCGCCCACCCCTCCCTGAAGCAACGCGACTGAAAGTCACCACGCACCCATGAGCGCACTCCCCGACGAGTCGGGTCACTTCGGCCGGTTCGGCGGCCGGTTCATGCCCGAGGCACTGATCGCCGCCCACCAGGAGCTCACCGTCGCCTGGCAGGAGGCGATGGCCGACCCGGAGTTCACCGCCGAGTTCGACCGGATGCTCCGGGAGTACGCCGGCACGCCGAGCCTGCTGTACGACGCCACGAAGCTCAGCGAGGTCGCCGGCGCCCGGATCCTGCTCAAGCGCGAGGACCTCAACCACACCGGCGCCCACAAGATCCGCAACGTGCTGGGCCAGGCGCTGCTCACCAAGCGGATGGGCAAGACCCGGGTGATCGCCGAGACCGGCGCCGGCCAGCACGGCGTCGCAACCGCCACCGCGTGCGCCTACCTCGGCCTGGACTGCGTGATCTACATGGGCGAGGTGGACACCGAGCGGCAGGCCCTCAACGTCGCGCGGATGCACCTGCTCGGCGCCGAGGTGATCGCGGTGAAGTCAGGCTCGCGCACGCTCAAGGACGCCATCAACGAGGCGCTGCGCGACTGGGTCGCCAGCGTCGACAACACCCACTACATGCTCGGCACCGCCGCCGGGTCGCACCCGTTCCCGGCGATGGTGCGCGACTTCTGCCGCGGCATCGGCGACGAAACCCGGGTGCAGGTGCAGGAGCTCGTCGGCCGGCTGCCCGACGCGGTCGCGGCCTGTGTCGGCGGCGGCTCCAACGCGATCGGCATGTTCGAGGCGTTCATCGAGGACCCGTCGGTGCGCCTCTACGGCTTCGAGGCAGCCGGTGACGGGGTGAACACCCCGCGCCACGCCGCCACCATCTGGGCCCACCAGGTGGGCGTGCTCCACGGCGCCCGCACCTACGTGCTCCAGGACGAGGACGGCCAGACGGTCGAGTCGCACTCGATCTCGGCCGGGCTCGACTACCCCGGCGTCGGTCCCGAGCACGCGTGGCTGGCCGACACCGGCCGCGCCGAGTACCGCCCGATCACCGACGCCCAGGCGATGGACGCGATGGCGCTGCTGGCTCGCACCGAGGGGATCATTCCGGCGATCGAGTCCGCGCACGCCGTCGCCGGAGCGATGGACCTGGCGCGTGAGCTCGGCCCGGAGGCGGTGATCGTGGTGAACCTCTCCGGCCGTGGTGACAAGGACATGGCCACCGCCATCGAGTGGTTCGGCCTCGGCCAGACCCGCCCCGACGACGCCGCCGGTGCCGGGCCTGACTCGGCGGCCGGCGAGGGCGCGGGGGAGGTGCAGCTGTGAGCGGCTCCACCCGACCGGCGTTCGAGGCCGCCAGCGCCGAGGGGCGCGCGGCGCT
Source organism: Nocardioides pakistanensis (assembly GCF_054781215.1). NCBI lineage: Bacteria > Bacillati > Actinomycetota > Actinomycetes > Propionibacteriales > Nocardioidaceae > Nocardioides > Nocardioides pakistanensis. Next base: position 14,290 of record NZ_BAAGUV010000072.1, on the reverse strand, counting down.
CGTCGGCTACCTGCCGGCAGGCTTCCCCGACGTCGACGGCTCCATCGAGGCGATGCGCACGATGGTCGACAACGGCTGCGACGTGATCGAGGTCGGCCTGCCCTACAGCGACCCCGTCATGGACGGGCCCACGATCCAGGAGGCAGCGCAGCGGGCGCTCGAGGGCGGGGTGCGCACCGCGGACGTGTTCCGGATCGTCGAGCAGGTCGCGGCCACCGGCGCCAAGGTCGTGGTGATGACCTACTGGAACCCCGTCGAGCGGTACGGCGTCGAGCGGTTCGCCACCGACCTCGCCGCGGCCGGCGGCTCCGGCCTGATCACCCCCGACCTGGTCCCCGACGAGGCCGAGGAGTGGATCGCCGCGGCGGACGCCCGCGACCTCGACAAGGTCTTCCTGGTCGCCCCGTCGTCGACCGACGAGCGGCTGGCGATGACGACCGCGGCCTGCCGCGGCTTCGTCTACGCCACCGCGGTGATGGGCGTGACCGGGGCCCGGGCCAGCACCAGTGAGCTGGCCGGCCCGCTGGTGGCGCGCACCCGCGCGGTGACCGACCTGCCGGTCGGCGTCGGACTCGGCGTGTCGAGCGGCGACCAGGCGGCCGAGGTCGCCGGTTTCGCCGACGGCGTGATCGTCGGCTCGGCGTTCGTGCGGCGGCTGCTCGACGCCGGCGCGGACCGTCATGCCGGGCTCGAGTCGCTGGCCGAGCTCACCCGGGAGCTCGCCGCCGGTGTCCGCCGTGGGCGCTGACGCCCGGTCGCGCACCCGACGCCGGGTCGCGGCCCTGATCTCGGCCTCCACGCTCACCGTGCTCGCTGCGTGCGGCGGGCAGGCCGGGGGCACGACGAGCGGGTTCGTGGAGAGCAACCCCGACGGCATGCACGGGGCGGTGCTCACCGAGCAGTACGTCGTACCGGACGTCACGCTGACCGCGACCGACGGATCCGACTTCTCGTTGACGAAGGACACCACCGCACCGATCACGCTGGTGTTCTTCGGCTACACGCACTGCCCCGACATCTGCCAGATCGTGATGGCAGACATCGCCTCCGCCGTCGCCCGGCTCGAGCCCGAGCAGCAGGACCAGGTCGACGTGCTGCTGGTGACCAGCGACCCGGCCCGCGACGACGCGAAGACGCTGCGGACCTACCTCGACCGGTTCAACCCGGAGTTCGAGGGGCTCACCGGGGACCTGGACACGATCGTGAAGGCCGCGAACGCGCTCGGCGTGGCGATCGAGAAGGGCGCGAAGATGCCGTCGGGTGGCTACGAGATCAACCACGGCACGCAGATCGTGGCCATCGACGACCACGACCGCTCGCCGATCGTGTGGACCGAGGGCACGGCCCCCGAGCTGCTGGCCGAGGACCTCGCCGCCCTGCTGGACGAGACAGAAAGCAGCCCCGCATCGTGATCGCAGCCGCCATCCCGAGCCCGGACCAGGGTGTCTGGTACCTCGGGCCGTTCCCGCTTCGCGCCTACGCGCTCGCGATCATCCTCGGCGTCGTGGTCGCGGTGTGGCTGGGGGAGCGGCGGTGGGTCGCCCGGGGCGGACGTCCCGGCCAGGTCAGCGACATCGCGATCTGGGCGGTGCCGTTCGGTCTCGTCGGCGGCCGCCTCTACCACGTGATCACCGACTACCAGCTGTACTTCGGCGAGGGCCGGGACCCGATCACCGCCCTCTACGTGTGGCAGGGCGGCCTCGGGATCTGGGGCGCGATCGCGTTCGGCGCGCTCGGGGCGTGGATCGGTGCCCGGCAGGCGGGTGTGAAGTTCCTCCCGCTGGCCGACGCCCTGGCCCCCGGCATCGCGCTGGCGCAGGCGATCGGCCGCTGGGGCAACTGGTTCAACCAGGAGCTGTTCGGCCGGCCGACCACCCTGCCGTGGGGCCTGGAGATCGACCCCGAGCACCGGCCCGAGGGGTACGGCGACGTGGAGACCTTCCACCCGACGTTCCTCTACGAGTTCGTCTGGAACCTCGGTGTCGCCGGCCTGGTGATCTGGGCCGACCGTCGGTTCCGGCTCGGCTACGGCCGCGCGTTCGCGCTCTACGTGATGGGCTACACCGCCGGCCGTGGCTGGATCGAGTCGCTGCGGATCGACTCGGTGCAGATGAACGACGTACTCGGCCTGCGCCTGAACGTGTGGACCTCGATCGCCCTGTTCCTCGCCGCCGCCGGGTACTTCGTGTGGTCCTCGCGCCGCCACCCCGGCCGTGAGGAGACGGTCTGGCGGCCCGGCTCCGAGCCCGTCGCGGAGGAAGTCACAGGGTCGCCGGACGGTCCCGCGACCTGAGCAGCCGGGGGAGGGTGAGGTGAGGCTCCCCTTCGATGAAATCTCAAGCAGCGCGGGCTAACTTGAGCCCCATGACGCCTCAGGACCCCCACGTTCCCTCCGTCAACCACGAGCACCCCGACGTCACGGGAGGGTGGCTGCGACCGGCGGTCTTCGGAGCGAGCGACGGGCTGGTGTCCAACGTCGCCCTGATCGCCGGTGTCGCCGGCGGCACGCGCGCCGCGGACAGCTCGACCGCCGTGGTGCTCGCCGGCCTCGCCGGGCTGGCGGCGGGGGCCTTCTCGATGGCGGTGGGGGAGTACACCTCCGTGGCCAGCCAGTCCGAGGCCGCGGCCCGGGAGGTGGAGAAGGAACGGCGTGAGATCCTCGCCAACCCCGAGGGTGAGGCGCACGAGCTGGCGGAGATGTACGTCGGGAAGGGGCTCGACGAGAGCCTCGCCCACGAGGTGGCCCGGCAGATCCACCGGGACGTCGACAACGCGGTCGCCGTCCACGCCAGGGAGGAGCTCGGCGTCGACCCCGAGGACCTGGCCTCGCCCTGGCTCGCGGCGATCTCGTCCTTCGTCGCCTTCGCCCTGGGCGCGTTGGTTCCTCTGGTGCCGTACTTCCTCGGCGCCGACACCCTTCTGCCGGGCCTGGTCATCACCCTGATCGCGCTCTTCGGCGCCGGTGCGGTGGTCACCCAGGTCACCACCCGGTCGTGGGTGTACGGCGGGGCGAGGCAGATGTTCCTCGGCGCCGCGGCAGCCGCGCTCACCTACGGCGTCGGTGCCGCGGTCGGTGCGAACCTGGGCTGATCGCACGGCATCGAGCCGCGCCGGAGTGTGATCTTCCCGGCATTCGCAGGGGGTGCCGTCGGCTCCCGATGTTGTACGCTTCAGTCTCCGCCTGGGCCAATGTCGTCCCGCGCATGCACATGACAGCACCGGCGTTGCTCTCGCCGTGCCGGTGGTCACGACGACGGGAGAGTGCCTCATGCAAGCATTCCCGCCGCCCCAGGGGCTCTACGACGGACTTCACGAGCACGACGCGTGCGGTGTCGCCTTCGTCGCAACCCTGACCGGCGTTGCCAGCCACGACATCGTCAGCAAGGCGATCACCGCCCTGCGCAACCTCGAGCACCGTGGCGCCACGGGGGCCGAACCCGACTCAGGTGACGGAGCGGGCATCCTGCTCCAGGTCCCTGACACCTTCTTCCGCGCGGTCGTCGACTTCGAGCTGCCGCCCGCCCGCAGCTACGCCGTCGGCACCGCGTTCCTGCCCGGCGACGAGGAGCAGGTCGCCAAGACCCGCGCCCGGATCGAGGAGATCGCCGCGGAGGAGGGCCTGGCCGTCCTCGGCTGGCGTGACGTCCCCGTCGAGCCGGGCATCCTCGGTGCCACCGCGCTCAGCGTGATGCCGACGTTCAGCCAGCTGTTCGTCACCGCGTCCTCCGGCCGTCTCGTGGGCATGGCCCTGGAGCGGCTGGCCTTCGTGCTGCGCAAGCGCTCGGAGCGCGAGACCGATGTGTACTTCCCGTCGCTGTCCTCGCGCACCATCGCCTACAAGGGCATGCTGACCACCGACCAGCTCGACCGGTTCTACCCCGACCTGCGCGACGAGCGGATGGAGTCCGCGGTCGGCGTGGTGCACTCACGGTTCTCCACGAACACCTTCCCGAGCTGGCCGTTGTCGCACCCGTTCCGGTTCATCGCCCACAACGGCGAGATCAACACCGTCATGGGCAACCGCAACTGGATGCGCGCCCGCGAGGCGCTGCTGGCCAGCGACCTGATCCCCGGGGACCTGGAGCGGCTCTACCCGATCTGCACCCCGGGTGCGTCGGACTCCGCCTCCTTCGACGAGGTCCTCGAGATCCTGCACATGGGCGGTCGCTCGCTGCCGCACGCGGTGCTGATGATGATCCCCGAGGCGTGGGAGAACCACGCCGAGATGGACGAGAAGCGCAAGGCGTTCTACAAGTTCCACGCCTCGCTGATGGAGCCGTGGGACGGTCCGGCTGCAGTCGTCTTCACCGACGGCACGCAGATCGGCGCCGTGCTCGACCGCAACGGCCTACGCCCGAGCCGCTACTGGGTCACCGACGACGGGCTGGTCGTGATGGCCTCCGAGGTGGGCGTGCTCGACATCGACCCGGCGACCGTCGTACGCAAGGGACGGCTGCAGCCGGGCCGGATGTTCCTCGTCGACACCGAGGAGCACCGGATCATCGAGGACGAGGAGATCAAGGCCGAGCTGGCCGCCGACCAGCCGTACGACGAGTGGCTGCACGCCGGGCTGATCCACCTCGACGACCTCCCCGAGCGCGAGCACATCGTGCACACCCACGCCTCGGTCACCCGCCGCCAGCAGATCTTCGGCTACACCGAGGAGGAGAAGCGCATCCTCCTCACGCCGATGGCCAAGACCGGCGCCGAGCCGATCGGCTCGATGGGCACCGACACCCCGATCGCGGCGCTGTCGGACCGGCCGCGGCTGCTGTTCGACTACTTCACGCAGCTGTTCGCACAGGTCACGAACCCGCCGCTCGACGCGATCCGCGAGGAGCTCGTGACCTCGCTGTCGAGCACGATCGGCCCCGAGGCGAACCTGCTCGAGCCGACGCCGGCGTCCTGCCGGCAGGTGGTGCTGCCGTTCCCGGTCATCGACAACGACGACCTGGCCAAGATCCGGCACATCAACCGTGACGGTGACATGCCCGGCTTCATCACCCACGTCTCCCGCGGCCTCTACGAGGTCGAGGGCGGGGGAGAGGCGCTGGCCCGGAGGATCGACGAGATCTGTGCCGAGGTGTCCGCCGCGATCGCAGACGGCGCGCGGATCATCGTGCTGTCGGACCGGCACTCGACCGCGGACCTGGCGCCGATCCCGTCGCTGCTGCTGACCGGTGCGGTGCACCACCACCTGGTCCGGGAGAAGACCCGCACCCAGGTCGGGCTGCTCGTGGAGGCCGGTGACGTCCGCGAGGTCCACCACGTCGCGCTGCTGATCGGCTACGGCGCCGCGGCGGTGAACCCCTACCTCGCGATGGAGAGCGTCGAGGACCTGGCCCGCGACGGCCACTACGTCGACGTCGACCCGGACAAGGCGGTCAAGAACCTCGTCAAGGCGCTCGGCAAGGGCGTGCTCAAGGTGATGAGCAAGATGGGCGTCTCGACGGTCGCGTCGTACACCGGCGCCCAGATCTTCGAGGCGATCGGGCTCTCCCAGTCGCTGGTTGACAAGTACTTCACCGGCACCGTCAGCAAGCTCGGCGGCGTGGACATCGACGTGGTCGCCGAGGAGGTCGCCAAGCGGCACCGCAAGGCCTACCCCGTCGACGGCCTGCCGCCGGCACACCGAGCGCTCGAGATCGGTGGCGAGTACCAGTGGCGTCGCGAGGGCGAGCCGCACCTGTTCGACCCCGAGACGGTCTTCCGCCTGCAGCACTCGACCCGGACCGGGCGCTACGACATCTTCAAGCAGTACACCCAGCGTGTCGACGACCAGTCCGAGCGGCTGATGACGCTGCGCGGGCTGTTCTCCTTCAAGAGCGACCGCCCGCCGGTGCCGATCGAGGAGGTCGAGCCGGTCTCGGAGATCGTGAAGCGGTTCTCCACCGGCGCGATGTCCTACGGCTCGATCAGCAAGGAAGCGCACGAGACCCTCGCGATCGCGATGAACCGGCTGGGCGGCAAGTCCAACACCGGTGAGGGCGGCGAGGACCCCGAGCGGCTCTACGACCCCGAGCGCCGCTCCTCGATCAAGCAGGTCGCCTCGGGCCGGTTCGGCGTGACGGCGGAGTACCTCACGAACTCCGACGACATCCAGATCAAGATGGCGCAGGGCGCCAAGCCCGGCGAGGGCGGCCAGCTGCCCGGCCACAAGGTGTACCCGTGGGTCGCCAAGACCCGGCACAGCACGCCGGGGGTGGGGCTGATCTCGCCGCCGCCGCACCACGACATCTACTCGATCGAGGACCTCGCCCAGCTGATCCACGACCTGAAGAACGCCAACCCGTCGGCGCGGGTGCACGTGAAGCTCGTCGCCGAGGTCGGTGTGGGCACGGTCGCGGCCGGTGTGTCGAAGGCGCACGCGGACGTCGTACTCATCTCCGGGCACGACGGCGGCACCGGCGCCTCGCCGCTGACCTCGCTCAAGCATGCCGGCGGTCCCTGGGAGCTCGGCCTCGCCGAGACCCAGCAGACCCTGCTGCTCAACGGGCTGCGCGACCGGATCGTGGTGCAGGCCGACGGCCAGCTCAAGACCGGCCGTGACGTCGTCGTGGCTGCGCTGCTGGGCGCCGAGGAGTTCGGGTTCGCGACCGCGCCGCTGGTGGTGTCGGGCTGCATCATGATGCGCGTCTGCCACCTCGACACCTGCCCGGTGGGCGTGGCCACCCAGAACCCGGTGCTGCGCGAGCGCTACACCGGCAAGCCGGAGTTCGTGGTCAACTTCTTCGAGTACATCGCCGAGGAGGTGCGTGAGTACCTCGCCGAGCTCGGGTTCCGCTCGCTCGACGAGGCGATCGGGCACGCGGAGATGCTCGACACCCGCAAGGCCGTCGACCACTGGAAGGCGGCCGGGCTGGACCTGACCCCGATCCTGCACGTGCCGGCGCTGCCCGAGGGGGCCGCCCGGCGCAACACCACCGGTCAGGACCACGGTCTCGACAAGGCGCTCGACAACGAGCTGGTCAAGCTTGCCGCCGACGCCCTCGAGCGCGGTGAACCGGTGCGGGCCCAGATCGAGATCCGCAACGTCAACCGCACCGTGGGCACGATCCTCGGCCACGAGGTCACCAAGCGCTACAAGGGCGAGGGCCTCCCCGACGGCACGATCGACATCACCTTCACCGGCTCGGCCGGGCAGTCCTTCGGTGCGTTCGTGCCGCGGGGCGTCACGCTGCGCCTCGAGGGGGACGCCAACGACTACGTCGGCAAGGGCCTCTCGGGCGGCCGGATCGTGGTCCGTCCGGCACGGTCGGCGACCTTCTCCGCCGAGGAGCAGATCATCGCCGGCAACGTGATCGGCTACGGCGCCACGTCGGGAGAGATCTTCCTGCGCGGTCAGGTCGGCGAGCGGTTCTGCGTGCGCAACTCCGGCGCGCTCGCCGTCGTCGAGGGCGTCGGCGACCACGGCTGCGAGTACATGACCGGGGGCACGGTCGTCGTGCTCGGTCCGACCGGTCGCAACTTCGCGGCCGGGATGTCCGGCGGGGTGGCCTACGTGCTGGACCTCGACCGGGGCCGCGTGAACGGCGAGCTCGTCGAGCTGCGCCCGGTGGAGGGCTCGGCTGCAGAGGAGCTGGAGACCGCCGTACGCCGGCACCTGGAGGAGACCGAGTCGCCGGTGGCCGCTGCGCTGCTGGAGGACTGGCCGGCGACGCTGGCGCGGTTCACCGAGGTGATGCCCAGCGACTACAAGAGGGTGCTCGAGGCGCGTGCCGAGGCGCTCGAGGAAGGCCTCACCGAGGACGAGGCCGCGACCAAGATGATGGAGGCTCTCCATGGCTGACCCGAGAGGTTTCCTCAAGCACGGCCGCGAGGTCGCGTCCCGCCGTCCGGTCGAGGAACGCGTCCAGGACTGGAACGAGGTCTACCCCGACGGGGCGGGCCGCTCGCTGCTGCCGATCATCAACACCCAGGCGGGTCGCTGCATGGACTGCGGCATCCCGTTCTGCCACCAGGGCTGCCCGCTGGGCAACATCATCCCGGAGTGGAACGACCTGGTCTGGCGCGACGACTGGGAGGGGGCGATCGAGCGGCTGCACGCGACGAACAACTTCCCGGAGTTCACCGGCCGGCTCTGCCCGGCACCGTGCGAGACCGCCTGCGTGCTCGGCATCAACCAGGACCCGGTGACCATCAAGAACGTCGAGGTCGCGATCGCGGACCGTGCGTGGGACTCCGGCTACGTCCGGCCCCAGCCACCGGAGTGGCTCAGCGGCAAGACGGTCGCCGTCGTCGGCTCCGGCCCGGCCGGCCTCGCCGCTGCCCAGCAGCTGACCCGGGCCGGCCACACGGTGGCGGTGTACGAGCGCGCAGACCGGATCGGCGGGCTGCTGCGCTACGGCATCCCCGAGTTCAAGATGGAGAAGAAGTACCTCGACCGTCGTCTGGACCAGATGAAGCGCGAGGGCACGGTGTTCCGGGCCGGTGTCGAGGTGGGCACGAAGCTCACCGGGCAGCAGCTCAAGGACCGGTACGACGCCGTCGTCCTCGCCATCGGCTCCACCGTGGCTCGTGACCTGCCGGTGCCCGGGCGTGAGCTCGCCGGCATCCACCAGGCGATGGAGTTCCTGCCGCAGGCCAACCGGGTCGCGCTCGGCGACACCGTCGAGGACCAGATCACCGCGACCGGCAAGCACGTGGTGATCATCGGCGGTGGCGACACCGGTGCCGACTGTCTCGGCACCTCGCACCGGCAGGGCGCCACGTCGGTGACGCAGCTGGAGATCATGCCGCGTCCGGGCGAGGACCGTCCGGCGGGCCAGCCCTGGCCGACGTACCCGATGACCTATCGGGTCTCCTCGGCGCACGAGGAGGGTGGCGAGCGGGTGTACTCCGTGTCGACCAAGGAGTTCCTCGGCGACAGCGACGGTCACGTGCGGGCGCTCCGCCTGGTCGAGGTCGAGATGCGCGACGGCAAGCTCACCGAGATCCCGGGCAGCGAGCACGAGATCATGGCCGACCTGGTGCTGTTCGCGATGGGCTTCACCGGCCCGGAGCCGGACGGCCTGGTCTCCCAGCTCGGCGTCGACCTCGACGAGCGCGGCAACGTGGCGCGGGGCAAGGACTACATGTCCTCGGTCGACGGGGTCTTCGTCGCCGGCGACGCCGGGCGCGGCCAGTCGCTGATCGTCTGGGCGATCGCCGAGGGCCGCGCCGCCGCGGCGTCGGTCGACAGCTACCTGACCGGTGCGACCACGCTCCCGTCGCCGATCCCGCCGACCGAGCGCCCGCTGATGGTCTGACGCGTTCACGGCTTTCCCAAGTCGGCTGGGTAAAACCGGACTTGGCGCGGCATATTTGCCATGACAGGTCCGGTTTTCCCACGTTCACTAGGGAAAACTGAGGCGGCGGGACCCCGGCGCCGTGGCGGGTTGGAACGATCAAGTCCAGGACGCTAGGGTCGAGTCCGTGCGTAGAGCAAAGATCGTCTGCACCCTTGGCCCTGCAACCGAGTCGCCGGAGCGGATCCGGGAGCTCGTCGATGCCGGGATGGACGTCGCCCGGCTCAACATGAGCCACGGGACCCACGCCGAGCAGGAGCGTCGCTACAAGCTGGTCCGCGAGGCGTCGGACGCCTCCGGCCACGGCGTCGGCATCCTCGCCGACCTCCAGGGCCCCAAGATCCGCCTGGGCAAGTTCGCCGGCGGTCCGGTCGACCTGGTCGAGGGTCAGGCCTTCACGATCACCACCCGTGACGTGCCCGGTGACGCATCGGTCTGCTCCACGACGTACGACGGTCTCCCCGGCGACGTGAACGTCGGCGACCCGATCCTCATCGACGACGGCAAGGTCCGGCTGGCCGTGACCGCGGTCGAGGGTGCCGACGTGCACACCTCCGTAGTCGTGCCGGGGACGGTCAGCAACCACAAGGGCATCAACCTCCCGGGCGTGGCGGTCTCGGTGCCCGCCCTGTCGGAGAAGGACAAGGACGACCTCCGCTTCGCGCTGCGCCTGACCGTCGACTTCATCGCCCTGTCGTTCGTCCGATCCGCCGCCGACGTCGAGGACGTTCGCGAGATCATGCGGGAGGAGGGCATCTTCCTCCCCGTGATCGCCAAGATCGAGAAGCCCCAGGCCGTCGACAACCTCGACGAGATCATCGACGCCTTCGACGGCGTGATGGTCGCTCGCGGCGACCTCGGGGTGGAGTGCCCGCTCGAGGACGTCCCGGTGATCCAGGCCCGGATCGTCGACGCTGCCCGGCTCAACGCGAAGCCGGTCATCGTGGCGACACAGATGCTCGAGTCGATGATCTCGGCGCCCCGTCCCACCCGCGCGGAAGCCTCCGACGTGGCCAACGCGGTGCTCGACGGAGCCGACGCGGTCATGCTGTCCGGCGAGACCAGCGTGGGTGACTACCCGATCGAGACGGTCGAGACGATGGCCCGCATCATCGCCTCCACGGAGCGCCACGCCCTCGACCGGATGGAGGAGATCAACTGGCAGCCGCACACCCGGGGCGGTGTGATCGCGAAGGCCGCGATCGAGGTGGCCGAGCGGGTCGAGGCGAAGTATCTCGTCGCGTTCACCCAGAGCGGTGACTCCGCCCGCCGCCTCTCGCGGCACCGAGCGCGGATCCCGATCCTGGCGTTCACGCCGGTCGCGGCCGTCCGCTCACAGCTGGCGCTGTCCTGGGGGATCGAGACGTTCAAGACCTCGCCGGTGCACCACACCGACGAGATGGTGCGCCAGGTCGACGAGGCGCTGCTTCAGATCGGGCGCGTCCAGGAGGGCGACCTCGTCGTGATCATCGGTGGCAGCCCCCCGGGTATCCCGGGCTCGACGAACGCCCTGCGCATCCACCGCATGGGCGACGCCATCAACGAGATCGCGCCGGCCTACCGCCGTCCGTCCTGACGTCGCGCGCCGCCCGCAGGCGTACGACGGTCAGCCGGGTGTGCGACGGGTGCGGCCCGGGCAGCGCGGGGCGGTTCCACCGTCGCGTCTCGTGGATCCATGCCCGTCGTGCCCGTCACGTCTTCGGCCCGATCAGCTCGTCGAGCCTCGCGACACCGGCGCGCGTCGACACCGAGATCGTCTTCCAGTTGCTCTGCCTCCACGGGACCCCGGCCAGCTCCAACGCCTCGCAGCACCACCGGCGGAGGTCGGCGGACTTGTTGGTGAACTGCCAGCGTGGGTAGTCGTAGCGCTTCCTCTCCCCGGCCACGACACGAGTGGTCCAGTTGTTCACGCGGCAGCCGTCGGAGTGGAACAGGCCGCGCAGGAAGTCGGCCGGGTGGCTCTCGACGATCACCCGTTGCCACGGCTCCAGCGCCAGCGTGCGCTCGTGCTTGCGTCCCGGTCCGTGCTGAGGGAACAGGCAGGGCCAGTGCTTCCAGCCGACTGTAATGACGATCGCGCCGTTCGTGTGACGGGTGTGCGGGCGGCATCCGGGTTTGACGCGAGTCATGAGGACTGCGATATGGGAGTTGAGGCCGACGTACTGCGCATCGTTGAAGATGTGCAAGCCATAGACACCGCGCCGGCCGAGGTCGATGTGACCGTCGCCGAGCTACCAGCCGAACAGCTCGGCGTAGGCTGATCTGTCGAGTTCGACTCCGTCGCAGCGGGGGCATTTTGCGAGGAGATGTGACTGGTCGCGATTCCGGCCGCGACGTTGGTACTCCCGACGCCACCGCCGGATCGTCTTGACCGCCACGCCGTGCATCTCGGCGTTGAGAGCGTCGGGCATCCCAGCGTCGGAGGCGCGGAGTGCGCTGGCGACGGTCTCATCGGATCGGATGTGCCCCATGTGCCGAGATTGTCAGAGCCGTCCGACAAGAATCCGGTGACGAGCAAGTTGGTGCCGGGTGTGGGATTCGAACCCACACGCCCTTTCGGACAATGCCTTTTGAGGGCATCGCGTCTGCCGTTCCGCCAACCCGGCCAAATTGCGCGGCACCACCGTACCGGATCACACCGACACCGGTGTGCGCGCGTCGACCGTGCAGCACTAGCCTTTGTGACGTGACCGAGCAGCCGACCTCCAGCCCCACCCGTCGCGTCGTGATCGCCGAGGACGAGGCCCTGATCCGGCTCGATCTGGCCGAGATGCTGGGGGAGGAGGGCTACGACGTGGTCGGTCAGGCCGGCGACGGAGAGCGGGCCGTCGAGCTCGCCGAGGAGCTGCACCCGGACCTGGTCGTGCTGGACGTGAAGATGCCCAAGCTCGACGGCATCACCGCTGCACAACGGATCGCCGAGAAGCGGATCGCGCCGGTGGTCATCCTGACCGCGTTCAGCCAGCGTGAGCTGGTCGAGCGGGCGCGGGACGCCGGTGCGATGGCGTACCTGGTCAAGCCGTTCAGCAAGCACGACCTGGTGCCGGCGATCGAGATGGCGGTCAGCCGGTTCGCGGAGCTGCAGATGCTCGAGAACGAGGTCGCCGACCTGACCGAGAGATTGGAGACCCGCAAGCTCGTGGATCGTGCGAAGGGCATCTTGCAGCAGCAGCTCGAGCTCAGCGAGCCGGAGTCGTTCCGGTGGATCCAGAAGACCGCCATGGACCTGCGGCTGTCGATGCGGCAGGTCGCCGAGGGCGTCATCACCCACGGCCCGGGCATCGCGGCGGGCGAGACGAGCTGAGCCGCAGAGCACGTATCCGGAGGTGATCGCCGCGCCGGATCCGCGGCAGCCGGTCCAGCCCACCGGGCAGATCGGGCAGATGGACGCCGACTGGATCACGAATCGGCAACGACCGGGGTGCAATTTCTAATGAGACGCACACCACACCCGGGCTGGGCGCTAGGTTCTCTGCAACCACAAGGACGCAGCGTTCACCGGTGATCCCCGGTCGCTGCACACGCCCTTCAGACGGAGGCTCCATGATTCGCCCTACCCGTGCCTGGCGCGCGGCTGCCGTGCTGGCGACCGCGACGCTCGTGCTGACTGCCTGCGGTGACGACGGCAACGAGACCGACACCGGCTCCGAACCAACTGCCTCGGAGAGCCCCGACACCAGCGAGTCGCCCGTGCAGCAGGGTGACGGCACCCTCCACGTCGGCACGCTGTTGCCGCAGACCGGTGACCTGGCGTTCCTCGGTCCCCCGGAGTTCGCCGGTGTGGACGCGGCGATCCAGGACATCAACGCAGCCGGCGGCGTTCTCGGCAAGGACGTCACCCAGACCAAGGCGGACTCCGGTGACGGCACCCCCGACATCGCGGGCGCGCAGGTGGACAAGCTGCTTGCAGCCAACGCCGACGTGGTCATTGGTGCCGCGGCCTCGGGCGTCTCGCTGTCGGTGATCAACAAGATCACCGACGCCGGCGTCGTGCAGTTCTCGCCCGCGAACACCTCGCCGTCCTTCGACGACCCCGATACCGACCCGAAGAACCTGTACTTCCGGACCGCGCCCTCCGACGTGCTCCAGGGTGCGGTGCTGTCGAACCTGGTGATCGAGGACGGTCACAGCAACGTTGCCATCCTGGCCCGCCAGGACTCCTACGGCGAGCTGCTCGCGAACCAGACCGCCGAGGGCCTCGAGGGCGGCGGCGCGACCGTGGCGGCGAAGATCCTGTACTCCGCCGACGCGACGAACTACACCGCCGAGGTCAACGAGATCGCTGCGGCGCAGCCGGACGCGATCGTGCTGGTGGCGTTCAACGAGACCACGAAGATCATCCCGCAGCTGATCTCGAAGGGTGTCGGCCCGCAGGACGTCCAGATCTACTTCGTCGACGGCAACACCGCCGACTACTCCAAGGACTTCCCGAAGGGCACGCTCGAGGGTGTTCGTGCGACGTACCCCGGTGCTGAGCTGACCGCCGACTTCAAGAAGCGGATGGACGAGGTCGACCCGAACCTCACCAGCTACACCTACGGCCCGGAGTCCTACGACGCCACCATCCTCACCGCGCTCGCGGCGGAGGCTGCCGGCACCGACCACCCGGAGAGCTTTGCTCCCTCCATCATCGAGGTCTCCGAGGGTGGCACCGAGTGCACCACCTTCCAGGAGTGCAAGGACCTCCTGGCCGACGGCGAGGACATCGACTACCAGGGTGTCTCCGGCCCGGTCGACCTCGGCGAGACCGGAAGCCCGACCAAGGCGACGATCGGTATCTTCGAGTACAACGCGAACAACAAGTACGACAACGTGGACTACATCACCGGCGTGATCTGATCCTCGCTGCAGCACGAAGGCCCCGGCGGTGACGCCGGGGCCTTCGTCGTGTCGTACGACGTTCCGAGCAGCTGCCGTACGGCGCGAAGCGGGGACCGTGATGACGCTCAGGTGAATCTCCCCAGTTCTGCTCACTGAATTTCCCCACCCCATGGCCCCATCCG
>NZ_BAAGUV010000071.1:0-623 GCF_054781215.1 Nocardioides pakistanensis | reverse complement strand
GTCGAGGAGCTGCTGGATCGCGTGGTCGAGCGGATCCCCGCACCCGTGGGCGAGATCGACGCCCCCGCGCGCGCCATGATCTTCGACTCCGTCTACGATCCGTACCGCGGCGTCGTCACCTACGTGCGCATGGTGGACGGGCGGCTGACGCCGCGTGAGAAGATCCTCATGATGTCGACGAAGGCCGAGCACGAGGCGCTCGAGATCGGCGTCTCGTCACCCGGGCCCATGCCGACGAAGGGACTCGCCGTCGGCGAGGTGGGCTACCTCATCACCGGCGTGAAGGACGTGCGCCAGTCGAAGGTCGGCGACACCGTCACCACCAAGCTGAAGCCCGCGCAGGATCCGCTGCCCGGCTACACCGACCCGAAGCCGATGGTGTTCTCGGGGCTGTACCCGCTCGACGGCAGCGACTACCCGATCCTGCGCGACGCACTCGACAAGCTCAAGCTCTCCGACGCGGCGCTCCAGTACGAACCCGAGACCTCGGTGGCGCTCGGGTTCGGCTTCCGCTGCGGCTTCCTCGGCCTGCTGCACCTCGAGATCATCTCCGAGCGCCTGCGCCGCGAGTTCGACCTCGACCTCATCGCGACCGCGCCCAGCGTGATCTACGAGGTCACGAC
>NZ_BAAGUV010000070.1:0-85353 GCF_054781215.1 Nocardioides pakistanensis | reverse complement strand
ATGAGCCAGACACCAGGTGATCAGGACCCAACCACCGCGATAGCGGCGCTGTCACCCTGACACTGAGTCAGGAGCCTAGCCCCGCGTGGCCCCCGGATCAGGCAGCGTTGTGCGGGGTGTGGGCAGCGTGCAGGCGGGCGTGGGCGATCGCCTCGGGCGTCGTGGCGAACAGGTGCCGCTCGTGGGCGAGGCTCTTGTAGACACCGAGGGTCTCGAGCACCCGGCTGTGCCTCTCGCGGACACCGGAGAGCAGCACCGTGATGCCGCGGTGCTCGAGCTGGCGGATCGTGTCCCGGAGGACGGCGGCACCCGTGGCGTCGAGGGCGGCGACGCGGGACATCCGCAGGATGACCACGCGGATGTCGCTGAGCTCGGAGAGCTCGAGCAGCGACTGGTGGGCACCGACGAAGAACAGGGGGCCGTCGAGGCGGTAGGCCACGATGTGCTCGTCGAGCAGTGCCTGCTCCTCGGCGACCTCCCCGTCGCTGCCGGCGTACACCGGCCCGATCGGCACCTCCTCGAGGCGGGCCTCCTGCGCCATCTGGCGCAGGGCGAGGGCCCCGGCGACGAGCACGCCGAGCACCACCGCGGTGACCAGGTCCAGCGCCACGGTGGCCAGCGCGGTCAGCACCAGCACGGCGGCGTCACTGCGGCTCGAGCGCAGCAGCGCCCGGACGCTGGAGACCTCGACCATCCGGGCCGCGGTGCCCACCAGGACGCCGGCCAGCGCGGCGAGCGGGATCACCCCGACCAGCGGGCCCAGCGAGACCATCGCGAGCAGCAGGACCAGCGCGTGCACCACGGCCGCCAGCCGCGACCCGGCTCCGCTGCGGACGTTCACCGCGGTCCGGGCGATCGCCGCGGTGGCCGGGATGCCGCCGAACAGCGGGACCGCGAGGTTGGCCACGCCCTGGCCGAACAGCTCCCGGTCGGGGTCGTGCCGCTCGGAGACGCTCATCGCGTCGGCCACCGTCGCCGAGAGCAGGCTCTCCAGCGCCGCGAGCAGGGCGACGGCGACGGCCGGGAGCACCAGGGTGGGGATCTCGGCCCACGGCACGTCGGGCACCGCAGGCGCCGGCAGGCCGCTGGGCAGCGACCCGATCCGGACGACGTCGAGGCCGAGCAGCTCGGCCAGGCCGGTGGCCGCCGCCACCGCGATCAGCGAGGCGGGCAGCGACGGCCGGAGCCGGGCGCCGAGCAGCATCAGCAGCGCGACGCCGACCGCGATCGCCACGGGCCACCAGTCCGGGTCTCCCAGCCAGTCCAGCACCGCTCGGGCGGCGACCGCCACCACCTGTTCCCCCTCGGCGGGCACGCCGAGGGCGGCAGGGACCTGCTGCACGGCGATGATCACCGCGATGCCGAGCGTGAAGCCCTCGATCACCGGCAGCGGGATCAGCTTGACGTAGCGGCCCGCTCCGGCGATCGCCATCGCGACGAGGAGCAGTCCGGCCATGAGGCCGACGACGAGGACCCCCTGGCCGCCGTACTCGGCGATGATGGGCACGAGGACGACGGTCATCGCCCCGGTCGGACCGCTGACCTGGAGGTTGCTGCCGCCGAACACGGCCGCGAGGACCCCGGCGACCACGGCGGTGACCATGCCGGCGGCGGCGCCCATGCCGGAGCTGATCCCGAAGGCCAGGGCGAGCGGCAGCGCCACGATCCCGACGGTGAGACCCGCGACGAGGTCGCGGCGGGGCGACCGGGTCATCGAGACCAGGTCCCGGCGGTGCGGCAGCAGGGCACGCGCGCGGGACAGCAGCGCGCCCCGAGGGGCGGTGTGCTGGACCGACGTGGTCATCGGGCGCCGCCCCGCTCGCGGGTGAGCTCGTCGACGAGCTCACCGCGGGCCGCGGACTGGGACTGCAGGATGTGACGTGCGGCAGCGAGCAGGTCGCGGACCTCCGGCACGGCCAAGGAGTAGATCACCTCTCCCCCCTCACGGCGCTGGATCACCAACCCGCCGCGCCGGAGCACCGAGAGCTGCTGGGACAGGTTGCTCGCCTCGATGTCGATCTGCGCCAGGAGCCCGTGGACCGGCGTCGGCGCCTCGCTCAGGATCTCCAGGACCCGGATCCGCGCGGGGTGACCGAGGGTGCGGAAGAACTCCGCCTTGGCCTGGTAGAGCGGCACGGGCACGACGACTCCTGTCAGTGGCGGGTTCGACACTTGAAGAATACTTCATGTCGTCAAGAGGGCAGACCACAGGCTCGGCGTAAGGGCGGCCGGGCAGGCGGGGAGACTTCGAGGGCGCTGCGGGCGGTCAGCCGTCGGCGGACTCCAGCGCCGCGGTGCCGGCCGACCGCATCGCGGCGACCGGCACCTCGCCGGCGCCGGTCATCAGACGCACCTGCAGAGCCGCCTGGTGCACGAGGAGATCCAGGCCGGACACCAGCGGCTTCCCCTCGACCGTGGCCAACCTCGCCAGCGGGGTCGGCCACGGGTGGTAGAGCACGTCGAAGACCACCGACGCCGCGGCCGCCGCGCGCAGCACCGACTCGCCCTGGGCCTCCGCCGGGATCGTCGAGACCAGGATCGCCGGGCGCACCGTCTCGGCCTCCTGGACCAGCTCTCGGAAGGTGACCACGTCGACGCGGGGGCGGGCAGGGTGCCGCGCGGCCGCGGCCAGCGTGTCGGTGACCCGGTCTGGGTCACGGACCACGACGCGCACCGAGGTGCAGCCGAGGTCGGCGAGCGCGAGCAGCACCGAGGCCGCGGTCGCGCCGCCACCGAGCACCACCGCGGTCGGCAGGGACACGTCCGTGCGCTCGCGGATCGCGGCCGCCGCACCGGGGACGTCGGTGTTGTGACCGACCCGGCGGCCACCCTCGAGCACCACGGTGTTCACCGCCTGCGCCTGCACCGCGCGGTCGGAGAGCTCGTCGAGCAGCGGCACCACCGCGCGCTTCAACGGCATCGTGAGCGACAGGCCCCGCCACGTCTCGTCGAGCGAGTCGAGGAACCCGGCGAGCTCGTCGGCGCGGACCTCGCGCGCGTCGTACTCCCAGTCCAGGCCGAGCTCGGCGTACGCCGCCCGGTGCAGCACCGGGGAGAGCGAGTGCGCGATCGGACTGCCGAGCACGGCGCAACGGGTGGTCATTCGTCTCCTCCGGTCAGCAGGCGTCGGAGGTCTCGCAGTACTTCTTGTACTCCGCCTTGTACTTCAAGAACTCGTCGTAGTCCTCCGCGAACTTCGTCTCGCCGGTCCGCAGGTTCACCGTCACGTAGTACACCCACGGCCCGTCCGCCGGGTTCGCCGCGGCCTCGATCGCGGCGTCACCGGGTGCCTCGATCGGGGTCGGCGGGAGGCCGGGGTTCTTGTAGGTGTTGTACGGCGAGTCGATCTCGAGGTCCTCCAGCGTCAGAGCGACGCCGAGGTTGCGGTCGTGGGCGTAGTTGACCGCGGCGTCGATCTGGAGCAGCCGGTTGGTCGCGTCGGTCTCGAGCCGGTTGTAGATCACCCGGGCGACCTTGCCGCGGTCGGCGTCGCGGTTGGACTCGGCCTCGACCAGGCTGGCCACCACCATCAGCTCGGCCGGGGTGTAGCCGAGCCGCTCTGCTGCACCCTCGAGGTCGGCCTCGTCTGCGGCCTGCCGCCAGCGGTCGACCATCATGGTCAGGATCGACTCAGGGGTCGCGTTCGGCGGCACCATGTAGGTGGCCGGGAACAGGTAGCCCTCCGGGTTGCCGCCGGCGTACGACGGAAGCCCGATCTGCTGGGGACGGTCCAGCGCCTTCCGGAACTGCTTCGCCGAGAAGTCGGTGTTCTCCGCCAGCGTGTCGACGATCTGGTCGACGGTGTAGCCCTCGGGGATGGTCACCGCGCTCTGCACCATGTTGGCGGGGTCGAGCAGGAGGTCCAGCGCTGCGCGGGCCGACATCTGCAGCCGCATCTCGTAGAACCCGACCTGGATGCTGGTCGAGTCCGGGTCGGCGACAGCCTCGTCGGTGAACGCCTCGACGCTCTTGACCACGTCCTGCTCCACGAGGGTGCGGGCGATGTCGGAGGCGTTGTCGCCGGACCGGACCTCCACGACCACCGACCCGCTGCCGGTGCCGGAGTAGTCGGGGGCCGGGTCGAACCGGTCGCGCAGCGCCGACATCGCCGTGTCGAAGGCGAAGTAGGCGCCTCCGACGAGCACGGCCAGCGCCACCAGCACGCCGAGGCAACCGAGGCCGTTGCGGCGCCGGTGCCTCCGGCGCCGCCGGTGGGTCCGCTCGTGCTGGAGGTCGAGTCCGAGATCGCTCACGTCTGTCCTAGATCGAGGAGTTCACCGGGCACAGCCCCCGCGCTGCGTTCGGTATCAAGGGCATTCTGCAGGATGACCACGGCAGCGGCCTGGTCCACGACGGCGCGACGCTTCTTGCCCTTCTTGCCGCGCTCGCGCAGCACGGACTCCGCGGTGACGGTGGTCAGCCGCTCGTCGCACAGCCGCACCGGGACCGGAGCCACCGCCTCGGCGATCTGGCGCGCGAAGTCGCGCACGCGGCGGGCCGCCGGCCCCTCCCCGCCGGAGAGGGACCGCGGGAGCCCGACGACCACCTCGACCGCGCCCTCCTCGGCCGCGATCGCGGCGATCCGGGTCAGGTCGCCGGCACCGCGCGCGACGGTCTCCACCGGGGTGGCGATCAGCCCCGCGGGGTCGCTGCGAGCGACGCCGATCCTGGCATCCCCGACGTCCACGCCGATCCTGACTCCGGGTCGCACCGGGTCAGGGCCGTCCCGCGGTGACCGCCCGGCCGACGGCATGCTCGACGTCGCGCAACGCCTGGTCGGCGTTGGCAACGTCCGTGCCGCCGCCCTGGGCCACATCGTCCTTCCCGCCCCCGCTGCCGCCGAGGGCGCCGGCCGCGGCCTTGACCAGCTCGTTGGCCGACACGCCCCACGAGCGCGCCTCGTCGTTGACCGCGACCACCACCGACGGCTTGCCGTCGGTGGAGCCGATGATCACCACGACGCCGGGCACCGACGCCGGGATCCGCCCGCGTACGTCGAGCGCGAGCTTGCGTACGTCGCCGGCGTTGGCGCCGTCCACCCGGTGGCCGACGAAGCGCACGCCGTAGACGTCGGTGGCGTTGGCGGCGAGCTCGGCCGCGGCTGCCAGGAGCTGGCTGACCCGCACCTTCTCGATCTCCTTCTCGGCGGTGCGGAGCTTCTCGACCATGTCACCGACGCGCTCCGGCAGCTGCTCGGGCCGCACCTTCAGCAGCTCGGAGAGCTGGGCGACCAGCACGTGCTCGCGGGCCAGGAACCGATACGCGTCGCCACCGACGAGCGCCTCGACCCGGCGGACGCCGGAGCCGATCGAGGACTCTCCGAGCAGCTTGATCACGCCAAGCTGGCCGGAGCGGCCGGCGTGCGTGCCACCGCACAGCTCGCGGGCCCAGTCGCCCACCGACACCACGCGGACCTGGTCGCCGTACTTCTCACCGAACAACGCCATCGCACCGGACCGGCGGGCCTCCTCCTGCGTCATCACCTCGGCGTGGACGGCGAGGTCGGCGAGCACCAGGTCGTTGACGCGCGCCTCCACGTCGGCCATCGCCGACGCCGGCACGGAGCCGGTGGCGGAGAAGTCGAACCGGAAGCGTCCCGGGGCGTTCTCGGAGCCGGCCTGCGTGGCCGTCTCCCCGAGCGCCTCCCGGAACGCCTTGTGCACCATGTGCGTCGCGGTGTGCGCGCGGCTGATCGACCGGCGGCGCTCGATGTCGACGAGTGCCTGCGCCTCGGCGCCGAGCACGATCTCACCGCTGAGCACCTTGGCCTGGTGGACGATCAGCCCGCTGATCGGGGACTGGACGTCGCGGACCTGGACGACCGCGCCGTTGGCGAGCTCGATGACGCCCTGGTCGGCGAGCTGGCCGCCGCCCTCGGCGTAGAACGGGGTCCGGTCGAGCACCAGCTCGACCTCGTCGCCCTCCCGGGCCGCGTTCACCGTGCCGGAGCCGACCACGATCCCGCGCACGGTCGCCTCGGAGACCACCTCGTTGTAGCCGGTGAACTCCACCGCGGCGCCGATGCTGTCGGCGACCTCCCGGTAGGCACCGGCCGCGGCGTGCTTGCCCTTCTTCGACTTCGCGTCGGCCTTCGCCCGCTCCCGCTGCTCGGTCATCAGCCTGCGGAACCCCTCTTCGTCGACCGAGAGCCCCTGCTCGGCGGCCATCTCGAGGGTGAGGTCGATCGGGAAGCCGTAGGTGTCGTGCAGCGAGAACGCCTGCGCGCCCTCGATCCTGCTGCGCCCGGCCTTCTTCGCCTCCGACGCGGCGAGGTCGAAGATGTTCGTGCCGGCCTTGAGCGTGGTGCGGAACGCCTCCTCCTCGGCGAACGCCACCGCGGAGATCCGGCCCCAGTCCCGCTCGAGCTCCGGGTAGGACAGCTTCATCCGGTCGCGGCTGACCGGCAGCAGCTCGGGCAGCACCGGTTCGTCGACCCCGAGCAGGCGCATCGAGCGGACCGCGCGGCGCAGCAGCCGCCGCAGGACGTAGCCGCGCGCCTCGTTGCCGGGGGTCACGCCGTCGCCGATCAGCATCAGCGCGCTGCGGACGTGGTCGCCGACGACCCGGAACCGCACGTCGTCCTCGTGGGAGGCACCGTAGCGGCGGCCGGACAGCTCCGAGGCGCGTTCGATGACGGGGAACACCTCGTCGATCTCGTAGAGGTTCTGCTTGCCCTGGAGCAGGTAGGCCACCCGCTCCAGGCCCATGCCCGTGTCGATGTTCCTGCTCGGGAGATCGCTGCGGATGTCGAACTCCTCCTTGCTCCGCACGTTCTCGAGCTCGTACTGCATGAACACGAGGTTCCAGATCTCCAGGAACCGGTCCTCGTCGACGACGGGGCCACCGTCGGGGCCGTACTCCGCACCGCGGTCGATGTAGATCTCGCTGCACGGGCCGCCGGGACCGGCGACACCCATGTGCCAGTAGTTGTCCTTCTTGCCGCGGCGCTGGATCCGCTCCTCGGGCAGCCCGGCCACCTTGCGCCACAGCCCGGCGGACTCGTCGTCGTCCTCGTAGACGGTGACCCACACCTTGTCCGGGTGGAAGCCGTAGCCGCCCTCGTCCCGCGACCCGGTGACCAGCTCCCAGGCGTGCTCGATGGCACCTTCCTTGAAGTAGTCGCCGAAGGAGAAGTTGCCGTTCATCTGGAAGAACGTCCCGTGGCGGGTGGTCTTGCCGACCTCCTCGATGTCGAGGGTCCGCACGCACTTCTGCACGCTCACCGCGCGCTTGTACGGCGGGGACTCCTGACCCAGGAAGTAGGGCTTGAACGGCACCATGCCGGCGTTGACGAACAGCAGGTTCGGGTCGTCGAGCAACAGCGAGGCTGAGGGGACCGCCTGGTGTCCGCGCTCCTCGAAGTGCGCGAGAAACCGTCGGCGGATCTCCGCGGTGTCCATCAGGTGTTGCCCTTTCTCGTCAGTTGAAGTGGCGGCGCCGGCGCGGCACCGATCTCGGCGGGCCCGTCGAGCCCGAGCCGCTCGCGCAGCTCGCTCTCGCGGACCGACATCTCGCTGCGCAGCTCCTCGCCGAACAGCTGGGCGCCCAGGCTGAGTCCGGCCAGCCGGTCCCGGACCCCCTCGGGTGTGAACGCCTCGGCGGCGCGGCGGGCCTTGGCGAGCGCGTAGGCGCTGGTCGCCGCCCCGGCGACGAACCAGAGGGTCCGGCTCATGCTGCCTCCTCGCTGCGGGCGGTGGCCAGACGGGTACGGCGCGCAGCCCGGCGTCGCGCCTTGCGGGCGCGCTTCACCTCACGGCGCATCTCGAAAGCGATCCGGTTGCGCGACTCCGCCGACAGCACCCGTCGCAGGGCCCACCCGAAGGCGGCCGCCTTCACCAGCGGCTCCCCGACCGTCACCGAGAGCACCGCGCGCTCGGGCACCTGCGGCAGGTCGCGCGCGGCGCCGGCGTCGGTGATCAGGTATTCGGCGTCGTGGGCCACGGGTGCCTGGGGCGGCCGGGCCTCCGCCAGCTCCGCGGCCAACGCGTCGAGCCGGTCCCGCAGCTCCTCCAGGTCGGCCCTGGCGGCGCGCTCCCGGGCGGCGGCGCGCCGGCCCGACCTCACGGCGGCGACGGCGAGGCCGAGGAGCACGAGGAACAGGGCTGACACGACGCCGAGGGCTGCCCACAGTGCCGTAGTCATAGACGCTGACCCTACCTTGCGGGCCGCGAGCCGGCGCCGCGCACCATCGCCCGCACCCGCTCCCACCGCTCCTTCAGTCCGGCCTCCGCGCCGAGGCTGGTGGGCCGGTAGTAGGTGGCGTCGGCGACGACGTCCGGGGCGTACTGCTGCTCGGCGATCCCGTAGGGCTCGTCGTGGGCGTAGCGGTAGCCCTTGCCGTGCCCCAGCTTCTTCGAGCCGCCGTAGTGCGCGTCGCGCAGGTGGGCCGGCACCGGCCCGATCTTTCCGGCGCGGACGTCCGCGCTGGCGGCGTCGATCGCCTTGATCACGGCGTTGGACTTGGGGGCCAGCGCCAGCGCGATCGTCGCCTGGGCCAGGTTGAGCCGCGCCTCCGGCATCCCGATCAGCTGCACCGCCTGCGCCGCGGCGACCGCGGTGGTCAGCGCCGTGGGGTCGGCCAGCCCGATGTCCTCGCTGGCGAGGATCACCAGGCGGCGGGCGATGAACCGCGGGTCCTCCCCCGCCTCGACCATGCGCGCCAGGTAGTGCAGCGCGGCGTCGGCGTCGGAGCCGCGCACGGACTTGATGAAGGCGCTGGTCACGTCGTAGTGCTGGTCGCCCTGCCGGTCGTAGCGCACCGCGGCCCGGTCCACCGCGGTCTCGGTGGTGGCCACGTCGACCACCTTCTCGCCCTTGGCGAGCGCGGCGCCGGCCGCGGCCTCCAGGTAGGTCAACGCGCGTCGGGCGTCGCCCCCGGCCAGCCGGACCAGGTGGTCCTCGGCGTCCGGCTCGAGCTCGACCGCACCGCCGAGGCCGCGCTCGTCGGCCAGAGCGTGCTCGAGCACCCCGCGGACGTCGTCGTCGGTGAGCGGCTCGAGGGTCAGCAGCAGGGACCGCGACAGCAGCGGCGAGATCACCGAGAAGAACGGGTTCTCCGTGGTGGCCGCGACCAGCGTCACCCACCGGTTCTCCACCCCCGGCAGCAGCGCGTCCTGCTGGGCCTTGGTGAACCGGTGCACCTCGTCGACGAACAGCACCGTCTCCCGGCCGCCGCGGGTCAGCTCGCGACGAGCCGCGTCGATCGCGGCGCGGACCTCCTTGACTCCCGCCGCGACCGCCGAGACCTCCACGAAGCGGCGGTTGGTCTGCCCCGACACGATCGAGGCGATCGTGGTCTTCCCGGTGCCCGGCGGACCCCACAACAGCAGCGACATCGGTTGGTCGCCCTCGACGAGCCGGCGCAGCGGGGAACCCGCGGCGAGCAGGTGCTGCTGCCCGACCAGCTCGTCGAGGGTGCGCGGGCGCATCCGGACCGCGAGCGGCGCGCTCGTGTGCGTGTTGCCGGCGAGCGTGCCCGCGGACCCGGCGGTGTCGCCGGTGTCGCCCTCGGCGTAGTCGAAGAGTCCGTCCACCCCGCAACCCTAACCGCGGGTCAGCGGGTGGCCGTCCCGTCGTCGCTCTCGGCGATCCGGTCGGCCAGCAGCGTCGAGGAGGTCTGCTTGTGGGTCTCGAGGTCGGTCCACGTGTCGCTGAAGCCGGGGCGGTTCAGGTCCTCCGCCGACGGGGTGGCGCCGGCGACCGGCGTACCCTTCTCGTCCACGCCGAGCGCACTCAACGTGACCGGGTGGGTCGGCATCGCCCCGAACTCGCCGGCGAAGTGGCAGGCGACCTTGTGCGTGGGCCCGATCTGCAGCAGCGGCGGCTCCTGCTTGGCGCAGATGTCCTGCGCCATCCAGCAGCGGGTCCGGAACCGGCAGCCCGAGGGCGGGTTGACCGGGCTGGGCACGTCGCCCTCGAGCCGGATCCGTTCCCTGCGCCCACCGATGGCGGCCTGCTTCACGTCCGGCACGGCCGACAGCAGGGCCTGGGTGTAGGGGTGGTGCGGCCGGTTGTAGAGGGTATCCCGGTCGGCGATCTCCACGATCTTGCCGAGGTACATCACGGCCACCTCGGGGCAGAAGTGGCGTACGACGGCCAGGTCGTGCGCGATGAACAAGAACGCGACCCCGAACTCCTTCTGCAGGTCCTGCAGGAGGTTGACCACCTGTGCCTGGATCGAGACGTCCAGAGCCGACACCGGCTCGTCGGCGACGAGGAGCTTGGGCTGCAGCGCGAGCGCCCGGGCGATGCCGATCCGCTGGCGCTGGCCGCCGGAGAACTCGCTGGGGTAGCGGTTGTAGTGCTCCGGGTTGAGGCCGACCACCTCGAGCAGCTCCCGGACCCGGTTGAGCACCTGCTTCTCGGGGACGATCTTGTGCACCCGCAGCGGGGTGCCGATGATCGTGCCGACCGTGTGCCGGGGGTTCAGCGAGCTGTAGGGGTCCTGGAAGATCATCTGGATCTCGCGCCGCAGCGGCAGCATCTGCTTGCGGTCGAGGTGGGAGATCTCCTGGCCCTCGAACTTCATCGAGCCCGACGTCGGGTCGAGCAGCCGGGTGATCAGCCGCCCGGTGGTCGACTTGCCGCAGCCGGACTCGCCGACGAGGCCGAGCGACCGGCCGGCCTGCACCTGGAACGACACGCCGTCCACGGCCTGCACCTGGGCGATCGTGCGCCGCACCAGTCCGGCCGACTTGACGGGGAAGTACTTGCGGAGGTTGGTGACCTCGAGGAGCGGCGCACCGGTGGCGGCGCTCGGCGAGGTGGTCTCCGGCTGGGTCATCGGGGTCATCTTCCTGGTCACCGCTGTCCTTCTGCGCCGGTCTCGCCGCCGGGGCTGGAGCCCGGCTCGGCCGGGTCGACGGCGAGGATCGGACGCACGTCGTGCTCGTAGATCGCGTCCGGGTCGGGCAGGTGGCAGCGCTTGAGGTGGTGCGGGCCGCGTCGTCCGGGCACCAACGGGGGCAGCTCGGTGCGGCACAGGTCGCCGGGGACCTTGTCCACGTGCGGGCAGCGCGGGTGGAACGGGCAGCCCGACGGCGGGTTGAGCAGGCTCGGCGGGTTGCCGGGGATCGGCACGAGCCGGCCGTCGGTGCCGGCCGAGACGTCCGGCATGCTCGACAGCAGGCCCCAGGTGTAGGGCATCTCCGGGTGGGTCAGCAGCTCCCGGGTGGGACCCTTCTCGACCGCCCGGCCGCCGTACATCACCAGCACCTCGTCGGCCATCTCGGCGACGACACCGAGGTCGTGGGTGATGATGATGATCGCCGACTTGAAGTCGCGCTGGAGCTCCTGGAGCAGGTCCAGGATCTGGGCCTGCACGGTCACGTCGAGGGCCGTCGTGGGCTCGTCGGCGATGATCAGCTTGGGGTCGTTGACCAGCGCCATCGCGATCATCGCGCGCTGGCGCATGCCGCCGGAGAACTGGTGCGGGAAGTCGTCCACGCGGTTGCGCGCCTGAGGGATGCCGACCCGGTCGAGCATCTCGATCGCCTTGTCACGGGCGGCCTTCTCCGGCACGTCGTGGTGGATCCGGTAGGCCTCGGCGATCTGCCGGCCCACGGTGTAGAAGGGGTGGAGCGCAGTCAGGGGGTCCTGGAAGATCATCGCGACCTCCTTGCCGCGGATCTTGCGCAGCGTGGACTCCGACGCGCCGATGATCTCCTTGCCGCCGACCCGGATCGAGCCGACGATCCGGCTGCGCTTCTCGTCGTGCAGGCCGAGCACCGCCATGGAGGAGACGCTCTTGCCGGAGCCGGACTCCCCCACGATCCCGAGCGTCTCGCCCATCCGCACCGAGTAGGACAGGTCCGAGACGGCCTGCACCAGCCCGTCATGGGTCGGGAACTGGACCGAGAGGTTCTCCACGACGAGGAAGTCCTCGTCGACGCCGGCGTCGTGGGCGGCGCTCTGGTCGGTCAGGAAGCTGGTCATGACATCCTCACGCGGGGGTCAAGGAAGCTGTACACGATGTCGACGATCAGGTTCGCCAGGACCACCAGCACCGCGCTCACGAGCACGGTCGCCAGGATCACCGGGAAGTCCTGCGGAGCCGTGACCGCGTCGAGCGCCCACCAGCCCACGCCGTTGATGTCGAAGATCTGCTCGGTGAAGACGGTACCGGCGAGCAGGGCCGCGAAGTCGAGACCGAAGATCGTGACGATCGGCACGATCGCGGCGCGCAGGCCGTGGCGGAAGACGACCCTGCTGGACTTGACCCCCTTGGCCGTGGCGGTGCGGATGTAGTCCTCACCGAGCGTCTCGACCATGGAACCGCGGGAGAACCGGGCGTACTGCGTGGAGTTCGTGATCCCGATGGCCAGCCAGGGCAGCAGCAGACCTGACGCCCAGGCAACCGGGCTCTCCGTGAGGGGCGTGTAACCGGTGCTGGGGAAGACGCTCCACTTCAGGGTCAGGAAGATCCAGGCCAGAAGAGCGAACAGGTAGTAGGGGATCGAGGAGATCACCAGGCTGCTGCCGACGAGCAGCCGATCCGCGGTCGTGCCGCGCCACCTCGCGGCCAGCACGCCGAGGGTCACCCCCAGCACGAGGTAGATCGCGGCGCCGCCGAGGGCGATCGACAAGGTCGCCGGGTACTTGTCCATCAGCTCCTTGCGGACCTCCTGCCGGCTGCCGTAGGAGATGCCGAGGCAGGGCGCCTCGCAGGTGTAGTCGCCACCGACGGAGACGGTCCGGTCGTGGAAGAGCCCGCCGACGAACTCGCCGTACTGCGTGACGACGCTGTCGTTGAGGCCCATCTGCTCCTCGATCGCCTCGAGCCGCTCTGCGGTGCAGCGACCCTGCGCGTCACAGACCGGACCGGCCGGGTTGCTCGGGCCGAGGAAGAACAGCGCGAACACGAACATCGAGGTCAGGACGACGACGAGGAACGACGACAACAGGCGCCGGACGATGAAGCCCGCCATGGGGTACTACCTACTTCCCGACTCGGTCGTGGGGCGGGGGCCTGTCGGGCCCCCGCCCCACGACGCTCAGTGTGCTTTCCGGCAGGGCTCATGGCCCTGGTCGGAAACGGGTCACTGCTGGACCCAGATGTCCTTCCAGGTCGGCATGCCGAACGTCGGGTCGACGTTGTGACCCTGGATCTTGGAACCGTGCGCGTGCGCGACACCGCCGTAGCCGAGGATGAACATCGGGAAGTACTCCTTCGCGATGTACTCGTCGAGCTCGTTCCAGGCGTCGGCCTGCTCCTCGACCGGCATCATCAGGACGTCCTTGATGCGCTGGTCGACCTCGGGCTCGCTGAACGCCGCGTAGTTGGCGCCCAGGCCCTCCTCCTCCAGGTTGGTCGACTGGAGCACCGGCGGGAACCACGAGCCACCCGACGGCCAGTCGGAGCACCAGCCGGCGCTGCGGACGTTGATGTCCTTGTTGTCGGGGTTGGCGCGCTCGGTGGACAGGTCGGCGACCGTGGTGGCGACCGGGCTGGCCTTGAAGCCGGCGGCCTCGAGCGCCTTCACGACGACGTCCTTGGCCTTGACGGACTCGGCGTTGTCGTTGGCGAAGAGCCACTTGACCTCGAAGCCGACGGCGCCGGCCTCCTCGAGCAGCTGCTTGGCCTTCTCGGTGTTGGTCTCACCGGGAGCCAGGTCGTCGAAGGTCTGGAACTCGGTGCGGCCCGGGATGCCCGGGGGCATCAGGTTGTTGCCGAAGATCCGGGTGACACCCTCGATGTAGCCGCCGGCCAGCGCTGCGTCACGGTAGGGGTACGCGTAGGCCATCGCCTCGCGGACCTTCTTGTCGGTGACCTGGCGGTAGTCAGGCGCCCAGTACATCGTGCAGGGCTGGCCACCGAGCTCGAGCCGGTCGGAGTGCTCGTTCTGGAACTTGCGGAAGTTCTCCGGCAGCACGTCGTCGTAGGTCATCGTGACCTGGCCGTCGCCCTGGTCGGCCAACAGGATCTGGTCGATCTTGTTGCTCTGGGTCTGGAAGTTGAACTCGTACTTCTCCGGGTACTGCGTGCGGCCCGGGTCGGTGTTCGGGTCCCAGTGCGGGTTGCGCACCAGCGTCAGCGACTTCTCGGGGACGTACTTGTCGAACATGTACGGCCCGGTCGCCCATGGGTGCATGCGGTACTTCTCAGGCTGGTCCTTGCCCTCGGGGACCGGACCCATGGCCGGGAACGCGCCCCAGTAGGGCATGTCGGGGAACGGCGTGGCCATCTTGATGGTCAGCGTCTGGCCGTCGACCTCGACACCGGCGTAGTCGGTGCCCGACTTGTAGGGGCCCTTGTACTTGTCGCCGTCGAGGAAGTAGTCGTTGCTGAACGCCGGGCCCTCCGGGAAGGTGGCGCGGTCGAAGGAGCGCAGGATGCCGTAGCGCACGTCCTCGGCGGTGACCTCCTCGCCGTTCTCCCACTTCACGCCCTCACGGATCGTGAACTTCCACTCGGTGTAGTCCTCGTTGGGGGTGCCGAGGTCGGTGGCGAGGTCGGGCACGAGGACCATGTCCCCGTTCTCCTCGTCGTAGACGTACTGCGTCAGCGAGCGGGTCACCAGACCCATGAGGATCGACGAGGTGTTGATGTAGTACGCCTCGGTCGGGTCCATCGTGTTGAGGCCTGCATAGCTGACCACCTTGACGGTGCCGCCCTCGGCTGCGCCGTCGATGGTCACCGGGCCCTCGCGCTCGGCGTCACGACCGGAGCCGGCGGAGCCGAGCTTCTCGGAGTCGATACCCCCGGCGTCGGGGCCCTCATTGCCGTTGCCGTTGCTCGAGTTGCCGCCGCATGCGGCCAGCGCGAGCATTCCCACGGCGGTGGCGGCAATGATCGGTTTCTTGAACCGCATTCCTAACCCACCCTTTCCTGGTTGGTTGTGCAATCCCCCGATGAGTTGGTCACCGGCGAGTCTTGGGGTCGAAGGCGTCTCGGATCGAGTCGCCGAGGAGGTTGAGCGCCAGGACCAGCACCATCACGGTGATGACCGGCGCCCACAGGTAGAGCGGGTAGTTCTCGAAGGAGTCCACCGCGTCATTGATCGTCTGACCCAGCGACGGCCAACCGGTGAGGCCGATGCCCAGGTAGGACAGGCCCGCCTCAGCGGCGACGAACGCCGGCAGCTGCAGCGAGATCGCGACCACGATCGGAGCCACCAGGTTGGGCAGGAGCTCCTTGAACAGGATCCTGCGCGTGGGCACACCCATCACCTGGGCGGCCTGGACGAACTCCCGCTCGCGCAGGGACAGCACCTGACCGCGGATCAGGCGAGCCAGGCTCATCCAGCCGAAGATCACCAGGACGCTGACCAGGCCGATGACCTGTGCGCGGCCCAGCGCGTCGAGGTCCGTGGAGAAGCGTGAGGTGATGATCGGCGCCAGCGCCAGTGCACCGAGGATGAACGGGAACGACAGGAACAGGTCGATGACGAAGGAGATCACCCGGTCGAGCCAGCCGCGGGCGAAGCCGGCCACCAGGCCGATGGTGATCCCGATGACGGTGGCGAGCACGGTGGCGGCTGTGGCCACGAGCAGCGAGGTGCGCAGCCCGTAGAGCAGCGCGGCCAGGTTGTCGACGCCGCTGCCCGGCGCGATCCCGAGCGGGTGCTCCCACGTGAACGGGTAGTACGGCGGACCGACGGACGGGAAGCCGTCGAAGGACAGCACCTCGGTCAGCGGCGGCGCGTCGGGGTCGTCGATCGTCGCGTGGATGCCCCAGACGTCGGTGATCACCGGCGCGAGCACCCCGAGCAGGACGAGCAGCAGGACGACACCGGCCGAGATCACGGCCACCTTGTCCGAGCGCAGCCGCTGGAACGCGATCCGCATCGGCGACTTGCCGGCGATGACCTTGTCGACACCACCCTCGGCCTCGAGACCTTCCTCGAAGCTCTCGAGCTGAGCGGTCGTGGACATGAGAACCTGACTTTCCTGATGGGGGCCTCTTACAGCCGCAAGGACTGTAAACCACTGGGTGTTTCATGCATGCTCGGAGCAGGTAACGATCTGATACCAGCCCACGGCGTCCGATATCCGGATCAGTCCGGCACCGTCCAGATCGCTCATCTGACCTGTAGGGACGGGAAAAGCGCGTCGCCGGCCGTCACAACCGGTCACCTGACCTGTTGTGTCAGTGCCGAGCCCGCCGGGTTCCGGGCGGATGGCTCTCGTGGCTCCCGGGGCCGCGCCGAACGCGGGCCCGAGACCGCTCAGTCGGTCTCGGCGCCCTCGGCCTTCGCGGACTTCTCCTCCGGTTTGGCGTCCACGCCCGCCTCCTTGCGCTGCTGCGGCGTGATCGGGGCGGGTGCAGCCGTCAGCGGGTCGTACCCCGCGCCGGTCTTCGGGAAGGCGATCACGTCGCGGATCGACTCGGTGCCGGCAAGCAGCGCGACGATCCGGTCCCAGCCGAAGGCGATCCCGCCGTGCGGCGGAGCGCCGTACTTGAACGCCTCGAGGAGGAAGCCGAACTTCTCCTGCGCCTCGGCCTCGCCGATCCCCATCACCGAGAAGACCCGCTTCTGCACGTCCTCGCGGTGGATACGGATCGAGCCGCCACCGATCTCGTTGCCGTTGCAGACGATGTCGTAGGCATAGGCCAACGCGCTGCCGGGGTCGGTGTCGAAGGTGTCGAGACACTCCGGCTTCGGTGAGGTGAACGCGTGGTGCACCGCGGTCCACGCTCCGCTGCCGACGGCCACGTCACCGGCCGCGGTGGCCTCGTCGGCGGGCTCGAACAGCGGCGCGTCGACCACCCACACGAACTTCCACGCCGACTCGTCGATGAGGCCCACGCGCCGGCCGATCTCCAGGCGTGCCGCGCCGAGCAGGGCGCGCGACTGCTTCGGCGCCCCGGCGGCGAAGAAGATGGCGTCCCCGGGCCTGGCGCCCACGTGGTCGGCGATCTTGGCCTTCTCGTCCTCGCTGATGTTCTTCGCGACCGGTCCGCCGAGCTCGCCGTCCTCGCCGACGAGCACGTAGGCAAGGCCCTTCGCGCCGCGCTGCTTGGCCCAGTCCTGCCAGGCGTCGAGCTGCTTGCGCGGCTGGCTCGCGCCGCCCGGCATCACCACGGCACCGACGTACGGCGCCTGGAACACCCGGAACGGGGTGTGCTGGAAGAACTCCGTGCACTCGACGAGCTCGAGGCCCATCCGCAGGTCGGGCTTGTCGGTGCCGAACCGGCGCATCGCCTCGTCGTAGGTGATCCGCTCGATCGGGGTGTCGATCTCGTGGCCGATCAGCCGCCAGACCTCCTTGAGGACGTCCTCGGCGAGCGCGATCACGTCGTCCTGCTCGACGAAGCTCATCTCGATGTCGAGCTGGGTGAACTCCGGCTGCCGGTCGGCGCGGAAGTCCTCGTCGCGGTAGCAGCGCGCGATCTGGTAGTAGCGCTCCATGCCCCCGACCATCAGCAGCTGCTTGAAGAGCTGGGGGCTCTGCGGCAGGGCGTACCAGCTGCCCGGCTGCAGCCGGGCCGGCACCAGGAAGTCACGGGCCCCCTCGGGGGTCGAGCGGGTCAGCGTCGGCGTCTCGATCTCGACGAAGCCGGCCTCGTCGAGGACGGCGCGGGCGGCGCGGTTCACCTTGCTGCGCAGCCGGATCGCGTCACCGGGCCCCTGCCGCCGCAGGTCCAGGTAGCGGTGCTTCAGGCGCACCTCCTCGCCCACCTCGACGTGCTCGTCGATCGGGAACGGCAGGGGTGCGGCCGCGCTGAGCACCTCGACGTCGGCGGCGATCACCTCGATCTCGCCGGTCGGCAGGTTCGGGTTGGCGTTGCCCTCGGGGCGCATCGAGACCTCACCGGTCACCTTGATGCAGTACTCCGAGCGCAGGTGGTGGGCGACCTCCTCGTCGCGGACCACGACCTGCACCACGCCCGAGGCCTCGCGCAGGTCGAGGAACGCCACCCCGCCGTGGTCGCGCCGGCGGCCGATCCAGCCCGCCAGGGTGACGGTCTGCCCGGCGTGCTCGGGGCGCAGGCTGCCGGCGTCATGGGTGCGGATCACGAGAGCTCCTCAAGGCTGTGCGAGACGATGGTGGGGGTCAGGTCCTCGACGGGCGGCGTCCAGGCGTCCGCATCGGCGTCGGTCTGATCGCCGCTGCGGATGTCCTTGACCTGGTCGACTCCCCCGTCGGCTCCGGGGAACCAGACGAACGGGATGCCGCGGCGCTCGGCGTACCTGATCTGCTTGCCGAACTTCTGTGCCGAGGCGGCCACCTCGGTCGGGATGTCGCGAGCGCGCAGGCGCTGGGCGACGGCCTCGGAGACCGGCCGGCTGTCCTCGTCGGCGAGTGCGACGAGGACGACGGAGGGCACCTTGCGGTCGCTGGTCAGGACGCCCTTGGCGACCAGCGGCACGAGCATCCGGCTCAGGCCCAGGGAGATGCCCACGCCGGGGTACGTCGTCCGGCCGTCGCTGGCAAGCGAGTCGTAGCGCCCCCCCGAGCAGATCGAGCCGAGCCCCTCGAAGCCCTCGAGCCGGGTCTCGAAGACCGTGCCGGTGTAGTAGTCCAGACCGCGGGCGATGCGTAGGTCGGCCTCGACGGTGAACCGGTCGGTGTTCAGGTCCGCGCAGCCCTCGACCACCGCAGCAAGCTCGCCGAGGCCTTCCTCCAGCAGCTCGTTGGTGACGCCCAGGGCCCGGACCTCCTCGACGAACCCCGTGTCGCTGCTCCGCACCGCCGCCAGGCGCAGGCACTGTTCGACCTGCTTGTCATCGAGGCCGGCCTCGTCGACGAGCAGCTGGCGTACGACGTCCTCGGGGACCTTGTCCATCTTGTCGACGACCCGCATCACGGCCTCCATGTCCGTGGCGCCGATGCCGGTGTAGAAGCCTTGGATCAGCTTGCGGTTGTTGACCTGCAGACGCATCGGCGGCAGCGGGAGCGCGACGAGCGCCTCGGCCATCACCCGGGCGACCTCGATGTCGTGGTGGAACGGCAAGGTGTCCTTGCCGACCACGTCGATGTCGGCCTGGGCGAACTCGCGGAAGCGGCCCTCCTGCGGCCGCTCGCCGCGCCACACCTTCTGGATCTGGTAGCGCCGGAACGGGAACTCCAGCTTGCCGGCGTTCTCGAGCACGTAGCGCGCGAACGGAACCGTGAGGTCGAAGTGCAGGCCCATCCCGGCGTCGGTCTGCTGCTCGTCGGCCTGCAGGCGGCGCAGCACGTAGACCTCCTTGGAGGTCTCCCCCTTGCGCAGCAGCTGGTCCATCGGCTCCACGGCGCGGGTCTCGATGTTGGCGAACCCGTGCAGCTCGAAGGTACGCCGGAGCCGGTCGATGACCTGCAGCTCGATGACGCGCTGCTCGGGCAGGAACTCGGGGAACCCGCTCAGCGGGGTGGGTCTACTCATGTCACAGGCCTCGGGTGTTGGGCATCGGCGCCGGTCCGGCGGCGGGGTCGGCCAGGTCGCGGGCCGCCACGTCGAGCAGGTAGGGGTTGGTCGCCTTCTCCCGCCCGATGCTGGTCTGCTCCCCGTGGCCGGGAAGCACCACGATGTTGTCGGCCAGCGGCAGCACCTTGCTCGCCAGGGTGCGCAGCATCGTCGGGTGGTCGCCGCCCGGCAGGTCGGTGCGGCCGATGGACCCGGCGAAGAGCAGGTCGCCGCTGAACATCACCTCGGCGATCTCGTCACCGCCCTGCCCGTCGTACGGCGACCGGAACGTGACCGAGCCGCGGGTGTGCCCCGGCGTGTGGTCGACGACGAAGGTCAGCCCGGCGAGCTCGAGCGCCTGGCCGTCGCCGACCTCCTCGACCCGGTCCGGCTCGGCGAACTCGTGCTTGCCACCGAGCAGCATCCCGGCAGACTCCGGTGAGATGCCGGCCATCGGGTCGGTGAGCAGGTGCCGGTCCGCGGGGTGGATGTAGGCCGTGGCGTCGTAGCTGCCGGCCACGGGCGCCACGCACCACATGTGGTCGATGTGACCGTGGGTGACCAGCACGGAGACCGGCTTGAGGTGGTGCTCACGGACGACCTCGGCGACGCCGGCGGCGGCGTCCTTGCCCGGGTCGACCACCACGCACTCCTGGCCCGGGCCGGTCGCCACCACGTAGCAGTTGGTGCCCCACGGTCCCGCCGGGAAGCCTGCGATGAACACGGGTGGGCACTCCTGTTGTGGTCGGGTGGGGACCGGTGAAGCCTACCCAGCACCGGGGGCGTCACGGAAACCGCGGGAGCCGTTATGGCCTTGTAGCCGGGAAGTCGGTGTCGCCCGGCGCCGGTGCGACCTAGACTCACGGTGATCTGACCCATGATGCAACCAGCCGGGGGTTCGCCGTCGGCGGTGCACCTGATGCTGAAGAGGTACTCCGGTGAACGACTCGCACCCCGGCAAGCCCGCCCACGAGTGGGGCCGTGTGGCCGAGGACGGCTCGGTGTTCGTGCGCACCGCGGACGGTGAGCGTCAGGTCGGGCAGATGCCGGACGCCACGCCGGAGGAGGCGCTGGCGTTCTACGTCAAGCGCTACGACGACCTCGCCTTCGAGGTGCAGCTCCTCGAGCAGCGGATCACGGCCGGCAACCTCGGCCCCGAGGAGGCGAGCACCGCGGTGGACCAGGTCCGGTCCACGCTGAAGGACGCGCAGGCGGTCGGCGACCTCGCCGCACTGGAAACGCGCCTCGACGCGCTCGGGGAGACGATCAGCAAGCAGCGCGAGCAGCGCAAGGCCGAGCGCGCCCAGAAGGCCGCCGAGGCCAAGGTGCACAAAGAGCGGATCGCCGCCGAGGCCGAGCGGCTCGCCGAGAGCAACGACTGGCGCAACGGCGCCAACCGGCTGCGTGAGCTGCTCGAGGAGTGGAAGGCACTCCCCCGCATCGACAAGAGCACCGACGACGCCCTGTGGCGGCGGTTCTCCACCGCACGCACCACCTACACCCGGCGTCGCAAGGCGCACTTCGCCGAGCTCGGGGAGAAGCGGGAGGCGGCTCGCGCGGTCAAGGAGAAGCTGGTCGTCGAGGCCGAGGCGCTCGCCGACTCCACCGAGTGGGGGCCGACGGCCGGCAAGTACCGCGAGCTGATGCGCCAGTGGAAGGCCGCGGGCCCGGCACCCAAGAACGTCGACGACCAGCTCTGGAAGCGCTTCCGGGGTGCCCAGGACAAGTTCTTCGGCGCCCGCGACGCGGCCAACGCGCAGCTCGACGCCGAGTTCGCCGCCAACGCCGAGGTGAAGGAGAAGCTGCTCGTCGAGGCCGAGGCGCTGCTGCCCGTCACCGACGTGAAGGCCGCCAAGGACGCCTTCCGGGAGCTCGCCGAGCGGTGGGACGCGGCGGGCAAGGTCCCGCGCGACCGGATCAAGGAGCTCGAGGGCCGCATGCGCAAGGTCGAGCAGGCGATCCGCGGGGTCGAGGACGACCAGTGGAAGCGCACCAACCCGGAGGCGCGCGCCCGCGCCGCGGACACCGTCTCCCAGCTCGAGGCCTCGCTCGCCGAGCTGGAGGAGAAGCGGGCCAAGGCCGAGGCCGCCGGCAACGCCAAGAAGGCCGCCGAGCACGCGGCGGCCATCGAGGCACGCCAGGCGTGGCTGGTCGAGGCCCGCAAGGCGCTCGACGACTTCAGCTGACCCTGCTCACCCGGCGGCGCGGCCGGCTCTGGACTACTGGGTCACCCGGTAGGCGTCGAAGACGCCGTCGACCGAGCGCACCGCCTTCAGCACGTGGCCGAGGTGCTTGGGGTCACCCATCTCGAAGGTGAACCGGGACTTCGCCACCCGGTCCCGGGTCGTGGTCAGCGACGCCGCCAGGATGTTGACGTGCACGTCGGAGAGCACCTTGGTGATGTCCGAGAGCAACCGGGCCCGGTCGAGCGCCTCGACCTGGATGTTCACCAGGAACATCGACTGTGCGGTCGGCGCCCACTCGACGTCGACCAGCCGCTCGGGCTGCGCCTTCAGGCTGGCCACGTTGGTGCAGTCCTCGCGGTGCACCGAGACTCCGGCTCCGCGGGTCACGAAGCCGAGGATCTTGTCTCCGGGCACGGGCGTGCAGCACTTGGCGAGCTTCACCCACACGTCGGAGATGCCCTTGACGATGACACCGGCGTCGCCGCCGATGCGCTGCTTCGCGCGAGTGCGCTCCGACGTGAGGCGGACGCCCTCGGCGAGGTCCTCGGCGGCGCCCTCCTCGCCGCCGTACAGGTCGATCACCCGGCGTACGACGGTCTGCGCACCGACGTTGCCCTCGCCGACCGCGGCGTACAACGCGGACACGTCGGGGAGCTTCATCTCGGCCGCGACCGTGCTGAGCGAGTCGTGGGTGAGCACGCGCTTGAGGGGCTGGCCCTCCTTGCGCATCAGCCGGGCGATCTGCTCCTTGCCGTGCTCGATCGCCTCCTCGCGCCGCTCCTTGGTGAACCACTGCCGGATCTTGTTGCGCGCGCGCGGTGACTTGACGTAGGCCAGCCAGTCCCGGCTCGGCCCGGCGTTGGGCGCCTTGGAGGTGAAGACCTCCACCACGTC
Source organism: Nocardioides pakistanensis (assembly GCF_054781215.1). Taxonomy (NCBI): domain Bacteria; kingdom Bacillati; phylum Actinomycetota; class Actinomycetes; order Propionibacteriales; family Nocardioidaceae; genus Nocardioides; species Nocardioides pakistanensis. Next base: position 62,943 of record NZ_BAAGUV010000070.1, on the reverse strand, counting down.
GCCGTTGTCGAGGGTGGACTCCAGCGGCACCAGTCGGCCGTTGACCCGCGCACCGATCGTGCGGTGGCCGACCTCGGTGTGGATGGCGTAGGCGAAGTCGACCGGCGTCGAGCCGGTGGGGAGCGCCACCACGTCGCCGCGGGGGGTGAAGACGTAGACCTCGGCAGTGTTGATCTCGAAGCGCAACGACTCCAGGAACTCCCCGGGGTCCTCGGTCTCCTGCTGCCAGTCGAGCAGCTGGCGGACCCAGGCCATGTCGGAGTTCGACGTGCCCGAGGTCATCAGGGCGCGATCGGTGTCGTCTCCCTTGACCGAGCTCTCCTTGTACTTCCAGTGCGCAGCGACGCCGTACTCGGCTCGGCGGTGCATCCCGAAGGTGCGGATCTGCAGCTCCACCGGCTTGCCCTCGAGCCCGATCACCGTCGTGTGCAGCGACTGGTACATGTTGAACTTCGGCATCGCGACGTAGTCCTTGAACCGGCCCGGCACCGGGTTCCACCGCGAGTGCAGCACGCCGAGCGCGGCGTAGCAGTCCCGGTCGGTCTCGACGAGGATCCGGATGCCGACCAGGTCGTAGATGTCGGAGAACTCCCGGCCACGCACGATCATCTTCTGGTAGATCGAGTAGTAGTGCTTGGGACGGCCTGTCACGACGGCCTTGATCCCGGCTTCGCGCAGGTCCCTCTCGACCTGCTCGATCACGCGGGCGAGGAACTGGTCGCGTGAGGGTGCGCGTTCGGCGACGAGACGGACGATCTCGTCGTAGATCTTGGGGTGCAGCGTCGCGAAGGCGAGGTCCTCCAGCTCCCACTTCAGGGTGTTCATGCCGAGCCGGTGCGCAAGCGGAGCGAAGATCTCGAGGGTCTCGCGGGCCTTGCGTTCCTGCGTGTCCTGCTTGAGGTAGCGCAGGGTGCGCATGTTGTGCAGCCGGTCGGCGAGCTTGATGACCAGGACCCGGATGTCGCGGCTCATCGCCACGATCATCTTGCGGATGGTCTCCGCCTGCGCGGAGTCGCCGTACTTGACCTTGTCGAGCTTGGTGACGCCGTCGACCAGGGCCGCCACCTCGTCGCCGAAGTCGTTGCGCAGCTCGTCGAGGGTGTAGGAGGTGTCCTCGACGGTGTCGTGGAGGAGCGCGGCGCACAGGGTCGGCTCGGTCATGCCGATGTCGGCGAGGATCGTGGCCACCGCGAGGGGGTGGGTGATGTAGGGGTCGCCGCTCTTGCGGGTCTGGGTGCCGTGGGCCTTCTCGGCCGTGACGTAGGCGCGCTCAAGCAGCGCCAGGTCGGCTTTGGGATGGTTCGCGCGGACAGCCCGGAGCAGCGGCTCCAGCACCGGGTTCCCGGGCTGGGCCTTGGTCGTCATCCGGGCCAGCCGGGCACGCATCCGGCGCCCCGACGGCGCGCCCGATGGCGGCGCCGCGGGTCGGCTCGACGCGGGCTTGGGCTGGGTCTGCTCGTCCGGGGCCGCGGTGTCCGCCGGCGGAGCGGGCTCGGTCGCGGCCGCGCTCACGACGCGTTCATCGGCCATCGCTCACCTCCCGGCTCTGGCGTCCGTCGCCGGACACGTCATGGGAACACGCTGTCGGGCAAGTCTATGCCCGGTCCGCGGCCAGGGCCGCGTCGAGCGCGACGCGGACTCAGACGGTGCGGATGGTCGTGACGGGAAGGTCACCGACGTGCTGGCGTCCGTCCAGGAACGACAGCTCCATCAAGACGGCCACCCCGTGCACGATCCCGCCGCAGGCGCGGATCAGCTGGGCGGTCGCGGCCACGGTGCCACCGGTGGCCAGGACGTCGTCGACCATCAGCACCCGCTCCCCCGGCGCGATCGAGTCCTGGTGCAGCTCGAGGGTGGCGCTGCCGTACTCCAGGTCGTAGCCGACCGCGTGCGTGTCCGCCGGGAGCTTGCCGGCCTTGCGCACCGGGACGAAGCCCGCGCCCAGGGCGAGCGCCACGGGTGCGGCGAGGATGAAGCCACGGGCCTCCATCCCGACGACCTTGTCCACCACGACCTCACCGGTGGCGTCACGTCCTGCCCGGGCCAGCACCTCGATCACGGCGGAGAAGCCGTCATGGTCGGCCAGCAGCGGCGTGATGTCCTTGAACACCACGCCGGGCTGGGGGAAGTCGGGGATGTCGCGGATCAGCTCGTCGAGGTGCTTCGCGAGGTACTCGTCGTGCCAGGAGGCGTCCGCGGGCGCGCCAGCCGCCCGGTGTGCGCCGGTCACGGCCTCAGGCCTGGTCGGTGGAGTCGGTCGGTCCGCCGAGCGCCCCGGGCGCGGCGCCGTCGACGACCCGGACGACCGCCTGGCGGGCGACCTTCATCTCGGTGCCGGGCGACACGGCGAGTGTGAGCGTCTCGTCCCCGATGCTGGTGACCGTGCCGAAGATGCCGGAGCCCAGCATCACCTCGGACCCGACCTCCACGCTGTCCTGGATCCGGGTCATCTCCTGCTGCCGGCGCCGCGCGGGACGGATCACCAGGAACCAGAACGCCAGGACGATCAGCAGAAGCGGGAGAAGGGTCCCCAGCGTTTCCTCGGACAACAGTGGCTCCTCAGCAGCGGTTGGTGGCGACGTCTCGGACCGTACGACGGTCGGCGGTCGAGTCTAGCTGCGGGGGCTACTCGTCGCCGAACAGGTCCGGCTGGACCGCTCCGCCGGCACCGAGACCGAACGCGGCGTCCGCGGGGACCGGCAGGCCGAGGTGCTCCCACCCGGCCGGGGTGGCGACGCGACCGCGGGGGGTGCGCGCCAGCATCCCCATCCGCACGAGGAACGGCTCGGCGACCTCCTCGACCGTCTCGCGCTCCTCGCCCACGGCGACCGCCAGCGTGCTGACGCCGACAGGGCCGCCGCCGAACCGCCGGCAGAGGGCGTCGAGGACGGAGCGGTCGAGCCGGTCGAGGCCGGACTGGTCGACCTCGTAGAGGTCCAGCGCCCGATGGGCGACGTCGAGGGTCACGGTGCCGTCGGCGCGCACCTGGGCGAAGTCGCGGACCCGGCGCAGCAGCCGGTTCGCGATTCGGGGGGTGCCCCGGGACCGCGAGGCGATCTCGCCGGCGCCGTCGTCGGTGAGCTCGACCCCGAGCAGCCCCGCCGAGCGGCGCACGATGAGCTCGAGGTCGGCCGCCTCGTAGAACTCCAGGTGCGCGGTGAACCCGAACCGGTCGCGCAGCGGGCTGGGCAGCAGACCTGCGCGTGTCGTGGCTCCGACGAGGGTGAACGGCGGGATCTCCAGCGGGATCGCGGTCGCGCCCGGGCCCTTGCCGATCACGACGTCGACCCGGAAGTCCTCCATGGCCATGTAGAGCATCTCCTCCGCCGGCCGCGACATCCGGTGGATCTCGTCGACGAAGAGCACGTCGCCTTCGTTCATCCCCGAGAGGATCGCGGCGAGGTCGCCGGCGTGGGTGATCGCCGGACCGGAGGTGAGACGCAGCGGCGCCGACATCTCGGCGGCGATGATCATCGCCAGGGTGGTCTTGCCGAGGCCGGGCGGACCGGCGAGCAGCACGTGATCGGGCGCCGCCTGCCTCGCGCGGGCGGCCTGGAGCACCAGCGACAGCTGCTCGCGCACCCGCTCCTGACCGATCACCTCGTCGAGCGTGCGGGGCCGCAGCGCCGCCTCGACCGCTCGCTCGTCGCCCTCGGCCTCGGCGGTGACCAGCGATCGGCTCTCGACGTAGGACAGCTCGGCCTCGTCGTACTCGCGCTCGGTGATCCGGCGGCTGCTCTCACTCATCGGCTCACGCCTTGCTCAGCGTGCGCAACGCCGCCCGGAGCAGCGCGGCGACATCGGGCTCGGCCATGCCGTCGGCCTGAGGGGTGACCGCGTCGACGGCCTTCTCGGCCTCCTTGGCCGACCAGCCGAGGCTGACGAGGCCGGCGTGGACCTGGTCGCGCCAGGCCGCCGCCGGCGCGGACGCGGAGGCAGCGCGCGGCATCGAGACGCCGGTGGGCGCGCCGATCCGGTCCTTGAGCTCGAGCACGATCCGCTGGGCACCCTTCTGGCCGATCCCGGGCACCCTCGTCAGCGCCTTGATGTCCTCGGTGCTCACCGCGCGCCGCAGGTCGTCGGGCGAGAGCACCGCGAGCATCGCCTGCGCCAGCTTGGGGCCCACGCCGCTGGCTGTCAGCAGCATCTCGAACAGCGTCTTCTCGTCCTCGTCGAGGAAGCCGAACAGCGTCATCGAGTCCTCGCGCACGATCATGCTGGTCGGCAGCGTGGCCTCGGTGCCGGTGCGCAGCGTGGCGATGGTGCTCGGGGTGCAGTTCAGCTCCAGCCCGACCCCGCCGACCTCGACCACGGCGGAGGTCAGCGAGACGCTGGCGACGGTCCCGCGGACGAAGGCGATCATCGTGTTCCCTTCCCGGCAGCGGCGACCGCCGCCTCGATCCTCTGCTGCGCCCCACCGCGCCAGATGTGACAGATGGCCAGCGCGAGCGCGTCCGCCGCGTCCGCCGGCTTCGGCGGCGACGGCAGCCGCAGGATGCGGGCCACCATCGCGGTCACCTGCGCCTTGTCGGCCCGGCCGCTCCCGGTCACCGCCGCCTTGACCTCGCTGGGGGTGTGGAGCACGACGGGCAGCCCCCTGCGCGCCGCACAGACCATCGCGATCCCACTGGCCTGGGCGGTGCCCATGATCGTGCTCACGTCGGAGCGGGCGAAGACCCGCTCGATCGCCACGGCGTCCGGGGCGTACTCCTCGATCCAGGCGTCCACGCCCTTCTCGATGGTCACCAGCCGGACCGGCACCGGCTCCGAGGACGAGGTGCGCAGCACGTTGACGTCGACCAGCGACAGCGGCCGGCCCACCGACCCCTCGACGACTCCCATCCCGCACCGGGTGAGGCCCGGGTCGATCCCGAGGACGCGCACGTGGGGCCCCTTCCTGGTCGGTGGTGTCCGAACACATGTTCGGACACCACGCTAACCGACGGCTGCCCCGAAGAGCTCCCGCGACACTCCGGGAGCCACGGCGGCGGCGTCACTCCTCGTCGAGGGCGGCCATCACGTCGTCGGGGATCTCCTGGTTGCCGAACACGTTCTGCACGTCGTCGAGGTCCTCGAGCGCCTCGACCAGGCGGATCACCTTCTTGGCACCCTCGAGGTCGACCTCGACGCTCATCGACGGCACGAACGACGCCTCCGCGGAGTCGTAGTCGATGCCGGCGGCCTGGAGCGCGGTGCGGACCGCGACCAGGTCGGTGGCCTCGCTGATCACCTCGAACGAGTCCCCGATGTCGTTGACCTCCTCGGCACCGGCGTCGAGGGTCGCCTCGAGGACGTCATCCTCCCCGACGCTCTTGCCGTCCTGCTCCTTGGCGACGATCACGACGCCCTTGCGGTTGAACATGTAGGAGACCGAGCCGGGGTCGGCGAGGTTGCCGCCGTTGCGGGAGATCGCGGTGCGGACCTCCATCGCGGCGCGGTTCTTGTTGTCGGTCAGGCACTCGATGAGCAGCGCGACACCGTTGGGGCCGTAGCCCTCGTACATGATCGTCTGGTAGTCGGCCCCGCCGGCCTCAGCACCCGAGCCGCGCTTGACCGCGCGGTCGATGTTGTCGTTGGGGACCGAGGACTTCTTGGCCTTCTGGATGGCGTCGTAGAGCGTCGGGTTGCCCGCAGGGTCTCCCCCGCCCATCCGCGCGGCGACCTCGATGTTCTTGATCAGCTTGGCGAACAGCTTGCCTCGACGGGCGTCGATGACCGCCTTCTTGTGCTTGGTGGTCGCCCATTTGGAGTGGCCAGACATGAGGTGTTGCCCCTACTTCCGGTTGTCGGTCCCACCGTCCGACGCGGCGAGCCGGGACTCGACCATGTCGACGAACAGCGCGTGCATTCTGTGGTCCCCGGTGATCTCGGGGTGGAACGACGTGGCGAGCAGGTTCGCCTGTCGAACGGCGACGATCCTACCGACTGCCTCGCCGGAGGAGACGCGCGCGACGACCTCCACGCCCTGGCCCACCTTCTCCACCCAGGGCGCGCGGATGAACACCGCGTGGAACGGGGCGTCCAGGCCGGTCACGTCCACCTCGGCCTCGAAGGAGTCGACCTGCCGGCCGAAGGCGTTGCGCCGCACGACGATGTCGAGCCCGCCGATGGTCTCCTGGCCGGCGATGCCGTTCTCGATGTGGTCGGCCAGCATGATCATGCCCGCACAGGTTCCGTACGCCGGCAGCCCGGCCCGGATCGCCTCCTGCAACGGCCCGAACAGCTCGAAGGTCCGCGCCAGCTTGTACATCGTCGTGGACTCGCCTCCGGGCAGGACGATGCCGTCGAGCCCGACGAGCTCCGTGGGCCGGCGTACCGCGGTGGTCCGCGCACCGGCCCGTTCGAGCATCTCGCGGTGCTCGCGCACGTCGCCCTGGAGCGCGAGCACGCCGATCAGGGGCCCGCTCACGCGACCGGCCGCCGCTGCCAGAAGGCGGTGACCTCGACCCGGCCCTCGTCGAAGTGCGCGTGCAGCCCCTGTGCGGCGAACGCGCCCACAACCTGGTCGAGCAGCTCGTCGCCGGGCGCCACGTTGGCGGTGGTGGCGTGCCAGACGTTCACCTCCAGCATCCCCTCGTCGATGGCGTGCCACACGTCGGGCTGGGTGAACCAGGCGATCCCCTGCGGCGGGTCGCCGGCGCGCGCGTCAAGGACCGCCTTGGCGGCCCAGTGGTCCTCGCAGCCCTGCAGCACCACGACGCCGCTCTCCTCGAGCGCGGCGAACGCCGCCTGGAGCCGGTCGTAGTCGGTCTGCTCCGGCCAGCCGGCGGCGTCGGCCACCAGCTCGGCGCGGAACTCTGCGATCCAGGTCTCGGCGAGCGCCTCGGGGTCCTCGACGAAGGGCAGCTCGGAGGTGATCGCGAGCAGCGCCTCGTCGCGCAGCTCGGACTCGCCGAGCAGCCCCGACCGAACCGCCGAGCGGATGAACTCCCGGACGTGCTTCTCTGCCAGGGACTCGTCCACGCCTACCAGCCGCGCTCGGCCAGGCGGTGCGGCTGCGGGATCTCGTCGACGTTGATGCCGACCATCGCCTCGCCGAGTCCCCGCGAGACCTTCGCGACCACGTCCGGGTCGTCGTAGAACGTGGTGGCCTTGACGATCGCCTCCGCACGCTGGGCGGGGTTGCCCGACTTGAAGATGCCCGAGCCGACGAACACGCCCTCGGCGCCGAGCTGCATCATCATCGCGGCGTCGGCCGGGGTGGCGATGCCCCCGGCGGTGAAGAGCACGACGGGCAGCTTCCCGGCGGCAGCCACCTCCTTGACCAGCTCGTAGGGCGCCTGGAGCTCCTTCGCGGCGACGTAGAGCTCGTCCTTGGGCATCCCCTGGAGCCGGCGGATCTCCTGACGGATGGTGCGCATGTGCGTGACCGCGTTGGACACGTCGCCGGTGCCGGCCTCGCCCTTCGAGCGGATCATCGCCGCGCCCTCGGTGATCCGGCGCAGCGCCTCGCCGAGGTTGGTCGCACCGCACACGAACGGCACGGTGAACTGCCACTTGTCGATGTGGTTGGCGTAGTCGGCGGGGGTGAGCACCTCGGACTCGTCGATGTAGTCGACACCGAGGCTCTGCAGCACCTGCGCCTCGACGAAGTGACCGATCCGGGCCTTGGCCATCACCGGGATCGAGACCGCCTCGATGATCCCGTCGATCATGTCCGGGTCGCTCATCCGGGAGACGCCGCCCTGGGCGCGGATGTCGGCCGGCACCCGCTCGAGAGCCATGACGGCGACAGCGCCGGCGTCCTCGGCGATCTTGGCCTGATCCGGGGTGACCACGTCCATGATCACGCCGCCCTTGAGCATCTCGGCCATTCCCCGCTTCACGCCGGGAGTGCCGGTGGCGGGGGTGGTGCCGGCGGTGTTGTCGTGGGACACGTCAGTCACGGGGAACCTTCTGTGGGTCAGGCAGGGCATGCGTCGTCCTGCCGAGATATGGGATGACTCCAGCCTACGGCCCCGCCCTCGGCGGGCCGCAACCGGTTCAGTCCGCGTGCAGCGCCGGCGGGGGCACGTCGTCGAGGTCGACCGTCACCGGCTCCGGGGCGCGGCCCGCGAGGCGCAGCCAGCGCACCCTGCGCCGCGACCTCAGCGCGCGGGCCGAGCTCACCACGTCGTTGTGGAATCGCCGCGCGAGCTCGACCTTGCGGCACGACGCGGAGAGCTCCTCGACCAGCGGCCCGACCTCGGGAGAAGCCCGGAGGGTCTGCATCTCGTCGGCGTCGGCGAGCACCGCACGCAACGCCTGGGAGAGCTCGGACTCGGCGATCTCCACGTCGCCGTCGTAGACCTTGCGCGCTGCGTGCGCGGCGTCGACGAGGACCAGCGACCGCGCCGGGTCCAACGCTCCGGAGGTGGCCAGCTCCAGCGCGGCGCCGGACCGGCGGAGCAGCTGGGTCTCGAGCGAGGCGTGCGCCACCTCGAGCCGGTGGTGCATGCGGTCGAGCCGGTTCGCGGTCCACGACAGCCACGTGGCCAGGGCCACCAGTACGACGGTCGCGGCGACCGCCCACAGCCACTCCATCAGCCTCTCGCCCTCTCCCGCGGCGGCGCGCCGTCCTGCCCCACGACCGTCTCGTAGACCTGGACGACCCGTCCTGCGACGGACGACCAGTCGTAACGCCTGACGTTCCGGGTCGCCGCGGCGCACAGTGCCTCACGCCGGTCGGCATCGCCGAGCAGCTCCAGCGCTCGTGCGGTCAGGTCCGCGGCGTCGCCGTTGGCGAACGTGGTGCCGTAGGCGCCGTCGCCGAGCACGGTGCGGAAGGCGGGGATGTCGCTGGAGAGCACGGCGGTGCCGGCGGCCATCGCCTCGATCAGCACGATGCCGAAGCTCTCGCCTCCGGTGTTGGGAGCGACGTACAGGTCGGCGGTGCGCAGGGCGGCGGCCTTGTCGACGTCGGAGGCACGGCCCAGGAACCGCACGTGGTCCATCAGCTCGGGCGGGATCCGCCGGCGGGCGGCGTCGACGTCGCCGCCGCCCACCACGAGCAGGCTGGCACCCGGGTGCTGCGCGGCGAGCGCCGGGAACGCCTCGAGCAGCAACGGCAGGCCCTTGCGGGGCTCGTCGAGGCGGCCGACGAACGCGATCACCGGGCCGTCCCCGCGCCACTCCTCACGCACCGGGGCGCCGGCGTAGCGGTCGACGTACACGCCGTTGGGGATCACCACCGGCTCCCCGCCGATGTGGTGCACCAGCGTGCTGCGGGCGTACTCCGAGACCGCGATCCGGGCGGTGATCTTCTCCAGCGACGGTCGCAGGATGGCCGCCGAGGCCGACATCGCGCGGGACCGGACGTTGGTGTGGAAGGTGGCCACCACCGGGCCGTCGGCCGCCCACAGCGCGAGCAGCGAGAGGCTGGGGACGGCGGGCTCGTGCAGGTGGAGCACGTCGAAGCGGCCCTCGCGCAGCCAGCGCCGGGTCCGGGTGGCCGCCACCGGGCCGAACGACAGCCTGGCCACGGAGCCGTTGTAGGGCACGGGCACCGCGCCGCCGGCGGTCACCACGTACGACGGCAGCTCTGCCTCGTGGTCACCCGGAGCGAGCACGGAGACGCTGTGGCCGAGGCCGATCAGCGCCTCGGCGAGGTCGATGACGTGGTTCTGCACTCCCCCCGGCACGTCGAGGGAGTAGGGGCAGACCAGGCCGACGCGCACGGCCTCAGGATCCCGCGGAAGCGGGCGGCGCGGGCGGGATTCGCCCAGGATCGAGGTCGGCGGTGAACACCCGCTGCATCATGTGCCAGTCCACCGGGTCGGCCCGGAAGGCAGTGGTGAACACGTCGGCGACCGCCTGCATCATCACCGCGGCGCCGTCCTCGCCGTCGACCACAGGGATCCGGTCGTGGAAGGTGATCACCATCTCCGGGCCGTCGTAGGCAAGCGTCACCGGGATCAAGGCGGCGCCGGTGCGCCGGGCCAGCTCCGCCGGCCCCCGTGGCATCCGCGCCGGGAGCCCGCACAGGGTCACCTCCACCCCGGACCGACTCAGGTCGCGGTCGGCGAGCAGCGGCACCAGTCGGCCCTCGCGCAGGCGGTCGACGAGCGTGGAGAACGTGGCGGGGTCTCCGGCGGGCAGGATCTCCATGCCGAGCGAGGCGCGGTAGGCCACGAACTCGTCGTAGAGCCGCTCGGGCCGCAGCCGCTCGGCCACGGTCGTCAGGGACATTCCGGTCGCTGAGGCCCAGGCCCCCGCCCAGTCCCAGTTGGCCATGTGCGGCAGCGGCGCGACGACGCCTCGCCCGTCGGCGTACACCTTCCGGAACGCCTCCTCGTTGACCGTGCGGGTCCGCCGGACCAGGTCCTCGATCGGCCACGCCGGCAGCCGGAAGGACTCCGCCCAGTAGCGCAGGTAGGACCGCACCGCCTCGCGGGTCAGCCGGTCGAGCGCGGCCGGGTCGAGGTCGGGCCGGACCCGGCCCAGGTTGGCGTGCAGCCGCTGGACGCTCCTGCCCTGCCTGCGGTGCACCTCGTCGGCGGCGCGGGTGAAGGCGCCGATCGCGGCACGCTCGGGCAGCAGGCGCACCAACCGCCATCCGGTCAGGTAGCCGAGTGCCACCGCGTGCTGGGAGGCGGCCTGCGCCGCCCGGCTCAGCCCCCTCCCCCGGGCGGTCATCAGACCGTGGCCCGTGCCTGCCGGCGCACGGTGAGGATCCGTTGTACGACGGTCACGGTGCTCGCCGCGGCCAGCAACCACAGCACCACCTCGAGCAGCACCGGCACGTCGAACAGGTCGCTCAGCCCGGCGGCGACCAGGACCGCCACGAGCCGGTCGGCCCGCGCCGCCAGGCCGATCTTCGCCTCGTAGCCGAGCGACTCGGCCCGGGCGCGCGTGTAGGAGGTCAGCCAGCCGGTGACCAGCGCGTACAAGGTCAGCGCCGCGAGCACCTGCGACTCCACGACCCAGGCGTAGTACAGCACCAGGCCACCGAAGATCGCCGAGTCGCCCATCCGGTCCAGCGTCGAGTCGAGGAAGGCACCCCAGGTGGAGGTCTTCCCCGAGAGCCGCGCCATCGTCCCGTCGAGCAGGTCGGAGAACACGAAGGCGGTGATCACGAGCACGCCGACGAACAGGTCGCCGCGGGGGAAGAACCACAGCGCCGCGGCGACGACACCCAGGGTGCCCACGACGGTCACCGCGTCCGGCCCGATGTTGAGCCGCAGCAGGAGTCGGGCGACGGGGGTGATGAGGTTGGTGAAGAACGAGCGCAGATGTTCGAACATGGCGCGAGCAGGCTACCGGCTGTCGATGCTCGGAGACCGAGGCGCACCGGCCGGAGCGGCAGTAGGTTGGTCACAGTCCGACGACGGGGAGGCACGATGCCGGGGCTGAGGAGCGTGGAGTCGTACGGTCCGGGGCTCGTGAGCGCCGGACCGGGACCCGACAGCGAGGACGACCGGCTGCGGCTCTCCGATGTCGGAAAGCTCGCGCGCCGGGCGCGGCGGAGGATCGTCGGCGCTGCTCGGGCGGACGAGCGGGCCACCTTCCACAAGCTGATCGTCGAGCACCTCGGGGTGGACCCGTCGGGCATCGACGTGGTGCAGGAGTCGTGGCCGACGTACGACCACGTCAACGTCCAGGCCGGGCTGGACGCGTGGCTGGCCGGGCCCGGACGCGACCACCGGCTCGTGGGCGTCGGCAACATCCGCCATCGCGAGTTCGGGCTGTCGGACCTGATGCGGAGCGACTTCGGACGCGACCCGCACGGGCCGGCCCCGGGCAACGTCGAACGGGTGAACCTCGCGAGCGGTCCGGGCGGCGAGGTCCGCCCCTGCGTCGTGGCCGGGCTCTATCTGGTCGAGGAGGGTGGCCGTCGCGCGGTGCTGCTGTTCCGGCGCGGGCGCGCGGAGATGGGTGAGTCGTCCTCCTCGCTCCAGATCGCCTCCGCCGACGCCGAGCTGGCCGTGCGGATTGCGGCCGAGGTGCGGCGGCTCGCGGTGGTGCACAACGTCTACCGGGGGCAGCTGGTGTCCTTCACCCACGACATGTTCGGCGAGCGCGACACCGTCCTGTCCTTCCACGACCGGTCCGCGATGACCGGCGCCGACCTGATCCTCCCGCCGGAGACAGTCGCCGCGATCACGCGTCAGGTGGTCGGCGTGGCGCAGCATCGGGACAGGCTGCTCGCGGCCCGCCAGCACCTCAAGCGGGGCCTCCTGCTCTACGGGCCGCCCGGCGTGGGGAAGACGCACACGGTGCGCTACCTGACCAGCCGGCTGGTCGACACCACGATCGTCCAGCTCTCGGGCAACACCCTGCATCTGGTCGGTGCGGCGTGCTCGGTCGCGCGGACCCTCCAGCCGGCGATGATCGTGATCGAGGACGTGGACCTCATCGCCGAGGAGCGCGGCATGCACCCCGGCGAGCACCCGATGCTCTTCCAGCTGCTCAACGAGATGGACGGCCTGGCCGAGGACGCCGACGTGGTGTTCCTGCTGACCACCAACCGGGCCGACGTGCTCGAGCCGGCGCTCGCGGCCCGACCCGGCCGGGTGGACCAGGCCGTGGCGCTCGAGCTGCCCGACCGTGGGGCGCGACGCCGCCTGTTCGGTCTCTACCGCGGCGACCTGGACGTGGACGAGAGCGGGCTCGACGGCGTCCTGGATCGCACCGAAGGGGTCACCGCCTCCTTCGTCAAGGAGCTGCTGCGCCGCGCCGCGGTGCTCGCCGCCGAGGCAGCGGCGGACGGCGCCGGCACGCTCCGGGTGTCCAGGGACCAGCTGGACGCGGCGCTCGACGAGCTCCTCGACACCCGCAACGCGATGACCCGTGTCCTGCTGGGGGGCCGACGCGACCCCGAGGACTGAGCCCACCGGCCCCGGGTGTCGCTGCCCGTCCTCAGTGCCAGGCGTCGGCGAGGAGCTGCCGGGTCTCGGTCATCAGCTGCGGGAGCGTGCGCGTGCGCCCGATGATCGGCATGAAGTTCTGGTCACCCGACCACCGCGGCACGACGTGCTGGTGCAGGTGGGCCGCGATACCGGCACCGGCCACCGCCCCCTGGTTCATGCCGATGTTGAACCCGTGGGCACCACTGACCGACCGGACCGTGCGCATCGCGGCCTGGGTGAAGGCCGCGATCTCGTGGGTCTCCTCGTCGGTCAGCTCGGCGTAGTCGGGCACGTGCCGGTAGGGGCAGACCATCAGGTGCCCCGGACTGTAGGGGTAGAGGTTGAGCACCGCGAAGCAGAGCTCACCACGAGCGACCACGAGTCCCTCGGCGTCGTCGAGCGTGGGGATCCGGCAGAACGGGCACTGGTGGCCCGCAGCGGAGTCCGCCGGCTTGTTCTCGCCCCGGATGTAGGCCATCCGGTGCGGGGTCCAGAGCCGGTCCAGCTCGTCCGGGACCCCCACGCCCTCCTGGTGGAACACCTCGTCTGTCATGCGCTCAGACCTGGACCCGGCTCTCGACGGCCTCCACCACGCGAGCGATCGCCTCGTCGACGGAGACGCCGTTGTCCTGGTCGCCGTTGCGGTAGCGGAACGAGACGGCGCCCTCCTCGACGTCGCGGTCGCCGGCGATCATCATGAACGGGACCTTCTGCAGCTGGGCGTTGCGGATCTTCTTCTGCATCCGGTCGTCGGAGTAGTCGACCTCGACGCGGATCCCCTTGGCCCGCAGCTTCGCCGCGACCTCCTGCAGGTAGTCGTTGTGCCGCTCGGCGATCGGGATCGCCTGCACCTGCACGGGGGCCAGCCAGGGCGGGAAGGCGCCCGCGTAGTGCTCGACGAGGACGCCGAAGAACCGCTCGAGCGAGCCGAACTTCGCCGAGTGGATCATCACCGGCTGCTGCCGCGAGCCGTCGGCGGCCTGGTACTCCAGCTCGAAGCCCTTCGGCTGGTTGAAGTCGTACTGGATGGTCGACATCTGCCAGGTCCGGCCGATCGCGTCGCGGGCCTGGACCGAGATCTTCGGACCGTAGAAGGCAGCCCCACCGGGGTCGGCGACCAGCTCGAGCCCGGTCCGGGTGGCCACGTCCTCCAGCACCTTCGTCGCCACGGCCCAGTCCTCGTCGGACCCGACGAACTTGTCCGGCTTGGAGTCGTCACGAGTCGACAGCTCGAGGTAGAAGTCGTCGAGGCCGAAGTCCTTGAGCAGGCTGAGCACGAAGTTCAGCAGGTGCTCGATCTCCTCGGGAGCCTGCTCCGGGGTGCAGTAGCTGTGGGAGTCGTCCTGGGTCAGGCCGCGCACCCGGGTCAGGCCGTGCACCACGCCGGACTTCTCGTAGCGGTAGACCGACCCGAACTCGAACAGCCGCAGCGGCAGCTCACGGTAGGACCGCCCGCGCGACCTGAAGATCAGGTTGTGCATCGGGCAGTTCATCGCCTTCAGGTAGTAGCTGCTCCCCTCCATCTCCATGGGCGGGAACATCGTGTCGGCGTAGTACGGCAGGTGCCCGGAGGTGTGGAACAGCCCCTCCTTGCTGATGTGTGGGGTGCCGACGTAGTCGAAGCCCTCCTCGATGTGGCGCTGGCGGACGTAGTCCTCCATCACCCGCTTGATCACCCCGCCCTTGGGGTGGAAGACCACCAGGCCCGAGCCGATCTCGTCGGGGAAGCTGAACAGGTCGAGGTCGCGGCCGAGCTTGCGGTGGTCGCGACGCTCCGCCTCCTCGATCCGGTGCAGGTGCGCCTCGAGCGCCTCCTTGGACTCCCAGGCGGTGCCGTAGATGCGCTGCAGCTGCTTGTTCTTCTCGTCACCACGCCAGTACGCCGCAGCGCTCCGCATCAGCTTGAAGGCCGGGATCCGCTTGGTGGTCGGCAGGTGCGGGCCCCGGCACAGGTCCTTCCACGCCAGCGACCCGTCGCGCTTGAGGTTGTCGTAGATGGTCAGCTCTCCGGCGCCGACCTCCACGTTCGCGCCCTCGCTCGACAGCAGAGCGTCCGAGTCCTTCCCGCCCTTGAGGCCGATCAGCTCGATCTTGTACGGCTCGTCCTTGAGCTCCTCGATCGCCTCACCGTCGGTGACCGGCCGTCGGGAGAACTTCTGGCCCTCCTTGACGATCTTCTTCATCCGGGACTCGATCTTCTCGAGGTCCTCGGGCTTGAACGGCTCGGGAACGTCGAAGTCGTAGTAGAACCCGTCGGTGATCGGCGGGCCGATCCCGAGCTTCGCCTCCGGGTAGAGCTCCTGCACCGCCTGCGCCATCACGTGCGCGGTGGAGTGCCGCAGGATGTTCCGGCCGTCGGCGGAGTCGATTGCCACTCCCTCGACGACGTCGCCGTCGGCGAGCTCGTGTGCGAGGTCCCGGAGGTCCTCCCCGACCCGGGCGGCGATGACGGACGGGTCGTCGGCGAAGAGCTCCCAGGCCTTCGTGCCCGTCGTCACCGATCGCTCAGCACGCTCGTCTGCGCTGACAACGGTGACCTTGATCTCGGACACAGGGATTCCCTCTCGAACGACGGTTGCTGCGGACCGCTCGATCGTATCTGCCGATCATCGACCGGTTCTCCCCGGTTTCGCCTCGACCAGGACGACCGCGTCGGTCGTTGGAGGCACAGACCGCGGACCTCGCGTGCTGCCCAGGAGCACGCCCGCGACCACGATGCCGGCACCGGCCAGCTCGAGGGGTGCCAGGCCCTCGCCGAGCACCAGCCAGGCCGCGCTCATGCCGACCACCGGCACCAGCATCGAGAAGGGGGCCACGAGGCCCGCAGGGTGGCGGGCCATCAGCCAGCTCCACAGCCATGATCCGAGCAGGGTGCCGGCCAGGACCGTGTAGGCCAGCCCGAGCAGGGCCATCACGGCCTGCGGTTCCTGCCAGCCGGTGAGTGCGTGCGCGATCCGGTCCGGTCCCTCGACCATCAGACTGATCGTCAGCATCGGCACCGGCGGAACCACCGACATCCACAGCACCAGCCGGAAGGGGCTCGCCGCTCGGGCACGTGCGTTCGACACGTTGCCGATCGCCCACCCGAAGCCGCCTGCAAGCACCAGCAGGAACGGCACCAGGGTCGCGGTCCCTGCCTGCGCCCAGCCGACCGTGGCGAGTCCGGCCGTGGCCAGGAGCAGCCCGGCCACCTGGCGCCCGCTGATCCGGTCGCGGAACACCGTTGCGCCCAGGAGCACCGTGAACGGCGCCGAGGACTGCAGCACCAGGGATGCCAGTCCGGCCGGCATGCCTGCGTACATACCGGCGTAGAGGAAGAGGAACTGCAGCGTGCCGAAGCCGATGCCGTACCCGAGCAGCCACCGCAGCTCGACCTGAGGTCGCGGGACCAGGAGCACGGTCGGCACCGCGATCAGGCCGAACCGCAACGCGACCAGGAGCATCGGTGGGAAGTGCTCCAGGGAGGCGTCGATGGCCAGGAAGTTGACTCCCCAGACCACTGCGACGGAGGCGGCGAGAAGGCGGTGTGAGGTCGGCACGGTGCCAGCCTGGGCCGAGCCTTGCATTAGGACAAGCGAAATGATCTGCGATCTAGCTGTAGGTTCCCTTCATGGAGCCTCGCCACCTCGACCTGCTCCGCGAGCTCTCGGAGCATGGCAGCGTCACCGCGGTCGCCCGGGCCACGCATCGCACCGCGTCGGCGGTCTCGCAGCAGCTGAGGACCGCCGAACGGCACTTCGGGCTCCCGCTCGTCGAGCCGGCAGGGCGGGGTGTACGACTCACCGATGCCGGCCGGCTGCTCGCCGAGGGAGGGCGGGACGTGGCCGAGGTGCTGGCCCGGGTGCAGGCGCGCTGGGACGAGTTCCGCGGACAACCCACCGGGACGGTCACCGTGGCCGCGCTGCCCAGCGCAGCCACCTTCCTGTTGCCGGGAGTGTTCCGTGACCTGGCCGGACTGCCGATCGAGGTGGACTGCACCGATGTCGACCTCGCCGAGGACGTCTACCCCACGCTGACCAAGGACTTCGACGTGGTCGTCGGACACAGCTTGTCGCGGACCCTGCCTTCCGGCACGAGCGACCAGGTCACCGTCGTGCTGGCCCGCGAGCCGCTCGACATCGCCCTCGCCGCCGATCATCCCCTCGCGCGGAGGCGCTCGGTCGCCGCAGAGGACCTCGCGGACCAGGAGTGGGTCGGCGTGCCGCTCGGCTACCCCTTCGACACCGTGCGGCTCGCCGTCGAGGAGGCGGTCGGCCGTGCGGTCGAGGTCCCGCTGCGCCTGCGCGACAACCGGCTGATCGAGGCGCTGGTCGCCGACAGCCGGCGCGTCGCCGTACTCCCTCGGTTCACCACACCGTCCGGGTCCGTCGTGCTTCGGCCCCTCTCCGGCATCGCCACCGCTCGCTACATCTACGCCGTCGCGCGACCTGACCGTGCCGAACGGCTGGCCGTGCGCCGTGTGCTGGCAGCGTTGCGCACCGCCGGCGCCGCCCACGACGCCTGAGGAACGACAGATGGCCGGCACCTGGGGAGCCGGCCATCTCGTCGCGGTGGGCGATACTGGGTTCGAACCAGTGACCTCTTCGGTGTGAACGAAGCGCGCTACCACTGCGCCAATCGCCCGTGCGGGTTGTTGCGCCGGAAAGGTTAGCGCATGAAGCCCGCCGACTCACATCCCGGGTAGCTCCGGCATCCAGCCGGCCATGCTCTGCACCCAGTCCCAGCCGTTCACCGCGAATCCCGGCCAGCCGTAGACCACCACGTAGGTCACCGTGGGCACCGCGACGGCGAGGAAGAGCAGCCCACTCCCGATCAGGCGGCGGCGTTTGACCTCCGGGTCCATCGCGTCGGCCTTCAGCCGGGCCTGGTGGGCCTTCTCCCGCGCCGCCACGAGCCAACGATCCGCCCACTCGTACTCGGTGGAGAGGATCGCCAGGCCGAGCGCGATCCCGACGATCCCGGGGCCGGGCGTCACCATCATCACCACGCCGGCGGCCACCACCAGGGTGCCGACCGTGGTGACGACCAGCTTCGTGGTCAGCGACAGCGCGGGGTTGGCGTGGAGCCTGCGGTGCAGGTGGCTGCGCGGCCGGTGCCGGCGGGCATGTGGACGGTCGTCGTCCTCGCCCGCCTCGGGCGAGGGAAATTCCGTCGACATCTTGTTCACGACACCTTCAGCGGGACGCAGGCGAAACCGATACCTTGACCAGTGGGGCAGAGCCTAGCCGCGTGGTTCAAACATTTTCCTGTGTTCTTTCCGGCCCAAATCCGGACAGATCCGTGCGGCCGGACAGCTCTCGCGAAAAAAAGTCGTCAGTTCAGGCGTGTTTCTGCGTCATGGGGAGAGCCTGACTACGTCTCATGAACGAACCATCTGGGAGGAAGGCGTTCACATGGACTACTCGATGAACACGGCACCGGTGATCGTGTCGCAATCGGTCACGCTGGAGCTGATCGACTCGACGGGGACTGCGACCCCGATCGAGGCCGAGCTCCAGTACGACCCGCGCGACCCGTACGCCGTGACCACGGTCTTCATCACCGGCCGCAGCCAGGTCCGCTGGACCTTCGGCCGGGACCTGCTCGCGTCGGGCCTCTACGAGCCCTCCGGGGACGGCGACGTCCACGTGTGGCCGTGCCTCGACGCCGACGGGCACGCGGTCGTGATCATCGAGCTGTGCTCCCCCGACGGGGAGGCGCTGATCCAGGCCCGGACCGGCGACCTGTCGGTCTTCGTCGACCGGATGACCAAGGCCGTCGCCCCCGGCAGCGAGTCGGAGTACCTCGACCTCGACGCCGCGATCAACGCGATCCTCCAGTCCGAGACTGCCTGAGTCGTCACCTCGGTCCGGCGTTGGGAGGCGCCGACCGTGCTGGACGACCCCGAGTCGTCCGGCCGACGCCAGGGCTGAGTGAGGCCGGTGCCCATCGACGCACCGGCCTCACTGCTGTCCGGAGTGCGTCCGTTTTGCCCACAAGGTCCTGATCGTTACGGCTCGGGAGTCTCGCGCTCCTTCGTCGCCCACACCGCCGCGACCTCGCGCGTCACCGGTCCGGGTGCCTGGAGCTCTCTCGCGTCGCAGCGGCGTACCGCCTGGACATCGCGGGTGGTGGATACCAGGAAGATCTCCTCGGCCCGCGCGAGTACGTCGATCGGCTCGTCGACCTCCCGAGCGCCGTACCACTCCAGCACCAGGGCGCGGCTGATGCCGGCCAGGCAGCCCGACGCCAGCGTGGGCGTGCGCACCTCGCCGTCGACGACATAGAAGACGTTCGACCCGGTCCCCTCACACAGGTTGCCGGCCGTGTTGGCGAAGATCGCCTCGGTCGCGCCCTGCTCCGCGGCGCGCGCCAGGGCGATGACGTTCTCGGCGTAGGAGGTCGTCTTGAGCCCGGCCAGGGCCCCGTGCTCGTTGCGGGTCCACGGCACGGTGACGACCGCCGTCGGCCCCGCCCACGGCTTCATCGTGTCCGCGACCACGACCAGGGTCGGTGGCTCGCTGCCGCGCCCGGACCCGAGCGGGGCCACCCCGCCGGTGTAGGTGATCCGGATCCGCCCCAGGGCCAGCTCCTGGTCGGCCAGCACGGCCGCCACCGCCCGTCGTACCTCGTCGAGGTCGACGGCGGGCAGTCCCAGCCCGCGGGCGGACACGGCCAGGCGGTCGAGGTGGCGGGTCAAGGCGAACGGCACGTTGTCGACCACCTTCACCGCCTCGAAGACACCGTCTCCCACCGTGAAACCGTGGTCGGTCACCGCGACGGCCGGCCCCGTCGGGTCGTCGAGAAGCTGTCCGTTCACCCAGGCACGCATGGCTCAGAGACTAGGCGTGAAGGCCCCATGAACACGCGTGGCAACCCCCGAATTTGTCATTCACCCTGCGTCGTATACAGTTCTGCTCGCACGAACGGCGCGGGCCGAAAGGTCCGGGTCGGAACGCTGCAGGCGGACGTAGCTCAGTTGGTAGAGCGCAACCTTGCCAAGGTTGAGGTCGCGAGTTCGAGCCTCGTCGTCCGCTCGGAGAAGGGTCGCAGGTCCCCTCCTTGGTGGAGTGGCCGAGAGGCGAGGCAACGGACTGCAAATCCGTCTACACGGGTTCAAATCCCGTCTCCACCTCGATTGCTCGAAGCTCCACCTTGTGGGACTTTGGGACATCACGGGCGATTGGCGCAGTGGTAGCGCGCTTCCTTGACACGGAAGAGGTCACTGGTTCAAACCCAGTATCGCCCACCAGATAACCGCAGGTCAGAGGCCCTTTCGAGGGTCTCTACTTGTTTTTGAGGAAAATACGAGGAACAGCCAGCGGGCCCTCCTGGGCACGCTGGGGACACTCACCCAGCCCGGCGCCACCCGCCAACCGGTCGGGCGTCGATGAACCTCTCGATCGAATCGAGCTTGATCCGCAGCGTCTTGCGCCCGAGCCGTACGGCTTCGAGGTGCCCGTCGGCGATGTAGCGGCGCACGGTCTTCGTCGAGACCGCGAGGATGTCGGCCGCGTCGGTCAGCGACACGAGCTTGCGGGTGATGGTGGCAGTCATGGCGTTCTCCTGGGTTGGTGGCGGCCCGCCTGGCCGCCCTCATCCCCCAAGGCCGCCGAGGGGCCGCGAGTGGCCAAGGCTGGCGCGATGTTCCGATCGCTCCTTGGCCGGGTCAGACCCCGTCCAACGGCGGCAACCGCCTCCGCCGCGTCCGCCTCCGCCGCGTCCGCCTCCGCCGCGTCCGCCTCCGCCGCGTCCGCCTCGGCCGCGTCCGTCACAGATTGAGGATGGTCTTGCGGTCAATCCGCGCGAGCGCGTCGCAGCACACGCTCGGAGGAGTGCATGTGTTCGGTCCTAAGGTTCAGGCGACGATGACAGTGACGGTGCCCAACGTAATCGGCGTCCCGTAGGCGGTGATGCTGATCGTCAGGGTGCTTGTGCCGCGTTCGACTGCCGTCCAGGACCGGCCGTAGTTCGGCCCTTCCTTCCAGTCGTCGAGGGTCAGCGCGGATCCGCTGACCTCGCCTCCGAGTGTGCCGATCCGCTTGCCATGGCCATATATCCAGATCGTTGCACCAAGGTCGATGCGGATTTCGGCGCCTGCGCGGATCTGCTCGTCACTCAAGCCCCGATAGTCCATGCTGTCGCCCGGGCCGACCGAGTTGACCTCTACGTGTACTTCGTCGGCGGGACCCCGAGGCTCCGCGATCTCGGTCATGCTGACGACGTCGCCTGGTTCGACCATGGTGCCTGGCCCAGGGCTGACTCCGAGTACGTATCCGGGCTTGAACCCTGGGCGAGGCTCTGTGATGACCTCGACCTGAAGTCCGGCGGCCTGGAGCTCAGCGCGGTAGTGCTCACCTGCGTCGTCGTCCTGGTGGTCCATGTTGGCGGGCCCGAAGCCGGGCACCGCCACCCTGTCGGGAACGATGTGGATCCAGGAGAGGATCTCCTCGACGCGTTGCTTCGTTGCCGCTTGGGCGCGGTAGGAGGCGTTCGCTGAGGGGACGAAGACGGTTCCGCTGCACTGCCTGACTCGATCGCCGTATGCAGTACAGGATGTTTCGTCACGCTGCGCAGCGACGCCGTCGATCTCGAAGTCCTCTGCCGGGCTGAACATGTTCCGGTTCACGCCCTGCTCGACCCAGACGTTGTCGAACACCTCTGGGCTGAGCCATCCACAGGTTTCGATGACCGTGACATCGACGACCACCGTCGGTTCGGTCGCCGTACCGCAGCGGAGCGCGTTGGTTGCCCAATCCTCCGGTACCGCAATGGCCGAGTGGCCGATGCCGACCAGCCGTGTCCCGGCTGGGATCGGCTCGGCTGGCTGCGTGTCGGCGGGCCCGTCGAGGCTGCCGCCCGACGGGTCAGACCCCTGGGCGGCCACGAGAGCGGTGCCGCCGATGACCGCGACAACGGCCGCCGCGGCCACCACTGCGCGCGTCGTGCTCCGTCGTCGGCGCAGACGGTCAGCCCGGACCAGCATCTCCGAGACGGGCGGAGCTCCGATCGAGATGCGCTCCGCGGAACGCTCCAGCAGGTTGGCAAGGTCGTGGTCGGTCATAGTGCGCCTCGAAGATCGGAGAGGTTGGGGTCGTCGGCGAGGGCTTTCAGCGCCCGGGACAGTCGGGACTTGACCGTCCCGGGAGCGACTCCGAGCACGGCCGCCATCTGCTGCTCGCTCAGGTGGGCGTAGTACCGCAGCACGACCGCTGCCCGCTGTTCCGGCGTCAGTCGCTGGAGCGAGCGAGAGATCGCGTCGGCGTCGTCGTACGTCGTGGTGCCGTCATCGTGGTGCAGGTCTGGGGTCTCGGCCACCGGGCGCTCCCTCGTCCAGTGACGCCGTCGCCCGGAGGTGAAGGTGTTGATGAGCACGCGGTGGACGTAGGCGTCCCTGTCGTCCGCCCTGCGCACCTTGGACCAGTTCACCAGGCAACGGGTCAACGCTGTTTGAACGACATCTTCGGCCTCGACCGGAGAGCATCCGAGAAGCACGGCAGACCGCACCAAGCGCGCCCATCGGGCTGCGACGTACTCGCTGAACTCGGCGTTGCTGCCGTCCTCGTCCACGCCACCATCCTCAGCCTTGTTGCAGCCCTGTGATCATCAGACGCGTCAGAACGAGGCCGCGGTTCCATCCCAAGGATTTCCTTGCCGACAGCCAGGCGCATCCCGCCCTGCACCGGCCGGGTTACACGAAAGCCCTGCTTCAACAACGAACCGTTCGCAGACCACGGATTCCGCGTACGGCGACGCACGCACACCGGCGCAGCAGCGTCAGGACTGGACGAGGTCGCCCGGCTGATGGCCGACGCGCGCGAGCAACTGCTCGCCGAGCGCGACGTCGTGGGGTAGCCGTCCCAACTCCAGGGCGTCCACCTCCACGCCTTGGCGCCGGAGGACCGCAGCAAGGGAGGCCCAGTGGTCTGCCTCCATATCCTCCTGCGAGTGCCCATCGAATGGCTCGTCCGGGCCGACGACCATGCGTGCCGTGTCCGCGATCTCCTCGACCGAGGTCACCGCCCAGATGTTGGGCGGGCCCGATGCGCTCCAGCCCCGGTCAGCCAGGAGCAACACACGGCCGCCGTTCGTAAGGACGGCCTCGTGGCGCGCCGATACCAACATCTGCCGCGGGTCAGCGACAGGGTCATCGACCTCGACGAAGGTCACCAAGCGAGCCACGTGAACCACGTGCGCATCCTCCCGCTCGTGTCGATAGTGCCCTAGATTCCGCTGCCGCTCAGGTGGTTGACCTGTACAGGAGTATTGCCCTCACCCGCGGTAGGTGGGCAGCGGCGGTTCGAAGGTGAACCGGGTGTATGGCGCCTCGGCGGTCTCGTCCCGCGGCCACTGGGCGGTCCCGGTGTAGTTCTTGCCGTCAAGGGTCACCTCCACGGTGTAGGTCACCGACGCGCCCGACAAGGTGTCCAACTCGGCGGGGGTGAGCTCACGGCCCTGGAAGGACACCGCTCCATCTCGCTCACAGCGTGACTCCTTCCGGCGCAGGGGGACGGTGACGGAGGTTCCGGCACGGTCGGTCACGGTCCATGACGCCGCGGCGCTCGCCGGCGTCCGCGCCAGGTCGGTGAGGTGCAGTTCGGGCCCGCCGTACGGCGCCACCCGCTTGCCGTCCTGATCGGTGAACAGCGAGCCGGTCGCACGGGGCTCGGGCATGGATCCATCGTCCGGCGTGGTCCAACGGACCGATGTCACGGCGTCCCCGCCTGCAGGTGCCCGCCCAAAGACGTCGACCCGCCATTCCCCACGCAGTCCGGCCGGGTCGACGCGGAAGATCCGGTCGGTCACCGGCGTGGCGCGCACGGTGATGCTGCGACCCCCACACTCGTCGTCGACCGGGTTGAAGCTCACCCAGTGGAACTTCCAGCCCGGATAGTCGAAGGCGAAGTACAGCGCGTCCGGGGAACCGACCGAGGGAATCGGGCCACCCAGACCCGGCCCACCGTCCCAGCAACCGTTGCCCAAACAGGCCGTCCATGGCTGCTCGTCGACGACCCGCCCTTCTTCGGTGAGGAAGTGGAAGATCTGATCCCCCCACTGGAAGTCGGAAGAGTCTCCGGCGGCTCCTAGCGCCAGGGCGTCGACCGCATCGCGTTCATTCGGCCGCAGTTGCTGCGACGATTCGGGCAACGAGGGCTTTGCGGAGTCCGGTCCACGCTGGTTGCCGCAGCCCGCAGCCAATGTCGTCAGTACGAGAAGGACCAGCAGCCGTCGCGTGCGCATGGTGCTGTGACGTCTAGTGACGCGTCGTGGTTCCCGATCAGCGATCCTCATCCGAACAGGGGTAGGCGGCCGGCGTCGGCACCAACGGCATCGACCTCATCCGCGGTGGGCGATTCGCGACCGGTCCCGATCAACGCGTAGCGGACCGCGTCTTCGATGGGTGCTGGTCGACCAAGGAGTCCATCTAGGACGCGGCGGGTCTCTGCGAGGCCTTCCTCGGAGGGCTCTCCGAGCCAAAGGTCCAGGTGGTGAACCGTGGCCTCGACGGCCAGCGTGCGAAACAGCGCGTCCACAGTGAGGACGTGGTCTTGAGTGGCAACGAGGTCATCACCTGCGCGTCCATGGCCCGCGACCAGCACGGCACTCGCTGTCTCGGCGTACAGGGCAGCGAGCGGCTCGAAGCTCGACCAGACGCTAGCCATGATCCTCGTCCCGCGAAGACCGGCTTCGGCACCGGCCTGCCCCGGCTGCCACGGCCGCCAGTACGACACAGAGTCAACGTCGGCCGGACCCGCCGCCGGTGTGTGTAGTGCGACAAGCGCCCGTTGAGCATCGCTCCACAGATGGTGGACGAGGTCACGCACCGTCCAGCCCGCGCACCGGGTGTTGCCCCAACCAGCGCGCTCGTTCAGGGGCGTGATCGCGACGAGCAGCGCCCGGTAGCTCGAGTCGAGCACCCGGTAGCCGTCCACTCGGGCCATGCTGCCACACACTCTCTTCCGCCCCTCTGCCTTGCATCTCGCCCATCGTCTTCTCGCCGCCCAGGTGCCCACCACATCCCACACCACCTTCGCTGCCGCCCACTCCTTCAATCCCCTACTGCCACACACCTCTTCCATCCGAGGTTCAAGCCTGGCCACTCGCCGCCGGCGCGCGGCCTTGAGGGGTGTGACGATGACGCTGCAGAAGTTGTCGGCCGGGTCGGGATATGAGTACCTGACCCGGCAGGTCGCCGCGCTCGACTCGACGGAGAAGGGCAGCATCCCGTTGGCCGACTACTACGCGGCGAAGGGCGAGGCGCCCGGCCGCTGGATCGGCTCGGGTCTCGGCGGCATCGACGGGTTGGCGATCAACGACGTCGTCACGGCTGAGCAGATGAAGCACCTGTTCGGCAGCGGCTGCGACCCGACCACCGGGCGACCACTCGGCGCGGCGTACAAGGTCTACGCCAACGAGACGGTCGATGCCTTCAATGCCAGGGTCGATGAGCTGTTGGCGCACTCGTCCATGCCGACGTCGGCCGAGTGGGCGATAGCGCGCTCGACCGCAGCGCGCGAGTTATTCGTCGCCAAGCACGGACGCGAACCGGCGACGGCCCAAGAGCTGTCGATGGCGCTGGCGAGGTACTCACGCCCGCGCCAGACCGCGGTCGCGGGGTTCGATCTGACGTTCAGCCCCGTCAAGTCGGTCTCCGCGCTCTGGGCCCTCGCCCCGCGCGAGGTCGCGGCGAAGATCGAGCAGGCCCACCAGGCGGCAATCGCGGACGCGATCGCCTACATCGAGGAGCACGCCCTGTTCACCCGCGAGGGCAAGGACGGCGCCCGCCAGGTTGAGAGCCGCGGACTCATCGCGGCCGCGTTCACCCACCGCGACTCCCGCGCGGGCGATCCGGACCTGCACACGCACGTAGCGGTCGCGAACAAGGTGCAGACTAAGCAGGGCAAGTGGCTCTCGATCTACGGGCGCGTGCTGCACCAACACGTGGTCGCCGCATCGGAGACCTACAACACCGCCCTGGAGCGTCACCTCGGCGAGGCAGTCGGGGTCCGGTTCGCCGAGCGGCCGGGTGCCGATCGCGAGAAGCGACCGATCCGCGAGATCGTCGGCGTCGATCGCGAGCTCTGCGAGGCGTGGTCGCGCCGGCGAGCCGACATCGTGGCCCGGCAGCGCGAACTGACCCGTGACTTCCGCAAAGCTCACGGCCGAACGCCGGCGCCGGTCGAGGCCGTTGCGCTGGCCCAGCAGGCCAACCTGGAGACCCGCGAGGCCAAGCACGAGCCGCGATCGCTGGCCGACCAGCGGACGACCTGGCGGAGCCAGGCCGACGACGTCCTCGGATCGCCGGACACTGTCGACCAGATGGTGCAGGCCGCGCTCCACCCGACCGGTGTGCCCGCACCGGCCAACATCTCGACGTGGTGGGTCCGGGAGCTGGCCGAGCGCGTGCTCGGCGAACTGGAGACGCGCCGGGCGACCTGGCAGTCATGGCACGTGCACGCCGAAGTCCATCGCCAGATCCGCGACGCCGGGCTCCTCGCCGAGCTGGTCGATGAGGCCGTCGGCTGGGTCGTCGACGAGGTCAAGGCACTGTCGGTCAACCTCACCCCGGACCGCGACCCGATCGGCGAACCAGCCGGCCTGTGTCGCTCGGACGGGACGAGCGTCTACCGCCACACCGGCCGCGACCACTTCACCACCACCCGCGTGCTTGATGCGGAGGCGCGCATCGTCGCGGCCGCTGCGAGCAGCGGCGCGTCGGCGTGGTCGACCGAGGACGTCGAGCTGGCCATCCTGGCCGCCCGCGTCGAGGGCATCGAGCTCAACGCCGGCCAGGAGCAGTTGGTCCGCGCGATGGCCACCAGCGGCCGCCGGGTACAGCTCGCGCTCGCACCGGCCGGGGCCGGCAAGACGACCGCGATGCGGGTGCTCGCCGGCGTGTGGACCGAGGCCGGAGCCGACGTGCTCGGACTCGCCCCGTCGGCGGCCGCCGCGGCCGCGCTCCGCGACGCCACCGGCATGCCGTGCGAGACGCTCGCCAAGCTCGTCCACGACCTCGACACGGAGCCCGGTTCGCCGCTCGCACCGGCGATTCGACGGGGGACCTTGCTCGTCGTTGACGAGGCCGGAATGGCCGACACCATCACCCTGGACCGGGTCATCGGCTTCGCGGTCGAGCGCGGTGCCATCGTGCGGCTGATCGGCGACGATCAGCAGCTCGCCGCAATCGGCGCGGGCGGTGTCCTGCGCGACCTCGCCCGCGCGCACGGCGCGGTGCGACTCGACGAGGTCGTGAGGTTCGATGACCCGGTCGAGGCCGAGGCGTCCCTGGCGCTCCGGGACGGCGAGCGGGCCGCGCTGGGCTACTACCTCGACCACGACCGCGTTCACGTCGGCGACCAGCAGGCCGTCGTCGACGAGGTCTTCGACGCGTGGCGACGCGAGCAGAATGCCGGTCGCGACTGCTTGATGCTGGCGCCGACCCACGAGCTCGTGCAGCAGCTCAACGAACGAGCCCGCACGGCCCGGCTCGCCGAGACCTCGGCTCACGACGAGTCTCTGCTCCGGGACGGCACGCACGCGTCGGTCGGCGACGTCGTCCTCACCCGACACAACGACCGCCGACTCGGCGTGAGCAGCTCGGACTGGGTCAAGAACGGCGACCGCTGGACCGTCACTCGCGTCCACGACGGCACCCTGACCGTGCGACACCGCGACTCCGGGCTCACCACCGTGCTGCCGGCCGAGTACGTCGCGGCCCACGTCGAGCTCGGGTACGCCTCCACCGTCCACACCGCCCAGGGCCTGACCGCCGACGTCATGCACGGCGTCGTGACCGGCGAAGAGACCCGGCAGCTGCTCTACACGATGCTGACCCGCGGCAGCGCCGAGAACCACGTCCACGTCATCACCGACGAGCTGACCGACGACCGCGAGTTCGAACTGCCGGGCATCACGGAACAGCTCACCGCCACCGAGATCCTCGAGCGCGCCCTCGCTCGCGACGGCGCTGCCGTCTCGGCGACTTCCATCCGCGAACGGGCCGTCACGCCAGAGACTCGCCTCCACGACGCCGCAACGCGGTACGCCGACACCGTGAGCCTCGCAACCCGCACGGTGCTCGGCGCGTCGGCTGAGGAGCCGGTCGGGTCCGGCCCGCTCCCGTGGCTTCCCGACGTCCCTGTCGAGGTAGCCGGGCACCCGTCGTGGGGGCCCTACCTCGCCGCGCGAGGACGTTTGGTGGGCACCCTTGCCTCCGAAGTCCGCGACCGAGCAGAGCAGACCCTGCCGGCCTGGCTCGACGACTACGCCGACGTCCTCACCTCGAGGCTGCGCGCGGACATCGCTGTTTGGCGGGCCGCCCAAGGCATCCCACCAGACGAACGCACCATCGCCGGTCCCGCGCCCGACGACGACCGCGCCGCGTCGTACCGCCGAAGGCTCATCCGCACCGTCAACGGCCGCTACGACGACGCCGTCCGCGTGTGGGAACGTCGAGTCGTTGCCTACGTCGGCCGCGCCGACGAGCACACCCTCACACTGGCGCGCCAGCTCGACCGGCTCAAGCGTCAGGGCCGGGACCCAGAGCCTTTGCTGATGAGGGCGAGTATCAGGCCGCTGCCGTCCGAACACCCGACCGCGGCGCTGGCGTATCGGATCAGCAAGCAGCTCGCTCCCAAACGGCCACCCCACGAGGCACCCGCTGTCGACCACCACCGCCAGGCGCCTTCACAGCAAGCGCCGGGCATCGGGATGTGAGCGCCACGTCCCCGGTGTGAGCCCGATGAGCGTTGACCGGGGTGCCATTGGGGTCCTGATGTCGATCGGCTGCTCCAGATCGGAGGACGGCCTGGTCCACTACCTGCGCCTGAACGCCCCGACAGCGGCATGGTGGGACGTCAGGAACAGCGTGGTCCCGCGTGGCCCGCCAGGCATCTCCAGTCGCCTTCCTGGCGGACCCAGACCTGCGTCATCGGCATCCGGAAGGTCTCGAGTTCATCGCCCTCTCCCAGCACCGCATCGCTCACCTCGGCGTGGAGGACGGCGGTGTCGTTGACAACGACGACTTCGACGCCACTCAGCCGTTGCGAACGCCAGACCGTGCGCCCCTCGGTGTTTCGACGTACGTAGTCGGACCGGCTGTAGGACTCCCCCGTATGTGACGTCCACCTGAAGCCCTCGTGCAGGAGCCCCGCGAGTCGCTCGGCATCGCCTGCCGCGAGGGCCGAAGCCCGATCCTCAGCAGCCGCAATCACCTGCTGCTCTGCGTTCATACGCGCCAGCCTGACACGAGACACCGACCCTGTCTCGGCGCCCGCTCGACAGGCGGCAGATCCCCTCACAACAACGTGCTCGATCACGCGGACTCGTCGACCTCCCGGTCGCGGGCGTTGGCGTAGACCTCGATGTGCTGCCACAGGTACTCCTCGAGGACTTCGTCGAGGCTCATCGGCGGCAGGTCGTGCGCGGCGACGAAGTGTCGCAGGTCGTTGACGAGTCGTTCTTCGTTCGCGTATCGACCGAGCCGGTCCATGAGCATCGACGCGCGGCGTCGTACCGAACGCGCCGACTGGGGGCTATACCGGGAGACGAACTCGACGACGACCGGCGAGGTGAGCCCAGCACGCCCCCTCCGTGCCGGGGCGGAGTGATCGGCTGCCGCGTCGGCGAGCTGCTGCAACAGCGAGGCGTCCGGCAGGCTCAACACCCCACCCAGCAGGGCGTGCTGGACGAGATGGCTCGACTCGAACACCGCGTCCGAGCGAAGTTCGGGAAGACCGGCGAGGAGATCGAGGTCCTCAGCGTTGTCACACAGCGTGGTGCTTGCCCAGGTGCGATCGCGTCGCTGCGCGGCCTCGGTGCGCCCGAGCTCGGCGAGCAGGGACCGTCGTACGGCGCGGAGGATGTTCGCGGCCACGCATCGCTGCGACGGCACGGTCCGGATCTGCAGCCAGAGCTCGCCGGCCGTCAGCGCGTCGATGTCCGGCGAGAGGTCCCGCAGGCTGTCGGCCAGGCGCGTCACGCCCGGCAGCAGCAGCCACGCCAGAACCACTGCCGCCTCGGCGTGGTCCTGAGCCAACTGGGACAGACGGGCGAGCAGATCCTCCTTGGTCGCGGTCGAAACGCGACGCGTCCAGTCGGGTAGGTCGAGCAGGTCGTCAACGACCGCCAGGTCCGGCTCCTGATGGCACCAGCGCTGCCACGCCACGCCCGCGGCCGCCATCGCCGGACCGTCGACGTCGTCGAGGCCGAGACACTTCGCGACGCTCATGGTGATCACCCCTTTCCATGCCAGGGCGGACCCCTGTCACGAGGTAGGTGTGCAAGGCATGTCCGGATTTGGCATGGACACCCCGTACGACCTGGCCGCGACTGTCCGCCCGCTGTCGCATCTGCCCAGGTGAGGCGCCAAAGCGAACGATCTGGCCGAGCAGATCCGATCCGATATCCTCGGAGCGTGTCCGGCAGCTCCCTGCTCACGTACGCCCGCCGCGCAGCC
This sequence comes from Nocardioides pakistanensis, assembly GCF_054781215.1. Lineage (NCBI taxonomy): Bacteria > Bacillati > Actinomycetota > Actinomycetes > Propionibacteriales > Nocardioidaceae > Nocardioides > Nocardioides pakistanensis. Next base: position 32,679 of record NZ_BAAGUV010000070.1, on the reverse strand, counting down.
GGGCTGACCCAGGACGCCCTCGCCCGCCTCGCCGGCACGTCGCAGCCCACCCTGTCGGCGTACGAGCGCGGCACGAAGTCACCCTCGCTGGCCGTCGCCGAGCGGATCGTCGAAGCAACCGGTCACCGACTGGAGATCGTGCCGAACCTGGAGTTCGTGGAAGTTCCCGGCCAGCACGGACTTCACCCGTTCTGGCTCGCCAACCAGCTGTGGCGACTCGATCCCGAACGCGCCTTCAGCACGGTCCTGCTTCCAGGGCCCGACCACCACTGGCCAGCACCGCGGCGGCCGTACTACCTCCGCGACCGCACCGACCGGGCCCGCGCCTACGAGCTGATCCTCCGGGAGGGCCGCCCGCGCGACCTGCTCGACTACATCGACGGCGTGCTGCTCGTCGACATCTGGAAGGAGCTCGACCTGCCCGACCCCATCCGCCGCGCCTGGCAGCCGCTCATCCGCAACGCCCTGCCGACGCGCCGCCGGCCGCCGCGAGCGACCGACTCAGGTGGTGACCGCACACCCGGGGCGCTCATCCGACTCCGACCCAGCCAGCGGGCCCAGTACCTGCGGTCGGGGCAGGACGTGTCTGACGATCAGCCCGGCAGTTGAGCCGCGGCCATGTTCAGTGCTCGAGTGACGGCACCCCTCGGCACGAGACTCGCTGGGTCGGAGTCTCACACCGACATCATCGTGGACGGCATGTGCGCTCAGCGCTCCGCCTTCAGGCGCGAATCGCCGCTGACGACCTCGCGGCCAACGGCGCACGCTGGCTCAGCCGGCGACAGGGACGCGCAGGCTGATCGACTCAGCCGGCGTCGTGCCGGGCTCGGCGAGCACGAACTGGATCTCGACTCCCAACGCGTCCGTAAGCTTGAGAAGCGTCTGGGTGGTCGGCGCAACCTGGCCACGCTCGATCCGACTGATATCAGCCTGCGTCACACCGGAGAGCTCCGCCAGGTCTGATTGGCGAAGGCCGCGAGCCTTGCGTGCGCCGAAAATGACTGAGCCGAAAGCTGCGGCCTGATCGAATGCGCGCATCAGATCGCGCTGGGCCGGACTCATCGTCGCCTCGCGCTCACGGGCGTACTCGGCGAACGTCTTCGCCATCACCATCTCCTCTCGACCCCCAAAATCATATGTCTGATACCACATACGGGCAACTACTTCTTCTTGGCTCGCTTCGCTTCTGCCACCCTCCACCTGGCCAATCGCTTGCGGGCCTCTTGAATCTCCTTGCCCTGCTGTCTCGGACTGTCGTCGCTGCCCTTGTCGTAGCCGTGAACAAGGAGCACGACCTTGTTGCCGTGGAAGTGCACGAAGAGCCGGAGCAGGATCTTCTTCTGGGTCGGCAGCCCCTCAGCCGGCTCGTGGCCAGCGAGCCCTTCGATCGTGGAGGCGTCGTGTCGCACGCGGAACTCGTGCAGGCCGTCTCCTAGCGCCTTCAACCAAGGCGTCGAGGCCAAGCCGATGCCATGGACCTCAAGAAAGCGAATGATGCCAGCGCGGAGCGCCATGAACTCCGCGTCCGTCAGCGAGCCCATCCACATCTCGACCGGACGACGGCCGGCGTCGTCCTCGTAAAACTCGGTGATCCAAGTCGTACGCTCGCTCACCGCTCCACCTTCACATCTGCGTCCGACACCAACGCCGACAGCCGCTTCGCGATCTCGGCATCGCGATCGGCGGCGGCGTGCTGGTAGCGCATGGCCGCACCTGGCGTGGAGTGACCGAGGCGCCCCATGAGCTCGGCGAGGGTCGCGCCGGTCTGGGCGGCGAGGACGGCCCCGGTGTGACGCAGGTCGTGCCAGCGGAGGTCTGGCCGTCCGGCGGCCTCCCGTGCCGGGTAGTAGACCTTGTACAGCGTGGACGGCGCCATGTGGGCGTTGCTGTCGGCGGCGGCCGGGAACAGCAGTGCATCCTTGCCAGACGCGGTGTGCCGGGAAAGGTGGTCTTTGACCAGCGGCACCAGGTGCGGTGGGATCGCGACGTCACGACTGCCCGCGTCGGACTTGGGCGGGCCGACGATGAACTCGCCGTCGACGCGCACCACTCCTCTGCGGATCTTCACCCGGTTGGTCCGCAGGTCGATGTCGCCGCGGCGCAGCTCGGTGAGCTCGCCGAAGCGCATCGCGCACCAGGCCGCGAGCAGCGCCATCAGCTGGTAGCGGTCGGGCAGCTCGGCGACGATCGTCTCCAGCTCGGCGAGGGTCGCTGGCTGCACCTGATGCGCGCGCTTGGTGCTGCCGGCACCCCGGATGTGAGCAGGGTTGTACGGGATGAACGGGGTCGGCCGCTCGGAGGCCGCGCTCGCGAAGATGGTGCGCAGCAGGCTGTAGGACTGCGCCCTGATCGTCTCCCGCCCCGGCGCGAGGTCATCGTACCAGGCGTTGACGTCCTCGTTGGTGATCCGGTCTATTCGTTGATCGCCGAGGGCCGGGAGGATGAACTTGTCGAGCAGCATGCGGTACTGCCGACGGGTCGTGGGCCGCAGCTCGCGGCCCTTGGTCTTGCGGTTTTCCAGCCAGAGGTCGGCGTAGGACCGGAAGGTCGGCGACTCCCGTCGCCTCGCGCCACGGCTCGCGACGTCGGGCGCCCAGACCTCCATCTGGATCTCGGCACGTCGGGCGGACAGCCAGGCGATGGCGTCGTCCTTGGCGTCGAAGGTCGTGGAGGCTCGGTAGAGCTGGCCGTCCGGACCGGTGTAGCCGGCCCGGTAGTTGCCCGACGGCAGCCGCTCGACCCGGCCGAAACTGCGCCGGGCCCGCTGCTGCTTCGGAGCCATCTTGTGTCCTCCCAGTATCGCCTTTCGTGGAACATACGAGGAATAGCGCGGTCAACACCTGTCCTGATGTGACTCAATCTGTCCTGCCTCGAAATGCCCTCTGACCTGGGAGTTTACCGCGAATCTGGACGTCGGCGGGCCAGTCGTGGTAGCCCGCTTCTCAACACTTCAAACCCAGTATCGCCCACCAGCACGGTGATCGAACTTCACCTGATCCGCAGGTCAGAGGCCCTTTCGGGGGCCTCGACTCGTTTCTGGGGAACACACCCGTTCCGTCGAACATGCAGCCAGCGCGCTCCGGGACCGGACTCCCGCCTGAGCCCCTCGCAGGAACGGGCGAGCTGCATGTTCGACGGGCCCTGGTTGTCCGGTTTCTCCGCCGGATTCTCGGCCGCGCCGTGACATGATCCCCTCATGCCCCTGAGCGACGCCCACGACCCGCGGACGTGGCGCACCGACGTCGCCCATCTCGACGGTCTGAACACGGCAGCGATCGCAGCCGACGCCGCCGGACGCGTGGTGTACGCCAACATCGCCGGCGAGAACCTGCTCTCCCGCAGCCGCGAGGAGATGCTGGGGCTGGGGATTCTCGACCTGATCCTGCCCGAGGACCATCGCGGCGGAGGCGAGGAGGTCCTGGCCCACGTGCTCGGCGGGGCGACCTGGAACGGACAGCTGCCGCTGAAGGACGCTGTCGCGGGTCCGAACCTCCTGGACGTCTCAGCGACGCCCCTGCGCCGCGAGGGCGCGGTGGTCGGGGTCCTCCTGGTGCTCGAGGACGCCTCGCGCGGCCCCGTCTCCGGGCGCCAGCAAAGGATCGCTGCCCGACTCGCGCGCCTCGCGCGCGTGACCGCCGAGCTGGTGGCCGCGGACGACATGGAGGCCGTGACCAAGATCGTGGTGTCCGAGGCGGCCGACGCTGCGGGAGCCACCGTGGCCACGCTGATGCGTCTGACGGACCCGGAGACGCTGACGATGGTGGGGCTGCGCGCCGAGGACGCCAGCATCGCCACGCGGTGGGCTCAGGTCCCGATGGGGTCGCACCTCCCGGGACCTGATGCGATCCGCACCCGGAAGCAGATGGTCCTCACCGGCCGGGACGAGATCCGCCGGCGCTACCCCGAGCTCGAGCTGGCCGCCGAGGGCGAGCGCAGCCTGGTGGTGCTCCCCCTGGTCACCGCCGGCCAGGCCCTCGGCGCGATCAGCCTGTCCTTCCCGGGCCGGCGCGAGTTCGACAACGCCGAGCGCGAGTTCCTGCGCCTGCTGGCGGACACCTGTGCCCAGGCGATGGACCGGATCCGGGCGGTGGAGGAGGCCGCCGAACGGGCCTACAAGCTCCGTTTCCTCAGCGAGGCCTCCGCCGAGCTGTCCAGCAGCCTCGACTACCACACCACGCTGCGGAAGGTGGCCTGGCTGGGGGTGCCGGAGTTCGCCGACTGGTGCTCGATCGCCCTGCTCGAGGACGGTGACCTCAGGACGCTCGCGGTCGCGCACAACGACCCGAGGAAGATCGCGTTCGTCGAGGAGATCCAGCGCCGGTACCCGGTCAGCCGGGACTCCCCGCGTGGAGCGTGGAACGTCGTGCGCACCGGGCAGAGCGAGTTCATCCCCCGCATCCCGCCCGAGCTGATCGAGTCCAGCGCTCAGGACGCCGAGCACCTGAGACTGATCCGGGAGCTCGATTTGCGCAGCGCGGTGTCGGTCCCGCTCGTCGCACAGGGCAAGGTGCTCGGCGTGATGACCTGGGTGTCCTCCGACGAGCGGCGCACCTTCAGCGAGTCCGACCTCACCTTCGTGGAGGACCTGGCCCGCCGGGCGGCCGTCGCCATCGACAACGCGCAGCTGCACAGCGAGACCCGGGAGGCCGCCGTACGCCTCCAGCGCGCGGTGCTCCCCGAGCAGCTCGCCGACGTCCCGGGTTGGCAGCTGGCGTCGTACTACAGTCCGTCCGGCCGCACCGAGGTCGGCGGCGACTTCTACGACGTGCTTCCTGTGGACGGTGGCGTGGCGTTCTTCGTCGGCGACGTGATGGGCCGCGGCGTGGCCGCTGCCGCCGCGATGGCACAGATGCGCGCTGCGGTCCGGTCCTACGTCGCCGTCGACCCGTCGCCGGACACGGTGCTGCGCCGCCTCGACACGATGTTCGAGACCTACCAGTACACCCAGCTCGTGACCCTGGTGTACGTGCTGGCCGACCATGTCCGGGACGAGCTGCAGTTCGTCAACGCCGGCCATCCCCCGCCCGTGGTGATCCGGGCCGGCGGCGGCGTCGTGACGATCTCCGAGCCCGTCACGGCCCCGCTCGGCCTGGCCGGTCAGACGCGCACCGCCTCACGGATCCCCTTCGACCGCGGCGACACGCTCCTGCTCTACACCGACGGCCTGATCGAGCGGCGCGACGAGGACATCGACGTCGGCCAGGCGCGCCTGACCCGGCACACCGACCTGCTCGAGAACGGACCGCTGACCGACAAGCTCGCCGACCTCGTCGAGACCGTCCGCGACCACACCCGCGAGGACGACGTCGCCGCCCTCGCCGCGCGCCGCGTGGGCGCCCGCAGCTAACCCTCCAGGCAGACCCGCGGCAGGTCGAACCAGCGCAGGTGCTCGAAGTCGTCGGACACCGACGACGGAGGCGTGGTCAGGTCGGGCGGCGTGGCGGACGCGAGCAGCTCCGCGCCCTCCTTCAGGTAGCGCTCGAGCTCCGACTCCGGTGCGGTGTCGTCGTGCCGCGGGAAACGCATCTCTCCGTCGGGCCCGTAGCTGATCTGGCTCAGCCGGAGCGGCGGCTCGACCGTGCCGGTGCGGTGCACCCAGACCCCACGGGCGACGTCGAAGCGGTACTCCCCCAACAGCCGCCACCCGTCCCGGGCCACGATCCGCACCGCCTCGACGACGTAGTCGAAGACCGCCTCGGAGATGAAGTAGTTGAAGTTCACCCGCACCCAACCGGGCTTGATGCCCTCGCAACCGTGCGCGACCTCGCGGTCGAGCTCGTGCGAGGTCTCCAGGTCGATCCCCAGCAGCCGGTGTCCGTAGGGACCGGCGCACGAGCAGCCGCCTCGCGACTGGATCCCGAACAGGTCGTTGAGCAGCGCCACCACGAAGTTGTGGTGGAGGTACTTCCCGCTGGGTGCGCGCACCACGAACGACACGATCGAGAGCCGCTCGGCGTCGACGTTGCCGAGGATCTCGATCCCGGCCTCGTCCTGCCAGCGCAGGAGCGCCCGGCGCAGGTAGCTCTCCTCGTGCTCGCGGATCACCTGGATGCCCACGGCCTCCTTGAGCTGGAACACCAGTCCGGCGCGGATCGACTCGACGATCGCCGGGGTGCCGCCCTCCTCCCGGTGCGCCGGGTCGTCGAGGTAGCGGTGCCCGTCGGCGTTGACGTAGGCGACCGTGCCGCCGCCGGGCACGTCGGGGACCCGGTTGGTCAGCAGCTCCCGGCGTACGACGAGCACGCCCGGCGTGCTGGGGCCGCCGATGAACTTGTGCGGGCTCAGGAACACCGCGTCCTTGTAGGCCAGCGGGTCCCGCGCCGGGCCGCCGTACATCTCGATCTCGACGTAGGGGCCGGCGGCCGCGAAGTCCCAGAAGCTCAGCGCGCCGTGGCGGTGCAGGAGCGCGGCGATGCCGTGGGTGTCGCTGAGGATCCCGGTGACGCTGCTCGCCGCCGAGAAGCTGCCGATCCTCAGCGGCCGGTCGGCGTGGCGGACCAGCTCGGCCTCCAGCCGGCCGAGGTCGATGTGGCCGTCGCCGTCGGCGGGGATCGGGACGACGTCGGCGATCGACTCCCGCCACGGCAGCTCGTTGGAGTGGTGCTCGTAGGGACCGATGAACACGACCGGTCGGCGGTCGGCGGGGATCGCGTCGCTGAGGTGGTACTCGTCCTCGAGCGTGCACGGGATACGCAGGCCCAGAACGCCGATCAGCTTGTCGATGGCGCCGGTGGAGCCCGAGCCCGCGAAGATCACGACGGTCTCGTCGTCACCGCCGACGGCGTCGTGGATGATCCGTCGTGCGTCCTCTCGCAGGCGGGTCGTCTGCAGGCCCGTGCCGCTGGATTCGGTGTGCGTGTTGGCGTAGCGGGGCAGCACCTCACAACGGATGAAGTCCTCGAGGAACGACAGCGCCCGGCCTGAGGCGGTGTAGTCGGCGTAGGTCACCCGGCGTGGCCCGAACGGTCCCACCATCACCTGGTCGTCGCCGATCACCGCGTCACGGATCCGGCGCAGCAGCGGGGTCTCGAACGGCTCGGCCAGGTCCATGACCGGAGCATAGTCGGGCCATACCCCGGGCCGTATGGGACGAAAGGCCCTTGGGCGGCGAGCCACGGTCCCGGACCCTGGGAACAGGACGGCCACACCGAAGGAGAGCCATGGAGACCCGACCGGTCCCCGCGACAGCGCGCCACACCGAGCTGCCCGACTGGCGGCGCGTGCTCGCGGTCGTGGCCCACCCCGACGACGAGTCCTTCGGCCTGGGCGCGGTCGTCGACGCGTTCTCCGACCGCGGCAGCGAGGTGAGCGTCCTGTGCCTGACCGAGGGCGAGGCCTCCACCGTCGGGGCCGGGACGAACCTGAGCCGGATGCGCCGCGAGGAGCTGGCGGCCGCCTCACGCGCGCTCGGGGTGAGCGCCGTGGTCATGCACCACCACCCCGACGGCTCGCTCCGCGAGGTGTGCCGCCACCTCCTGGCCGGCGAGGTCATCGACGAGGTGGGAGTGCACGGCTGCGACGGGCTGCTGGTCTTCGACACCACCGGGGTCACCGGCCATCCCGACCATGCCGCCGCCACGGCCGCGGCGCTGCTCGCCGCAGAGGTGCTCGACCTGCCTGTCCTGGCCTGGACGCTGCCGGATCCGGTGGCCGAGCAGCTCAACGAGGAGCTCGGCGTCGACGGCTTCGCCGGCTGCGCCCCCGAGCAGGTCGACATCACGGTCACCGTCGACCGCAGCCACCAGATCGCGGCGAGCCGCGCGCATCACACCCAGGCGGTGCCGTCGAGCCCGCTGTGGCGCCGGCTCCAGCTGCTCGGCGACACCGAGCACCTGCGCTGGCTGCGCCGCGTCGGCGCCTGACCGGCCGGCTCAGTCCTCGTCGGTGGTGCGGTCCTCGTCCTCGTGGGTGCCGGGGCGAGGCGCCCAGGGCAGCTCCTCGGACGGTCGTACGACGATCAGCTTGTCGCCGCGGGCGAGCTGCGTGACGACCGGGTCGAAGTAGCGGTGCACCTTGCCGTCGCGCACCACCGCGATCACCTGGTCGGGCAGCTGCTGGGGCTGCTTGCCGACCTCGGGCACCAGCAGGTCGCGCTCGGCGACCTCGAGGCCCTGGCCGTAGGTCAGCAGGTCCTCCATCACCGAGCCGAGGCTGGGGCTCAGCGTCGAGAGACCGAGCAGGCGGCCCACCGCGTCGGAGGAGGTGATCACCGAGTCGGCCCCTGACTGCCGCACCAGGGGCACGTTGTTCTGCTCGCGCACGGCGGCGACCACGTAGGTGTCGGGGTTGAGCTGGCGCACGTTGAGCGCGCACAGCACGGTGGAGTCGTCGCGGTTGGTCGTGATGATCACCTGCCGCGCCCGCTGCACGCCGGCCCGGCGCAGCACCTCGCGCCGCGTCGCGTCCCCGGTGACGACCGCGATCCCGTCGGCGTGGGCGTCACCCAGCGCGGCCTGGCTGGGGTCCACGATCACGATCGACTCCTTGCCGACGCCGTTGTTCACCAAGGTGTCGACGGCACTGCGCCCCTTGGTGCCGTAGCCGATCACGACGACGTGGTCCTGCATGTGCTTCCTCCACCGGGCGACCCGGAACATCTCACGGCCCTGGCTGGCCAGGACCTCGATCGTGGTGCCGATCAGGAGCACCAGGAACGCCACGCGCAGCGGCGTGATCACGAACGCGTTGACCAGGCGGGCCTGCGTGCTGAACGGCGAGATGTCGCCGTAGCCGGTCGTGCTGAGCGTGACGGTCGTGTAGTAGATCGCGTCGACGAGGTCGACGTGGCCGTCCGCGGAGTCGTTGTAGCCCTCACGGTCGAGGTAGACGATCAGCACCGTCGCGACCAGCACCCCGAGGGCCATCAGCATCCGCCGGGACAGCTCCCACCACGGGGAACGGGTGATCGCCGGTAGGCGGACCCGCGGCAGTGTGTCGGGCTCAGGCTGGTCGGGCACGGTCAGAATCTACGGGACACAGCGGTCCACCCAGTGCACCTAGGGCACGACATCGCCGTAGATGACCGTGAACGGCCCGTCCTCGCTCTCCTCGCCCGGCGGCGGCTGGTCCACCACGACCGAGACGAAGCGGAACTGCTCGCCCGGGTCGGGCAGGTCCTCGTCGCCGACGCTGCGCCGCCAGGTGCCGCAGAGCCGGCCGGTCTCGGTCACGCCCTCCTGGTCACCGATCGCGTCACCGGTCAGGCACAGCCGGCCGGTCCGCTGGTCGTAGCTCTCCACGACGGCCGTCGTCCGGCTCGGCGTGTCCGGTCCTGCGAGCACCCCGAGGAGGTAGCCACCGAGGACGCAGATCGCGCCTCCGGCGAGGGCCACCGGCGTCGGCAGGCTGACGTTTCCCATCTGGTCCCTTCGAGCTTGGTGGACTTCGCTGCGGACCAGAAGCATTCCACGCAGCAGCAGGCACCTGCGCCCTGGGGCCTAGGGCTGAGCCTCACGACCCGGCTCGGGGTCGTGCTGCTCACGCAGCCCGACCGAGTCGTGCTCCCAGAAGACGTCGGGGTAGACCAGGGCGCCGGTCATCCATGGCTCGTACGACGGCAGCAGCACGTGCTGGAAGGCCCGGGACGGGATCCGCGCCGACGGTGCGGTGAAGCCGGCCGGCCCGCCGGGGAGGAAACCGAGCCGGCCGTAGTAGGCCGGGTCACCCTCGAGGAAGACGATCGGTTCGGGTCGCTGCTGCAGCACCTCCAGTGACCGCCGTACCAGCGCCGAGCCGACGCCCTGACGCTGCACCGCCGGGTCCACCGACAGTGGGCTGAGCACGAGGACCTCCACCAGCCGGGGCGGCGCGTCCAGCCAGCCGCGGGAGAAGGAGACATGCCCGACGACCCGGCCTGCGCGCTCGGCGACGAACGAGAGGTCTCGCCAGGAGCTCGACCGCCGCAGCGCCGACAACAGCTCGGCCACGGGCTCGTCGCCGAAGGCGGCCGCGACCACCTCGGTCACCCGGTCGACGTCCTCGACCCGCTCCGGCCGCACGGTGACGTCGGTCATGCTCCTCCCCTCGCCTGTCGCTTCCGGTGCGCCGGCACCACCCGGCCGGCAGCCCTGCGCTCCGCCGCCGCGACCTCGGCCCGCAGCTCGAGCCAGCTCTCGTACCTGCGGACCGGCAGGGTGCCCGACCCGAGGGCTTCGCGGACCGCACAGCCAGGTTCGACCCGGTGGCTGCAGTCGTCGAAGCGGCAGCGCGCCACGAGGTCCTCCACGTCGGCGAAGGTGCGCGCGAGCCCCACCTGCCCGCCCGGCAGGCCGATGCCGCGCAGGCCGGGGGTGTCGATCACCGCGCCGCCGCCGGGCAGCAGCACGAGCTCGCGGCGCACCGAGGTGTGCCGGCCGCGACCGTCGGCGCGGAGCGTCCGGGTGCCGAGCACCTCGGCCCCCGCCAGCGCATTCACCAGCGAGGACTTGCCGTGCCCGGACGCGCCCAGCAGGGCGATCGTGCCGGTGGCACCCACGATCTCGCGGAGCCGCGGCAAGCCGGCGCCGGTGCGGGTGCTCGTGGTCACCACCTCGACCCCGGGTGCGGCTTCGGCCACGTCAGCGCTCACGAACTCCGCGTCCGGCACCAGGTCGGCCTTGGTGAGTACGATGAGCGGGGTCGCCCCGCTCTGCCAGGCCAACGACAGCAGCCGCTCGATCCGGGCGATCACGGGCTCGGGGTGTAGCCCCACCACCACCGCGACGTGGTCGGCGTTCGCGCACAGCACCTGGCCGTGCGACTGCTTGCCCGCCGTCCTTCGCACCACGACGCTCGTGCGGTGCAGCACCCGCACCAGGGTGTGCTTGTCGTCGGGCCAGGCCCGCACCACGACCCAGTCCCCGGTGGTGGCGGCGGCCACCGGATCACGGGCCACCTCGCCGAGCAGCTCGCCGGAGTAGCCGGCGCGCACCAGGCCGCGCTCGGTCAGCACCTCCGCGAGGCCGCGGTCCACACGCACCACGCGGCCGACCTCGGCGTCCGCAGCAACGGCCGCTCGGGCCATCCGCGGGTCGAATCCGATGGTCTCCAGCACCCTCGGAATGTAAGGCCGGGGCGCGGGCGCCGCATCTGGTTATCGGTCCCCGCGCGCCGAGTGGGGTCCGGCCTCGGGCTCCTCGGACGCCCGGATCGGCTCGACGGGGCCGGCTGCCGCGTCGTACGCGCCTGCGCCGCCGTACTCCGCTGGGTCGTCCTCACCGGGGCCGAACCTCCCTCGGTCCTCCTCGTCGCGGCGCAGCCGCGGCAGCATGCCCTTCAGCCGCAACCGGCGGACGAGCTCCATCCGGGCCCGTGCGGTCTCCGACTCCGGCCAGACCCGGTCGAACGCGGCGTTGACCGCGGCGCCGATGAGCACCGCGATCGAGAGCAGGTACAGCCACAGCAGGACGGCGATCGGGGCGGCGAGCGGGCCGTAGATCGACGTCGACTCCCCGGCGGTGCTGGTGAGCACCCACCGGAGCAGGAACGAACCGAGCACCCACAGCGTCAGGGTGAAGGTGGCGCCGGGAAGGTTGTACCGCCACGACGTCCGCACCGGCACCGACGCGTGGTAGAGCGTGGCGAGGAAGCAGATCGAGAGCAGCACCACCGACGGCCAGTACAGCGCGTTGACGAACTCGAACTGCGCCGGGACCACCCGCTCGACCAGCGTCGGCCCGGCCACCACGAGCGGGATCGTGACCACGCCGGTCACCAGCCCGAGCACGTAGAGCACGAAGGAGAGCATCCGGGTCTTGACCAGGCCACGGCGTCCGCCGAGGCCGTACATGATCGTGATCGTGTCCACGAAGACGTTGAGCGCCCGCGAGCCCGACCACAGGGCCAGCACGAAGCCGATCGAGACGACGTCGTAGCGGCCGCCCCGGAACACGTCGTTCAGCGTCGGCTCGATGATGCTGGAGACCGTGTCCTCGGTCAGCATGCGCCCTGCCGCATCGATCACCGCGAACCGCACCTCGGCGGCGCGCGCGTCGCTGAAGCTCTCGAACACGTAGCCGATCGAGCCGACCAGCGCGAAGATCAGCGGCGGCAGGGAGAGCAGGGCGAAGAACGCCGCCTCCGCGGCCAGGCCGGTGACCCGGTTGCGGTAGCAGGTGCCCACCGTGGACACCACCAGTCGCCACGTCGCCCCACGGGCCGAGACCCAGCGGGACTGCTGGGGAACCGCCTGGCTCCCCGTCTCCCGTGACATGGAACTACCGTAGCCACATGGGCATCGATAACCGTGTAGCAACGAACCAGGCCCCGCCGCTGGTCGGTCACAACGTCGTCCTCGCCGACAAGGCGCTGGTGGAGGCCGTCGAGCGGCACGCGTCCCGCGCCGTGGTCGACGACCTGGTCGAGCTCGGCGCGATGGCCGGCACCGAGGAGGCCCGCGAGCACGGGATGCTCGCCAACCGCTTCGGCCCGGAGATCACCCCCTTCGACCGCTACGGCAACCGCATCGACGAGGTGCGGTTCCACCCGTCCTGGCACTGGCTGATGGAGCGCGCCGTCGGCCACGGGCTCCAGGCGGCGCCGTGGACCTCGGACTCCCCGCATGCCCATGTACGTCGAGCAGCGGGCTTCATGGCGTGGTCGCAGACCGAGCCCGGCCACGGTTGCCCGATCTCGATGACCTACGCCGCGATTCCTGCGCTGGGTGTCGACGACGCGATCGCCAAGGAGTGGACGCCGCTGCTGGCGTCGACCTCCTACGACTTCGGCGTCCGCTCGGTGACCGAGAAGCGCGGTGCCCTGGCCGGCATGGGGATGACCGAGAAGCAGGGCGGATCCGACGTGCGGACCAACGTCACCGAGGCCCGACCGACGGCGGTCGACGGGGAGTACACCCTGCACGGCCACAAGTGGTTCACCTCCGCCCCGATGAACGACGTGTTCCTCGTGCTCGCGCAGGCGCCCGGCGGGATCACCTGCTTCGTCGTGCCCCGGGTGCTGCCCGACGGCTCGCGCAACCGGCTGGACGTCGTACGGCTGAAGGACAAGCTGGGCAACCGGTCCAACGCCTCCTCCGAGATGGAGTTCCACGGCACCTGGGCGCAGCGGCTCGGTGACGAGGGCCGCGGGGTGCGCACGATCATCGAGATGGTCGCCGCCACCCGGCTCGACACCGTGCTCGGCTCGACCTCGCTGATGCGCCGTGCCGTGGCCGAGGCGTCCTGGCACGTCGCGCACCGGTCCGCCTTCGGCAGCCTGCTGGCCGACAAGCCCTTGATGCAGAACGTGATCGCCGACCTCGCCGTGGAGGCCGAAGCCGCGACCGCGCTGTCGATCCGGCTGGCCGCCGCGGTGGACCGCGCCGACGACCCGCACGAGGCGGCGTTCCGCCGGATCGCCCTGCCGCTGTCGAAGTTCTGGGTCTGCAAGCGGACCCCGATGATGGTGGCCGAGGCGCTGGAGTCGCTCGGCGGGAACGGCTACGTCGAGGAGTCGGTGATGCCGATGCTCTTCCGCGAGTCGCCGCTGAACTCGATCTGGGAGGGCTCGGGCAACGTCAACGCGCTCGACGTGCTCCGGGCGTTGTCCCGCGAGCCCGAGGCGCTCAACGCGTGGATCGTCGAGGTCGGCAAGGCCCGCGGCATGGACGAGCGGCTCGACCGCGCCATCGACGGGGTCCTCGAGCAGCTCGCCGACACCAGCGACCTCGAGCTGCGCGCCCGCCGACTCGCCGGCCAGATGGCCGCGGCCCTGCAGGGTGCCCTGCTCGTCCAGCATGCACCGGACGCCGTCGCCGATGCGTTCTGCGCCTCCCGGCTCGGCGCGGAGTACGGCGGCACGATGGGCATGCTCCCCCGCGGCATCGACCTCAAGTCCATCGTCGACCGCACCACCCCCACCCCCTGACCGCCCACCTAGCGTCGGACACTGCTTCGGTCATCTCGACAGGCAGGTTCTCTCCGTCTAGCCGCACTCAGACGGCCCGCCGCGGGTCGGAGGACGAATCTGCCTGTTCAGATGACAGTGCAGCAGCGCTCTCGAGGCAGGCGCTGACGTAATCGGGGTAGTACATGACGTCCTCCCACGCGAAGCGGAGCACCTTCCAGCCGAGCAGGACGAGCTTCGTGTAGCGGCGACAGTCGCGCCGTAGTGCCCCGCGTCGGCTGTGGAAGCTGTGCGACTCGGCCTCGACGACCCACCGCCGGTCCCGATCCGCCAGATCAGTCCTGCCTGCGCCATCCTCATCGGCGACCGCCACCTGTGGTCGGAGATTCAGGCCGGGTACGTCGAGCGCGATCGCACGCAACACGGACTCGAACGGGTTCGCAGCGAGGTGAGTCGCCTCCTGAGCCACGCGGCGAGCCTGTGGCGAACCCGGTCCCTTGACCGTCGATGCCAGCGAGATCAGGCGGCTCTTGGGGAGTGCCCCGTGCCGGAGCGCGGAGTCGGCGACTGCAAGTGCTTCGTCGAACGGCAGTCCCCGAAGACAGTCCGTGAGCGTCCGCTCTCGCGAAGTGACCACACCGACCACCTCATCGGCTTGCAGGTCCGCCCAGTGCAGGGCCACCTCGTCGGCCTGCCCGGCCGCCAGATGCCGTTTGCGGCGCACGGTCACGTCCGGCAGCTCGGGGACGGTCTTCAGCTCCCAGCCCCAGTGAAGGGCGGCCGAGCGGTGGGAGACGACCCCGCTCAGCGCGTTGGCGGCACGCAGCGCCGCGGCAGCCACCGGAAGCGAGTAGCGCCCGTGGGCGTCCCTCACGATCTCGCTGGACCGGATAGCTGCTCGCACGTCGGACGAAGAGGTCGCCGCGACCAGGGTCGCCCGTGTGCCCACGCCGCCCATCCGCTCGAGCACCTCGGTGACCTTCATGGCCAGAGATTGTGGTCATCGCGCAGCATGCGTGCCGATCGTCGTCCACAGGCTCGACCGATGCGGTCCCGATGGGTCGCTGTCTCGAGAGCCGGTCGTCGGAGCGACCGCGGGTCAGTTGAACAGGCAGGTTGTCCTAGTTGGAGCGACGCCCAGCGGGTGACCTGCACCGCCCGGTCCATCCTGCCTGTTCATCTGACACGAACCGGGCGGCGGGAGTCCGCGGAGGCTCAGGTGAGCTCGAGGCCGGGGTAGAGCGGGTGCTTGTCGAGCATCTCGGCCGAGGCGGCCTTGGTGCGGTCGGCGACGCCGTCGGCGAGGGCGTAGTTGGCCTTGGACTGCTTGCCGTCCTTGGTGAGCTTCGCCTCGGTGTTCGAGAGCACGTCGACGATCAGCTCGGCGACCCGGTCGAACTCGTCGTGGCCGAACCCGCGCGAGGTCAGCGCGGGCGTGCCGAGGCGGATGCCGGAGGTGTACCACGCGCCGTTCGGGTCGGCCGGCACCGAGTTGCGGTTGGTCACCACGCCGGCGTCGAGCAGCGCGGACTCGGCCTGCCGCCCGGTGAGGCCGAACCCGGTCACGTCGAGCAGCACGAGGTGGTTGTCGGTGCCGTCGGTGACGAGCTTTGCGCCGCGCTTCATGAAGCCCTCGGCCAGGGACTTGGCGTTGTCCGCGATCGCCTGGGCGTACGACGCGAAGGACGGCTGGCGTGCCTCCGCGAGCGCGACCGCCTTCGCCGCCATCACGTGCGACAGCGGACCGCCGAGCACCATCGGGCAGCCGCGGTCCACCGACGGGGCGTACTCCTCCGTGGCGAGCACCATGCCGCCGCGGGGACCGCGCAGGGACTTGTGGGTCGTGGTGGTGACGACGTGGGCGTACGGCACCGGGTCCTCCTCGCCGGTGAACACCTTGCCGGCGACGAGCCCGGCGAAGTGCGCCATGTCGACCATCAAGGTGGCGCCCACCTCGTCGGCGATCTCGCGCATCTTGGCGAAGTTCACCCGACGTGGGTAGGCGGAGTAGCCGGCGATGAGCACCAGCGGCTTGAACTCGCGGGCGGCGGCGGCGACCTGGTCGTAGTCGAGCAGACCGGTCTCGGGGTCGGTGCCGTAGCTGCGCTGGTTGAACATCTTGCCGGAGATGTTCGGGCGGAAGCCGTGGGTGAGGTGGCCGCCGGCGTCGAGGGACATGCCGAGCATGCGCTGGTTGCCGAACTCGTGGCGCAGCGCCTCCCAGTCGGCCTCGGACAGGTCGTTGACCGACTTGGCGGCGTACTTCTCCAGGCCCGGCGTCTCGACCCGGTGCGCCAGGATCGACCAGAAGGCGACCAGGTTGGCGTCGATGCCGGAGTGCGGCTGGACGTAGGCGTACTCGGCGCCGAACAGCTCCCGGGCGTGCTCGGCAGCGATCGCCTCGACGGTGTCGACGTTCTGGCAGCCGGCGTAGAAGCGGTGCCCGATCGTGCCCTCGGCGTACTTGTCGCTGAGCCAGTTGCCCATCGTCAGCAGCACCGCCGGCGAGGCGTAGTTCTCGCTGGCGATCAGCTTGAGCGAGGAGCGCTGGTCGGCCAGCTCGGACCGGATCGCGTCGGCGATCCGGGGCTCGACCGAGGAGACGACCTCGAGGGCGGACTGGTAGGCGGCGCTGGCGGTCGCGGCGAGCGACCCGCCCGTCGTGGAGGCGGAGATCCCTGCAGAAGTCGGCTCGGTCATGGCCCACAGCCTAGTGACCCGGGTCGGCGGGCCGACCGGCGGCGAGGGTGTCGGGCGTCACATTCGGGGCCTTCGCAGGCGGGACGACGTCCACCATCCGGACATACGTCTCAAGACATGAGATCTCGCTTTGCGGAACGGCAGTCCGCTAGATGAGACTGCTCCGCATGATCACTGCAGGTACCGACACGCGCCTCGTGGCTCGCCGCCACGTGGACCTCGGTCGTACCCGCAGCATGATGTGTATGGCCCAGCGCGCCGTCTGAACCCCTCCTCAGTCAGCCCGGCGCGCGGTCGCCGGCATACACATCTCGACAACGGTGTCGGGTGGTCGTCGATTCGTGCGTCTCGTCCCCAGGAACGCATCCCATGACTTCCAGCAGCAACCACCCCCGGCCGTCCGGGCCCGCCAAGCCCGCACCCGCCGGCCCCGGCCGGACCCCCCGGCCCCGCGCCCGCCGTGGCGAGGGCCAGTGGGCCCTGGGCTACCGCGAGCCCCTGAACGCCAACGAGCAGTTCAAGAAGGACGACGACGCCCTCAACGTCCGGGCGCGGATCGAGAACATCTACGCCCACCGCGGATTCGACAGCATCGACCCCAACGACCTGCGTGGACGGTTCCGCTGGTGGGGCCTCTACACCCAGCGCAAGCCCGGGTACGACGGCGGCAGCACCGCCGCACTGGAGCCGCACGAGCTCGACGACCGCTACTTCATGATGCGCGTGCGCACCGACGGCGCCCTGCTCGGGCCGGCCCAGCTGCGGGCCCTCGGCTCGGCCTCGACCGAGTTCGCCCGGGACACCGCAGACATCACCGACCGGCAGAACATCCAGTACCACTGGGTCGCCGTCGAGGACGTGCCGGCGATCTGGGAGCGGCTCGAGGCAGTCGGCCTGGAGACACAGGAGGCCTGCGGTGACTCCCCGCGCCCGTTCCTCGGCTCGCCCGTCGCCGGTGTGGCGGCCGACGAGATCATCGACGGCTCCCCCGCCCTGGCCGAGATCAAGCGCCGCTTCATCGGCAACCCTGAGTTCTCCAACCTCCCGCGCAAGTTCAAGACCGCCGTCACCGGGCACCCCAGCCACGACGTCGCGCCTGAGGTCAACGACGTGGCGTTCGTCGGCACCGTCCACCCCGAGCTCGGCCCCGGCTTCGACCTGTGGGTCGGCGGCGGTCTGTCGACCAACCCGATGCTCGCGCAGAAGCTCGGCGTCTGGATCCCGATCGAAGAGGTCGCCGACGCCTGGGAGGGCGTGGCGTCGATCTTCCGCGACTACGGCTACCGCCGACTCCGCTCGCGCGCCCGCCTGAAGTTCCTGGTGGCCGACTGGGGGGTCGAGAAGTTCCGCCAGGTCCTCGAGGAGGAGTACCTCCACCGCCCCCTCGTGGACAACCCCTCCCCCGTCTCCCCGCGGAGCGCCGGGGACCACATCGGCGTGCACCGGCAGAAGGACGGCCGGTTCTACGTCGGCGCAGCCCCGACAGTCGGCCGGGTCTCGGGCAGCCTGCTGACCCGTCTGGCCGACCTCGTCGAGGAGTACGACGCCGCGGGCGTCCGGCTCACCGCCTACCAGAAGCTCGTCGTCCTGGGCCTGGCCGAGGACCGGGTCCCCGCCTTCCTCGACGCGCTCGAGGGCATCGGGCTGACCGCCCGGCCGAGCAACTGGCGCAAGAACACGATGGCGTGCACCGGCATCGAGTTCTGCAAGCTGGCCATCGTCGACACCAAGAACCGTGCGGCGGCTCTCATCGACGAGCTCGAGCGGCGGTTCCCCGACCTCGACACCCCGATCACGGTGAACGTCAACGGCTGCCCCAACGCCTGCGCGCGCACCCAGGTCGCCGACATCGGCCTCAAGGGCCAGCTGGTGCTCGACGAGGACGGCCGTCAGGTCGAGGGCTTCCAGGTCCACCTCGGCGGCGGTCTCGGGCTCGACCCGGTCTTCGGCAGGAAGCTCCGCGCCCACAAGGTGACCAGCGCAGGGCTCGACGACTACGTCACGGCCGTCGTACACGCCTTCCTGGCCGGCCGCGAGCCGGGCGAGACGTTCCAGGCGTGGGTGCTGCGCGCCGACGAGTCGTTGCTGCGGGGCGAGGGCACGCCCGCTCCGAAGACAGCGCTGGAGGGGGCACGATGACCACGCGCGCCGTACCTTTCCACTGCCCCTACTGCGGCAACGAGGACCTCCGCCCGCACGAGACCGAGCACGGCTCGGGCCACGGCGCCTGGGAGTGCCGGGCGTGCCTGCGGGCGTTCTCCCTCAAGCTGCTCGGCCTGATCGCCCCGCCGCAGGCCGGAGGTGCGCGATGACTGCCGCGACGACGATGGCCGCGCGCGCCTTCCGCGGCAGCACGACCGAGGGCCGGAGCAACGAGGAGCTGCGCGACCTGGTCTCCCACGTGGGCGCCGAGCTCGAGCTCGCTCCTGCCGAGGTGATCATCGAGTGGGCGGTGGCCACCTTCGGCGAACGGTTCTGCATCACCTCGTCGATGGCCGACGCCGTGCTCGCGCACCTCGCCTCCCGCGTGGCACCGGGGGTGGACGTGGTGTTCCTCGACACCGGCTACCACTTCGCCGAGACGATCGGCACGCGCGACGCAGTGGCGGCGACCCTGCCGGTCAACCTGGTCACGGTCAGTCCCGCCCAGACGGTGGCGGAACAGGACGCCGCCTACGGCAAGGACCTGTTCTCCCGCGATCCCGACCTGTGCTGCGCGCTGCGCAAGGTCGCGCCGCTGCAGCAGGCCCTGGCGAGGTACGACGCCTGGGCGACCGGGCTGCGCCGGGCCGAGACCCGTAACCGGGTGATCGCACCGGTCGTTGGCTGGGACGAGAACAAGCAGAAGGTGAAGGTCTCTCCTCTGGCGCGGTGGACCGACGACGACGTCGACCGCTACGTCGCCGAGCACGGCGTGCTCGTCAACCCCTTGCAGTACGACGGCTACCCGTCCATCGGGTGCCGACCGTGCACGCGCCGGGTCGCACCCGGTGAGGACAAGCGCAGCGGCCGGTGGGCCGGAAGCGCCAAGACCGAGTGCGGGATCCACCTGTGACCCGCTCCGACGACCGCAACTCCGCAGCAGCACTCCACGAAGGGAACCTCGGCTCATGACTGCACCCGCCCTGGTGGCACTGGCCCACGGCAGCCGCGACCCCCGCTCCGCGGCGACGATCCAGGCGCTGTGCGCCGAGGTCCGCAGCACCCGCCCCGACCTCCGGATCGAGGCGGCCTTCCTGGAGCTGTCCAAGCCGTCGTTCCCGACGGTCGTCGACAAGCTGGTCCGCGCCGGGTACGACGAGATCGTCGTGGTGCCGCTCCTGCTCACCGAGGCCCACCACGCCCGCGTCGACGTCCCGGCGGTGATCGCCGCGGCCGAGGCCAAGCACCCCGGGCTGAAGGTGCGCGCCAGCGGCATCCTCGGCCTGGAGACGGTGTTCCTCGAGGTGCTCGACCGACGGCTGCGCACCGCGTTGAAGGAGGCCCGGGTCCGCGAGCTCGACGCGCTGGTCCTCGCCGCGGCCGGCTCCTCCGACGCGCTGGCGAACCAGGCCGTGGCCCGGCTGGCCCGGCTCTGGGGCGCCCGGCACAAGCTGCCGACCGTGGCGGCGTTCGCGTCCGCGGCCCCGCCGGCGACGGGCGAGGCGGTGCGGCAGTTCCGCGCTGAGGGCCGGCGACACATCGCGGTCGGCTCGATGTTCCTCGCCCCCGGCACGTTGCCCGACCGGGCGGCCGAGCTCGCCCTCGAGGCCGGCGCGGTGGCGGTCTCCGCGCCGCTCGGTGCCGACCCCGAGGTGGCGCGGACGATCCTGGCTCGCTACGCGGTCGGGGCGGTCGAGCTCGTCCCCGTCTGACCCACCGCAGGCGGGTGGGTAATGTTCGCGTCATGAGCCAGCACTTCGACGTCCTCGTACTCGGCGCGGGCCCCGGTGGCTACGTCGCCGCCATCCGCGCCTCCCAGCTCGGCCTGAAGGTCGGGGTCGTGGAGAAGAGGTACTGGGGAGGTGTCTGCCTCAACGTCGGCTGCATCCCGTCGAAGGCGCTGCTGCGCAACGCCGAGCTCGCGCACATCCTCCAGCACGAGAAGGACGCCTTCGGCATCGAGGGCGACGCGACGATGTCGTTCGCGCCGACGCACAAGCGCAGCCGCGATGTCTCCGACAGCATCGTCAAGGGCGTCCACTTCTTGATGAAGAAGAACAAGATCACCGAGATCCACGGCTGGGGCACGCTCACCGGCGACAAGTCGGTCGACGTGAAGGACGACGACGGCAACGTCACGGGCTACACCTGCGACAACCTGATCATCGCCGCCGGCGCCACGACCCGGCTGATCCCCGGCACCGAGCTGTCCGAGCGCGTGGTCACCTACGAGGAGCAGATCCTCACCGACCAGCTCCCCGGCAGCATCGTGATCGCCGGCTCCGGCGCGATCGGCGTGGAGTTCGCCTACGTGATGAAGAACTTCGGTGTGGACGTCACCATCGTGGAGTTCCTCGACCGGATGGTGCCCACCGAGGACGCCGAGATCTCCAAGGAGCTGCTCAAGCACTACAAGAAGCTCGGCGTGAACGTGATGCTGTCGACCAAGGTCGAGAGCATCGACGACTCCGGCGACAAGGTGAAGGTCACCGTGTCCAAGGACGGCGAGCAGCAGGTCATCGAGACCGACAAGGTGCTCCAGGCGATCGGCTTCGCTCCCCGGCTCGACGGCTACGGCCTGGAGAACACCGGCGTGAAGACCACCGAGCGCGGTGCGATCGCCGTCGACGAGCGCGGCCGCACCAACGTCGAGGGCGTCTACGCGATCGGCGACGTCACCGGCAAGCTGATGCTGGCGCACACGGCCGAGGCGATGGGCATCGTCGCGGCCGAGACGATCGCAGGCGCGGAGACGATGGAGGTCGACTTCGACATGATCCCGCGGGCGACGTACTGCCAGCCGCAGGTCGCCTCCTTCGGTTACAGCGAGGAGCAGGCCAAGGAGAAGGGGTACGACGTCAAGGTCGCCAAGTTCCCGTTCTCGGCGAACGGCAAGGCCAAGGGCCTCGGCGACACCAGCGGCTTCGTGAAGATCGTCGCGGACGCGAAGTACAACGAGATCCTCGGCGCCCACATGATCGGGCCCGACGTGACCGAGCTGCTGCCGGCGCTGACCCTGGCGCAGCGCTGGGACCTCACCGCCGACGAGGTGGCCCGCAACGTGTTCGCCCACCCGACGCTCAGCGAGGCGGTCAAGGAGGCGATCGAGGGCATCGCCGGCCACATGATCCACATGTGACCACCCCTGCACACACGAGGCGGCCCCGGAACTGTCCGGGGCCGCCTCGTTCGCTTGCGTGAAGCTGTGCCGCCACTGGTCCACAACCACGTCGGGGGACGAGATGTTCCCGAGTACGCCATCTGGGGGTTTCGCAGGGCCGCCGCGGGTGGAACCTTCGAAGTGGGGGCAACGCACACTGCCAGCTCAGGGGGAGCCATGAGGAGCGAGATGTCGTCACCGCAGCCAGAAGCACCGCCCACGGTGGGCGCACCGTGCCACTGCGACTACACGCGGCCGGGCGTCGAGCCCTGGTGGGAGGACCCGCACACGCGGTCCCGCTGCTGAGGGCCGGCCAGCCGCACCAGCGGCGGCCCGGAGACAGCGTCAGAGGACGAGACGCTCGAGCAGGTGGTCGAGCTGCCGGGCCGGGTCGGGAGTCAGCCCGCCGTGGATCGGCCCGGGCTGTACGACGGTCGACCGGGGTGCGCTCACGAACCCGAACCGGGTGCCGAGCGGGGTCCGTCCTGCCGCACCGGCCGACTCGTCGCCGCGACAGACCGCCTCCACCGTGCTGAGCGCGGAGCGGACGGCATCGACATCCAGCTCAGGAGCGAGCGCGGCGAGCCGCTCCTCGTCGACGTGGCAGCGGGCCTCGAGGAAGTCGGCCTGCTGGCAGTAGAGCACCACCCCGACGTTGACGAACTCCTCGCGGTCGACGCGCGGCACGCACCGAAGCACGACGTACTGGAAGCCCATCCCGCTCATGCCGCACCCGCCGTCGGCAGCCAGACCCGCTCGCCGGAGACGCGGGCGAGCAGGAACGCGACGTAGGCCTCGCGCACCGCGTCGGTCGTCTCGGCCCCCGGCGGCACCTCGAGCCACTCGTCGGGGACCTGGGCCACCACCTCGCGCAGCAGGTCCTCGGTCACCCGAGGCGCCAGCTCGGCGTCGGCCGCCGCCACCCCGGGCAGGTAGCTGCCCAGGACGTGGTCGGTGACGTCGTAGGGCTGGCGTGCGAACCGCTCCGGGCTGGTGATGCCACCGGCCCAGCTGTGGTGGAAGTAGAGACAGGCGCCGTGGTCGATCGCCCACAGCTCCTTGTGCCACACGAGCAGGTTCGGGTTGCGCCAGCTCCGGTCGACGTTGGCCGTGAGCGCGTCGAGCCAGATGATCCGCGCGGCATCGGCCGGGTCCGGCGAGCAGCCGGAGTCGAACCCGAACGAGCCGGGGAGGAAGTCGACGCCGAGGTTGAGCCCGACGCTGGCGGTGAGCAGGTCCTGGACCTCCTCGTCGGCCTCGTACTTCCCGATCGCGGCGTCGAGCTGCACCGCGACGAGGTCGGGGGTGCGGATCCCGAGCCGGCGGGCCAGCTCGCCGACGACGACCTCGGCGACGAGCACCCGCAGGCCCTGGCCGGCGCCGCGGAACTTGCAGACGTAGGTCCCGAGGTCGTCGGCCTCGACGATGCCCGGTAGCGAGCCGCCTTCGCGCAGCGGCGCGACGTAGCGGGTCGCGGAGACGGTCGGGATCACCCGGCACAACCTACCGGGCGCGGAAGGCTCACCGGACCGTCGGCTGCTCGAGCAGGCGGGCCCGCTGCTCCGCGACGTCGTAGTCGGCCCGGGGCCAGGTCAGGTCCAGTCCCCGCAGGGTCTCCAGCAGCACGGTCGCGACCGCCCAGTTGCGGTACCACTTGCGGTCGCTGGGGACGACCAGCCAGGGAGCGTGCTCGGTGTGGGTGCGCTCCAACGCGACCTGGTAGGCCTCCTGGTAGTCACCCCAGAGGCGTCGCTCGTCGATGTCCCCGGGGTTGAACTTCCAGTGCTTGGTCGGGTCGTCGAGGCGAGCGAGCAGCCGCTCCTTCTGCTCCTCGGCGCTGATGTGCAACATGCACTTCACGACCGTCGTACCGCCCTCGACCAGCTCGGCTTCGAAGTCGTTGATCGCGGCATAACGGCGTTCGAGCTCCTCGGACGGAGCCAGCGCCCGGACCCGGCCGATCAGCACGTCCTCGTAGTGCGAGCGGTCGAAGATCCCGATCCGCCCCGGCGCGGGGAGCTCCCGGCGGACCCGCCAGAGGAAGTCGTGGGCGAGCTCCTCCTCGGTGGGCTTGCCGAACGCCTTGATGTGCACGCCCTGGGGGTCGACCAGGGCGACGGCGTGCCGGATCACGCCGCCCTTGCCGGCGGTGTCCATCCCCTGCAGGACCAGCAGCACCCGCCGTCGCCCGCCGGTGCGGCCCTCGGCGAACAACCGCTCCTGCAGCTCGGAGAGCTCGTCGTCGAGGGCGGCCAGTGCGGCCTTGCCCTCCTGCTTCCCGCCGTCGAAGCCCGGGGTGTCCCGGGTGTCGTGGGCGGACAGGTCGACCGGACCCGGTCGCAGGAGCAGCTGGTCGGCCAGGCGGGATGCGGACATGGACAGATGGTGCCAGGGCCACCGGGCCGGCTCACCGTGAGGTCCTCGTCACGTCCAGATCCGCCTACCGGCGTTGACGGACACGGCGCGGATGCACTTAGGTAAGGCTCACCTTAGTTCGTCACGGATCGGAGTCCGCGTGCCCTCCCCCACTCGCATGCCAGCCCACGACGCCCCCATCGCCGCCAGCCCTTGGCGGGGTGCCGCCCCTGCACCCCATCACCCCCGCGGCCCGCTCCCGGCCGGCGCGCCGGCCGAGGTGCTCGCCGCCGCCCGGGACCGGCTCGGACCGGCGCTTCCCCGGGCCGGTGTGGGCGAGCGCCGGGCACTGGACCGGCTCGGCCGGCTGGCGAGCGAGCTCGGTCTCGACCTGACCCACCCGTTCGCCGCCGCACACCTGCAGCCGCCGGTGCTCGAGGTCGCGGTCGAGGCCGACCGGCTGGCGTCCGCGGGCAACGCGTCGATGGACACCTACGACTCGGGGCCAGCCACGCTCGCGGTCGAGCAGTGGGTGGTGGACGGCCTCGCGCGGCTCGCGGGGCTTCCAGCCGGCGCGGCCGGGGTGATGACTCCGGGCGGCTCCATGTCGAACCTGCTCGGGCTGATGCTCGCCCGCGACGCCGCGGTCGCCCGGCACGGTGGCGACGCGCGTAGCGCCGGGGTCGGTTCGCTGGTCCGCCCGGTCGTGCTGTGCTCCCAGCTCGCCCACTTCTCGGTCCACCGGGCCTGTGCCGCGCTCGGGCTCGGCGAGGACGCCGTGGTCGCGATCCCGGTCGACGACGCGCAGCAGCTGCGCGTCGACGTACTCCGCACCGAGCTCGCGCGCACGGACCGGACCCCGGTCGCGGTCGTGGCGACCGCGGGCACCACCGACCACGGCGCGGTCGACCCGCTGCACGACATTGCGGACGCCTGTGTCGAGAGGGGTGTCTGGCTGCACGTCGACGCCGCCTACGGCTTCGGCGCGCTGTTCTCCGAGCGCCTGCGCGGGCTGCTCGACGGCGTGGACCGGGCGGACTCGGTGACCCTGGACCTCCACAAGCTCGGCTGGCTGCCGGCGCCGGCGAGCGTGCTTCTCGTCGGCGACCCGGCGGCCTTCCGCAGCACCGAGCGCGTGGTCGACTACCTGATCCCCGAGGACGATCTCGACGCCGGTCTCGCCGGTCTGCTCGGCCGGTCCCTGCAGACCACCCGCCGGCCGGACTGCCTCAAGGTGGCCGCGGCCCTGCAGGCCTACGGCACCAGCGGACTCGGCGAGATGGTGGACCGCTGCCACGACCTGGCTCTGGCCGCGGAGCGCGCGATCGCCGCCGACCCGCGCCTCGAGCTGGTCGCCGGAGCGCGACTGACCACGGTGCTGTTCCGCTGCGTGCCGCCCGACGGCGTGGACGCCGATGCCCACCAGGCGCGCGTCCGCCGCGCGCTGATCACCTCGGGACGGGCGCTGGTCGGCCGCACCCGGACGGCCGTCGGGGGCGCGCCGGCGACCGTCCTCAAGCTCACCTTGATGAACCCCGGCGCCGACGCCTCCGACATCGGGGCCCTGCTCGACC
Organism: Nocardioides pakistanensis; assembly: GCF_054781215.1. NCBI lineage: Bacteria > Bacillati > Actinomycetota > Actinomycetes > Propionibacteriales > Nocardioidaceae > Nocardioides > Nocardioides pakistanensis. The sequence continues at coordinate 6,927 of NZ_BAAGUV010000070.1, read as the reverse complement.
TGGTCGCGGAGACCGGACGCCGCCTCGCCGACGGCGCCGACATGACCGGACGAGTGTGCCAGGAGGCGACGGCGTGAGGACCCACGACGTGGCCGCCATCGGCGCCGGGCCGTTCAACCTCGGGCTCGCCGCGCTCGCCGCCCCGGTCGACGACGTCGACGTGGTCTGCTTCGACCGGTCCCCCGAGCTCACCTGGCACCGCGGGCTGATGCTCGACGGCTCGCTGCTCCAGGTCAGCTTCCTGGCCGACCTGGTGACGCTGGTCGACCCCACGAGCCCCTACTCGTTCCTGTCCTACCTGCGCGACCAGGACCGGATGTACCTGTTCTACGTCCGCGAGTCGTTCCACCCCACCCGGCAGGAGTACGAGGACTACCTGCGCTGGGTGGCACGCCGGGTGCCGGGCCTGCGGTTCGGCCACGACGTGCTCGAGGTCGGGTACGACGAGCGCAGCGACCTGTTCGACGTACACCTCCGCACCGGCACCACGTCCCGGGTCGAGCATGCCCGCCACGTCCTCCTCGGCGTGGGCACCGAGCCCCGGCTCCCCGATGCTCTTCGCGCGCTGCCGCGCGAGCGGGTCGTCCACACCGCCGACTTCCTGCACCGTCTCGACGACATCACCCACGCCGGACGGATCACGGTGGTCGGCTCCGGCCAGTCCGGCGCCGAGGTCGTGCTGGACCTGCTGCGCCGCCGGACTGCCGGTCAGCAGCTGGCCTGGCTGACCAGGACCGAGTCGTTCGCGCCGCTGGACTACAGCAAGCTCGTGCTGGAGATGACCACACCCGAGTACGTCGACCACTTCCACGCGCTGGCCGAGGACCGGCGGGACGCGCTGGTGCGGGCACAGTGGCGCCACTACAAGGGCATCTCCACCGCGACCCTGGACGAGATCCACGACGCGCTCTACACCCGCTGCCTCGACGAGAAGGCAGCTCCGGTCGAGCTCCGCACCGCCGTGGAGGTGGCCGCGGCGACCGCCGGCGAGGACGTGACGCTGACCCTCGCCCATGCCGACACCGGCGAGGTGACCACCCACCGCACCGACCTCGTGATCGCGGCGACCGGCTACGCCGAACGGCCGATGCCGCTCTCCGCCGGGCTGAGGCAACGGCTGCACATCGACCGGTCAGGCCGGCTGGTGGTGCACCGCGACCACTCGGTGTCCGCCGACGGGGCGCTCGACGGCCGGCTCTTCGTCGCCAACGCCGACCTGCACAGCCACGGGCCGGCGGCGCCCGACCTGGGTCTCGGGGCGGTCCGCAACGCCGGGATCGTGAACCGGGTCGCCGGCCGCGAGGTCTACCCGCTGCCCCGACGGACGGCGTTCACGACGTTCCGTGCGGCGACCGGCTGAGCGGCCCGCGACCGGTCGAGCGCCGGATCACTCCTCGAGCCCGGCGCCCTCGCGGGCCAGGGCGTCGAGGCGGCTGATCGCGCGGTAGTACTTCTTCTTGTAGCCACCTTCGAGCAGCTCGGGGGCGAACAGCTCGTCCATGCTCACGCCGCTGGCGACGACCGGTAGGTCCCGGTCGTAGAGCCGGTCGGCGAGGACCACGAGACGCAGCGCGACCGCCTGGTCGCTGACGGTCTGCACGTCCTCGAGGCAGACCAGCTTCACGCCGTCGAGGAGCGCACCGTACTTCGAGGGGTGCACGTCGGCGAGGTGCTTGGCCAGGTGGCCGAAGTCGTCCAGGCTCGCTCCCTCGACGTCGGCCCGCCGTCGTACCTCCTCCGAGGGCCACGCGTCGGGTGCCTTGGGCAGCCCGCGGTGCCGGTAGTCCTCACCGTCGATGCGCACCGACTCGAAGGAGTCGGCCAGGCCCTGGATCTCCCGCATGAAGTCCGCGGTCGCGAACCGGCCCTCGCCGAGCTTCCCGGGGAGGGTGTTCGAGGTCGCGGCCAGCCGCACACCCTCCTCGCGCAGGTTGCGCAGCAGCGTCGAGACCAGCACGGTGTCGCCGGGATCGTCGAGCTCGAACTCGTCGACGCAGACCAGCCGGTACGACGACAGGGCGGCCACCGCCTCGTGGAAGCCGAGTGCGCCGACGAGGTGGGTGAGCTCCACGAACGTCGCGAACAGCTTCGGCCCCGGTGCCGCGTGCCACAGCGAGGCGAGCAGGTGCGTCTTGCCCACGCCGTAGCCTCCGTCGAGGTAGACCCCGCCCGGACCGGCCCCCTCGGCCGCCTTGCCCCGTGTCAGACCCGACCACCACGAGCCCCGCGAGCGAGCGGGTCGGTGCAGCTGCTCGGCGAACCGGCGAAGCACGTCGACCGCCTGCTGCTGGCTGGGCTGGGCGGGGTCGGGCCGGTAGGAGTCGAAGCTGACCTCGGCGAAGCGCGGCGGCGGCACCAGCTCACCGAGCAGCCGGTCCTTCGACACGTGGGGGTTGCGGGAGCTCAGGCGGATCGGCACCGCCCCAGCCTACGAGGCCGCCGCTACGCTGCCTGACATGCGTCTGCCTGTGATGCCTCCGGTGCAACCGATGCTCGCCAAGTCGGTGCCGCGGATCCCCGACCCGGCCGACCACGATGGCGGCCTGATCTTCGAGCCGAAGTGGGACGGCTTCCGGTGCATCGTCTTCCGCGACGGCGACGACGTCGAGCTCGCCAGCCGCAACACCCGGCCGCTCACCCGCTACTTCCCCGAGGTGGTCGAGGCGGTGAAGGACTCCCTGCCGGAGCGGTGCGTGGTCGACGGCGAGATCTTCGTCGCCATCGGAGAGCGGCTGGAGTTCGAGCGGTTGCAGGAGCGGATCCACCCCGCGGAGTCGCGCATCCGGATGCTCAGTGAGAAGACACCGGCGTCGTTCGTCGCGTTCGACCTGCTCGCCGTCGACGACGAGTCGCTGATGAAACAGCCGTTCTCGGTGCGGCGTACCCGACTGGAGGAGGCACTCGCCCACGCGAGCGCCCCGGTCTACCTCACCGCGACCACCACCGACGCCGCAGAGGCCGAGGACTGGTTCTCCCACTTCGAGGGCGCCGGCCTCGACGGCGTGGTCGCCAAGCCGCTGAGGGCGCCGTACCAGCCCAACACCCGCACCATGCTCAAGATCAAGCACGTGCGCACCGCCGACGTCGTGGTCGCCGGGTACCGCCTGCACAAGACGTCCACCCCCGAGCAGCCCCTGCTCGGCTCGCTCCTGCTGGGCCTGTACGACGCCGACGGCACCCTGCAGCACGTCGGCGTGGCCGCGTCGTTCACGGCCAAGCGACGCGCCGAGCTCGTCGAGGAGCTCCAGCCGCTGGTGGTCGACACCGCCGAGCATCCCTGGGGGCGCTGGGCCGAGGCCGAGCACCACAACGTCACCGGCAACCGGCTCCCCGGCGCACAGAGCAGGTGGAGCGCCGGCAAGGACCTGTCCTTCGTCCCGCTGGCACCCCGGCTGGTGGCCGAGGTCGGCTACGACCACATGGAGGGCACCCGGTTCCGGCACACCGCCCAGTTCAAGAGGTGGCGCACCGACCGCGACCCGGAGTCGTGCGGATACGGCCAGTTGGAGGAACCGGTGAGCTATGACTTGGGTAAGGTCTTGACCACCAGATCTTCATGAGTGGAGGGCGGATCCCGTGACCGCGCAGAAGCCCGAGACGACCTACGACGTGGTGCTGCTCGTCGAGCAGCCGCTCTCCCCCCAGGACGCGATGCAGGTCCGCGGCCTCCACGAGGAGATCGAGGAGCACGTCAGGTACCACCTGCTGCTGCCGGTCGAGGACGCCGCCGCGCGCGTGGAGTCCGCGATGGGGTCGCTCGCCGCGAGTGAGGTGCTCGCTTCGCCTGCGCTGGTGATGAACGAGGAGGACCTCGAGAACATCCAGCACGAGCTCCTCGACAACGCCCGTCGCGAGCTGTCGCAGAGCGTCCAGCGGCTCGTCGACGCCGGCGCCGACGCCGTCGGCGACATCGTCACCGTCGACCCGATCGACGCGCTCGCCGCGAAGGTCACCTCCGTCGACGGCCGGGAGGCCATCATCCTGACCCGTCCGCACGTGGTCGCGGAGTTCTTCCACCTCGACTGGACCTCCCGCGCGCGCCGCAAGATCGGCGTGCCGGTGCTCCACCTGCTCGAGCACGAGAGCTTCGACGAGCAGGCCGGCGGCGGCGAGGGCATCTCCGGTCTCTGAGGACCGAAACCCCCACCGCCCTTCAGGGTTGTGCGGGTGCACAAACCTGCATCGCGGTCCCCACGCTCAGACCAGGTCCGTGACCAAACGGAGACCTGCGGATGTCTGGACATCTGTCGGTCTGTCCTGATGAAGTGCGCCAGGCGCGACGAAAGTCACGCCAGACTTCACGCCGTTGAACAAACATCGGCGTGCAGGCTCCCCACTCACAGGAGGATCTCCGTGACCCGACGCATCATCGGCGTCCTGGGCGGCGTCACCAGCGCCGCACTCATCGCGACGGCGTTCCAGGTGCCCGCCGTCGCCGCCCCGCACGAGGACGAGCTCCAGCCTCGTGACTCGGTCCGCGGCAAGGAACACGACCGCCCCGACGCGATGGAGGAGAGGCGCCGCGCAGGCAAGCAGCGCGCCCTCGAGCTCCTCGTGGAGGGCAAGCGGGAGCCGCAGCAGCGCGGCGGATCCGAGTCGGTCCGCGTCGGCCCCGACGAGTGGGTCGAGTACGCCGTCGAGAAGAGCGAGCGGCTGCTGTCCTTCCTCGTCGAGTTCGGCGGCGAGCAGAAGGGGCGCCGTGGGCGGGGCGGTGGCGGTGGCCGGGGTCACCGCGTCGAGGGCCGCGACGGCGACCTCGACCAGCGCGAGGACCACCGGCGTCGCGGAGGCGACGACCAGCCGACCGACCCCACCAAGTTCGGTCCGCTGCACAACCAGATCCCCGAGCCGGGCCCGGAGGACAACAGCACGTACTGGAAGCCCGACTTCAACCGCGGCCACTACATGGACATGTTCTTCAACGGCATGGCCGACCAGGGCGGCGAGTCGTTCAAGGGCGTCTACGAGGAGATGTCCAGCGGCCGCTACACCGTGACCGGCGACGTCAGCGACTGGGTCCGCGTCGACAAGCCGGAGGCCGCCTACGGCACCACCGAGTCCCACGAGGACATGACCTACTTCATCGACGACACCGCCGAGGCCTGGTACAAGGCCCAGCGCCGCAAGGGCATGTCCCCGAAGCGGATCCGCGAGTACCTGCAGTCCTTCGACATCTGGGACCGCTACGACCACGACGGCGACGGCGACTTCGCCGAGCCGGACGGCTACATCGACCACTTCCAGGCGATCCACGCCGGTGAGGGCGAGGAGGCCGGCGCTCCCGAGTGGACGATCTGGTCCCACCGCTGGGCGGTCAACCAGAACGGCTTCCACGAGGACGGCGTCGGCCCCGAGGGCGCGGAGTACGGCGGCATCGAGATCGGCGACACCGGCCTGTGGATCCGCGACTACACCACGGAGCCGGAGAACGGCGGACTCGGGGTCTTCGTCCACGAGTACGCCCACGACCTGGGTCTGCCGGACTTCTACGACACCGAGGGCGGCGAGAACGGCACCGCGTTCTGGACCCTGATGAGCTCCGGCTCGTGGCTCTCCCACGGCGACGGTGCGATCGGCACCACGCCGAACCAGATGGGTCCGTGGGAGAAGCTCCAGCTCCGCTGGCTCGACTACGAGGTGCTCACGCCCGGCGAGAGCGGCAGCTACGACCTGGGTCCGTCGTTCCGCGAGATCAAGAACACCGCGCAGGCCGTGGTCGCCGTGCTCCCGGAGAAGTCACGCAGCTACGACCTCGGTCCCGCTGCCGAGGGCACCGACTACTTCTACTCCGGCCGCGGCGACGACCGCACCGCGACGCTGACCAGCCCGCAGTTCACCGTGCCCGCCGCGGGCCAGCTCGCCGCACAGGCGAAGTACGACATCGAGGTCGACTGGGACTACGCCTACGTCGAGGTCTCCACCGACGGCCAGGCCTGGCAGCCGGTGCAGACGAACCTGTCGACCAGCGAGGACCCTAACGCCGCGAACGAGGGCTTCGGGATCACCGGCTCCTCCGGCGGCGCCTGGGTGCCGCTCACCGCGGACCTCAGCGCCTTCGCCGGCCAGGACGTGCAGCTGCGGTTCCGGATGGAGAACGACGCCTACACCAACGAGCTCGGGTTCATGGTCGACGCGATCACCATCACCGGCGCCGAGGGCGAGGTCCTCGCAGAAGGCGCCGAGGACGGCGCTCCCACCTGGAAGATGGACGAGTTCCTGATCGCCGAGAACGGCTCCTACGACCGCGCCTACTCGCACTACTACATCGCCGAGAACCGCGGGTACGACGGCTACGACCGCGTGCTGGCCGAGGGCCCGTACAACTTCGGCTGGGGCGCGAGCAACCCCGACAAGGTGGAGCACTACCCCTACCAGGACGGCCTGCTGGTCTGGTACTGGGACACCGAGTTCACCGACAACAACACGAGCGCCCACCCCGGTGGCGGCCAGGCCCTGCCGATCGATGCACGGCCTGCTGCGCTGACGTGGTCGGACGGCACCCTGGTGCGCAACCGGATCCAGTCGTTCGACGCCACCTTCGGCCTCGAGCCGACCGACCCGATCTCGCTGCACCGTGAGACCGCGACGGGGACGATGACGACACTGGACGTGCCTTCGCAGGAGGCGGTCCCGGTGTTCGACGACACCGACCCGATGGCCTACTACGACACGGACAACCCGGGTCACAGCGCCATCGTCGGCGGCACCGGCACCCGGATCGAGGTGTCGGGCCAGGAGCCCAACGGGATCATGCACGTGAAGGTCAGCGTCGGCGGCGACCCAGCGCCCGAGTGACCTGAACGTCGACGAACGAGGGGCCGGGGAGCACACGCTCTCCGGCCCCTCGTGGGTCGTGACCGGGCTCAGACCCGGATTCGCAGGTAGGTGTGCGGCTCGCCGGGGTGTGAACGCAACAGATGCCTTTCA
>NZ_BAAGUV010000069.1:0-35746 GCF_054781215.1 Nocardioides pakistanensis | reverse complement strand
CTCGGGAGGTGCGCCCGCTTCACGTCACCCCGCCGAGGGCCATCCACAGGTTCTGATCATTGCTCGCATCACCCCGACAAGCCCATCTGGCGGACTGGGCGACACGAACGCCTCTCGCAGTCCAGTCTCCCGGACTACCAGTGGCAGCCGTCAGGTGACAACGGCCGACCGGTCCGGCGCTTCCATCCTGTGAAGTTCCACCGCAGTGATGCCTCACTGGCGCCTCTTCACGACGCTCTGCGCGTCCGGATGGCCACCGAACTTGCGACCATCTGGCCACCTTGAAGGAGCTGGATAACGCACTCTTCTCCGGATTCCGCGCGGACGCTGGCGCGGCACTCAGGCGGCGAGAGGCTGTGCCCGCCGGTGGGTTCCCGCGCGTGGCAGGTGGCGCAGTGTGGTTGCGATGCAGGCGACTTGGAGCCAGCCGGTGGCCGAGGCGGTGGTGTTCTCGAACGACTTCGCCAGCCGGCGGGCACGTCCGAGACGACCGTGGGCGACCTCGACGCGCCAGGCGTGCCGGATGGGGCGGAACACCGGTTTCTTGTCGTCCCAGCCGACCCGGCGCAGCTCGACGTCGTAGTCGCTGCCGAGCTTTCGGGCCGCTGACTCGGTGACCCCGCGGTCCACCAAGACCAGCTCGAGCCGGTCGGTGACACCCTGCTCGGTCAGGTGCTCCAGCATCAGCTCCGTGGTCCTGTTCTCGTGGGTGGAGGCCGGGACGACCAGCGCACCCACCGGCAGTCCGGTCACATCGACTGCCACTACCCGCTTGGCGCCCTTGGTGCGGCCGTAGGGGCCGCCGCGGTCGTGGAACGTGAACCCGCCGTTGGACGACCCGCGTGCCAAATGGGTGTCGATGACCACCATCGACGGGGTCGCCTCGGCGCGGCCGTCGGCTTCTCGTGCGGCCCCGTGCAGCACGGCCAACGCTCGCGCCCAGGTGCCGTTGCGCGACCAGCGGCGGAACTGGGACCACACGCGGGTCCAGGGCCCGAACGTCGCGGGCAGGTACCGCCACTGGCAACCGGTGTGGGAGATGTAGAGCATCGCGTTGACGACCTTCCGCAGGCCCGCGCCGTGCTTGGGTCCGCGCTTGCCGGGAGGGTTGAAGACCGGCTCCAGCAGCGCCCACTGCTCGTTTGTCACATCACTCGGGTACGACATGCCGCGCACGGTGCTCGCTGGCCCGCGGGACGCAGTCGACCTCAAATGGGACACACCCAGTCAGATCTCGCGGGTCGGGTAGCGGGAGTCGGCGGCAGCGCGACCGCTCCTGACAGATACTCAGGCCGGAGTCAGTACGTCACCGGCATAGTCGCGCTGGACGCCCCGCAGCTAGCTCGGGTCCTTCGCAGAGAGAACGGAGATGCTCAGGTGCGCGCCATCATCGTTCACGAGCTTGCACATCTGGTCGGCCTGGCTCACGTGGACGACCCGCACGAACTGATGTACGGCGACAACGTCGGGACCACTGAACTGGGCACTGGCGACCGACGCGGGTTGGCCGCGCTGGGCTCGGGCCGCTGCTTTCACTGAGTTCCCGGGTTCCACCCCCGCAGCGGGCCAGCGGGCATTGCTTCAGGCGGCGACGTGCTCGGCCCGGTCCTTGAGGGTGAGCAGCATCTTGCGCTCCATGACGAAGTGCACCGGCTCGAGCGCGTACTTGTTCGACAGCCAACCCATCGGAGTCGGCTTGAAGTCGCTGGAGAACCGCACCACCAGCCGGCTGCCGCGCTCGCCCTCGGGACGGACCACGAACGTCCACACCGGGTACGGATAGCCGGACTCCATCGACTCCTCGCGCGGCGCGGCGGGCCCGAGGACCAGGAGGTGCGGGGGCTCGACCCGGGCGACGACGAAGCTCAGGTCCGGCTGGGTCCCCTCGGGCACCATCCGGATGGTGTCGCCGACTCGCAGCTCCTGCAGCTCGGGGATGATCCGCTGCGCGCTGTGCATACGCAGCCCCACCAGGTTCTCCAGCCAGTCGTAGCTGTACATCCCGCCGCGGCCCTGGCCGAGCTGCACCAGCCAGGCCCATACGCGCTCGGGCGGCGCGTCGATCGAGATTGCGTGGGTGGTGCGGTACTTCGGCTCGGTGATGACCTCGTCGCCGGGCAGCACCTCGATCGCCTCCTGGAGCGTCGCACCCCAGGTGCTCATCCGGGGCCAACGGGCGAGGGCGTACGCCGCACCGCCGGCGACTGCGAGGGCAGCGGCTCGGGACATCGTCTTCGTGGGTGTCATGCCTCGATCGTGTGCATCGCGCCACGTTGCCGCCCAGAGGCGTTGGGCCCCGGAATACCCGCCGGCCGTCGGGACTTGGACTTCACATGCCCAACCAGCACATGTCGTCCGAGTCGCTCCCCCTGGCCGTCCTCGACTTCGTCGGGATCGAGTACGCCGAGGCGGCGTCGGCGTCGATCGCAGGCGCCGTCGAGATCGCCCAGGCCGTGGAGGATGCGGGCTACCGGCGCTACTGGGTCTCGGAGCACCACAACATGCGCAGCCTGGCCTGCAGTGCGCCGGAGATCCTGATCGCCCACCTCGGCGCGAAGACGTCGGCGATCCGGATCGGAGCCGCAGGGATCATGCTGCCCAACCACGCGCCGTTCAAGGTCGCCGAGACCTTCCGCACCCTGCTGGCGATGTACCCCGGCCGCATCGACCTGGGGCTGGGCCGCGCCCCGGGCACCGACCCGCTGACCGCCCACGTCCTGCGTCGCGGCGTCAACGCCGACGTCTCCGCGGAGTTCCCCGGCCAGGTGGCCGAGCTGCTCGCCTTCCTCGGCGACGGGCAGGACTTCCCCGACGACCACCCCTACCGGCAGCTGGTGGCGGCTCCTGTCGTGGACGAGCAGCCGCAGGTCTTCATGCTCGGGTCGAGCCACTACGGCCCGCGCTTCGCCGCCGTGAACGGGATGAGCGCGGTGTTCGCCCACCACCAGAGCCCCGAGATCGCCTTCGACGTGCTCCGCGACTACCGACGCAGCTTCCGCCCGCGCCGCGACGGGGACCAGCCGTGGTCGGCGATGTCGGTGCTGGCCTTCGCCAGCGACGACCAGGACGCGGTCTTCGAGTTCGAGGCCGCGTGGGCGTTGACCATGCAGAACCTGGCCCGCAACATCCGGGAGCCCCTGCGGCCCGAGCAGGTCACCGAGTACGCCCGGTCCGAGGAGTTCCGCTCCCGGCGCCGCGAGCGCGACCCGCGTCAGGTGACCGGCCAGGCCGCCGACGTCGTCGAGCGCCTGCGCGAGATGAAGGAGCTCGCCGAGGTCGACGAGCTCGTCGTCGTCACTCCGGGCCTGGACCGCAAGCGCCGCATCGACAGCTTCCGCCAGATCGCGGACGCCTGGCGGGCCGGCTGAGACGCCTGGCGGCCGGCTGACTCGCCGCCGGCTCACTCGCAGCCGCTTGGCCTGCTGCCGGTCGGCTAGCTCCCCGCCGGCTCGGGCGACCTCCCACGACGTCGCCGGCGCCGCTCACCACGTGGATGACGCGGCGCCAGCACCGGCGCCTTGTCGTCGAGCAGCGGCTCCCCGACGAGGTACTGCGCCATCAGGCTGTCGTGGCTGTGTGCCTTCGACGGCGACCTGACCAGCTGCGGCACGATCCGGCCCTCGACCGCGTCCCAGAAGCGGTCCGCGACCGCCCACACCCGGTGGCTCACCCGTCCGGCCGTGCCGGTGTGGGGCAGGTACGGATGGGCGCGGGTCGGGGCCTTCACCTCCGCGCGGTACAGCTCCTCGGCCAGCGCCTGCCTCTCGGCGTCGTCGAGCGCGGCCGCGAGATCCTCGGCGAGCGCGCTCTCGAGCCGGTTGTGCTCCCCGAGCGCGGCCGACACGTCGCGCCACACCCGCGCCCACGGCACCTGTACGGCGCTCGCCTGGCCGTAGAGCCGCGCCTTGAGGAAGGCGACCTCCTGCTCGAGCCGCCGCGCCCGATGCAGGTAGTCCCTGACCCGGTCGTCGCCGTCGGACAGCCGTCGCCGCGCGACCGGGACGAGCACCTCCTCCGCGGCCGCCACGTGCCGGCTGGTCGAGGAGAGGAAGGCATCGGCGCGCGAGTACACGTCGCGGGGCCTGCTCCTGCTCGCTGCTCGGGTGGCGTGGTCGAGCCGCTGCTCCAACGCGCGATGCGTGGCCTCGACGGTCACCACCAGGTGGTTGACGCTCATCTGCATCACCTCGGTGGGAGACATCTCGGGCACCTCCCGAGATGCGCCTTCCACCAGTCTCGACCCGTCCTGCCCACCTCACAAGAGGTGGGCGACGCAGCTCAGACGGCCGGGCCCTGCACCGCCGCTGACTGCGCCTCGGCGATGGCGTCGCGGACCGCGTCGACCAGGAAGGCGATGTCCTCCTCGGTCGCCACGATCGGCGGAGCGAGTCGCATCGTCGAGCCGTGGGTGTCCTTCGCCAGCACGCCGCGCTCCATCAACGCCTCGCACAGCTGGCGGCCGGTCATCAGCCGCGGGTCGATGTCGACCCCGGCCCACAGGCCGCGGGCGCGCACCGCGAGGATCCCCTCGCCGACCAGCTTCTCCAGGCCCTCGGCGAGCTGGGCGCCGAGGCGGGTGGCCCGCTCCTGGAACTCGCCGGTCTCCAGCATCGCGACGACCTCGCGACCGATCGCGGCGGCCAGCGGGTTGCCGCCGAAGGTGGACCCGTGCGAGCCGGGCGTGATCACGTCGAGCACGACCTTGTTGGCCGCGATCGCCGAGACCGGGTAGAGGCCGCCGCCGAGAGCCTTGCCGAGGATGTAGACGTCGGGAACGACGCCCTCGTGCTCGCAGGCGAAGGTCCTGCCGGTTCGGGCGAGCCCGGACTGGATCTCGTCGGCGACCATCAGGATGTTCGCCTCGTCGCAGACCTCGCGGACGTCGCGCAGGTAGCCCTCCGGCGGGATGATCACCCCGCCCTCGCCCTGGATCGGCTCGAGCAGCACCGCGACGGTGGAGTCGTCGATCGCGTCGCGCAGGGCGTCCGCGTCGCCGTACTTCACGATCTTGAACCCGGGCGTGAAGGGGGCGTAGTGACGCCGCGCGTCCTCGTCGGTCGAGAAGCTGACGATCGTGGTGGTGCGACCGTGGAAGTTGCCCTCCATCACGATGATCGTGGCGCGCTCCTCGGGCACGCCCTTGACCTCGTAGCCCCAGCGCCGGCTGACCTTGACCGCGGTCTCCACGGCCTCGGCGCCGCTGTTCATCGGCAGCACCATCTCCTTGCCGGTGAGCTCGGCGAGGTCGCGGGCGAACAGGCCGAGCTGGTCGTTGTAGAACGCCCGGCTGGTCAGCGTCAGCCTGCCGAGCTGCTCGTGGGCCACCTGCAGCAGCCGCGGGTGGCCGTGGCCGAAGTTCAGCGCCGAGTAGCCGGCGAGGCAGTCGAGGTAGCGCTTGCCCTCGACGTCGGTCACCCAGGCGCCCTCACCGGAGCTGATCACCACGGGGAGCGGGTGGTAGTTGTGCGCCGCCCACTGCTCGGTGATGTCGATGTGTTCGGCGGAGGAGAGCTTGTGGCTCGTCAGGGTCTGCTCGGTCATACCGCCATGGTGACATCCGGACCCCGGATCGGCCGAATGGGGACCGGGCTCCCATTTCGGCGGGTTCGTGAGCCCCGTCGGCGCCCTCAGCGGGCGGCCCCGCGGAGCCGGGCCCCGCGTGCGACGTCACGGTCGGTGACCGCCGCGGTGATCCCTGGGAGCGCCATCACCGTGCGCGCCAGCAGCGGGGTCCGCCGGCCGGGGAAGACCCGGGCCCGGCGGCGTTCCGCACCGTGCAGGATCGCGCGGGCGACCTCGTCCGCCGACATCACCGGGATCATGCTGGACGCCTGCGCCTCCGGGGGCTTCAGCGGCACCTCCGCGGCCAGCATCGGCGTGTCGGTGTCCGGCGGGAACACGCAGCCCACGTGGACGCCCCGCGGCTTCAGCTCGGCGTGCAGCGACTCGCACAGTCCGCGCACCGCGAACTTCGAGGGGCAGTACGCCGTGTAGCCGAACAGCCCGAGCAGGCCTGCGAACGACGAGACCGCCATGATCGCGCCGTGCCCGCGGGCCGACATCGACGGCACGACGGCCCGGATCGCCCACAGCGTGCCGAAGTAGTTGATCGCCATCTCCCGCTCGAACTCGTCGAGCTCCAGCTCGGTGAAGCTTCCTGGACGCACCACTCCGGCGCAGGTGACCAGCAGGTCCGCGGTGCCGTGGCCGACCTCGGTGGCCGCCACGGCGTCGAACACCGCGCTCCGGTCGGTGACGTCGACCGGGTGTGTGGAAACCCCCTCGAGATGCTCGGCCTCGAGCCGGGCGAGATCGGCGTCGTCGAGAGCGAGCGCCGAGACCTTCGCGCCGGCCTCGGCCAGAAGGCGTGCGGCGGCCAGCCCGATGCCGCTGGACCCGCCGGTGACGATCGCGTGCTTGCGGCTGAACGACTCGAACATCGCACCGCCTCCTGTCTGCCGGGCTAGTGGTGGACCACGACGAGGAACACGGCCAGCGCGAGCACCGCGGACACCACGCCCGCGTTGACCACTCCCCCGCGGGCGCGCAGGAACATCCGGTGCTGCGCGAAGTAGGCCAGGTCGATGATCCCCAGGAACAGCAGCATCCCGGCGGTGACCAGCGACAGCGTGCGGCCGAGGTCCTCGCCGAGCACGCTGAGCGTGGCCGAGCCCACCAGCAGCCCGGCGAGGATGGTGTCGGGGTAGACGAAGACGCGCTCGTGGTCGACGTACCCCGCCGGGAGCCAGGGCTCGGCGTGCGCCTCCCGGAACCAGGTCAGCCAGAACACCGCGATCCCCGCCGCCGTGAGCACCTGCGCGATCGCGGCCGCCCAGACCAGCGGCTCCTCGGTTATGACGCCGCGTGCGGCTGTCTCCGGGAGGTGCCGGGGCTCGCGGCGGCCCGGGGCGCATGCACCCGCTCGGGCACCACGTCGCGGGCGTAGACGTCCTCGACGGTTTCGGCGCGCTTGATCACCTTCGCCCTGTCGCCGCTGACCAGAACCGTCGCGGGGCGGGCCAGCGCGTTGAAGTTCGACGCCGAGCTCTCCTGGTAGGCCCCGGTCTCCAGCAGCGCGATCACGTCTCCCGGCACCACCTCGGGCAGCCGTGCGCCGAGCACGATCTGGTCGGCGTAGCAGGAGTGCCCGACGATGTCGGCGGCGAGGGTCGCGGGCGCATCGACCTTGTCGGCGACCACGAACGGGTGTCGGTTGTGCTCGAACACCCCTCCGGCGAGGAAGAAGTACGTGGTGTCGGTGAGCACCCAGCTGTACGGGATCGGCTCGCTCTGCCGCTTGACCTTCTTCACGCGGGTCAGGTGCAGCCCGGTGTCGCCGTACAGGCTGCGACCCGGCTCGATCTGCAGCCGCATGCCGGAGATGTCGACACCCTCACGGGTGAGCTCGCTGCGCAGGGTGGAGGTGATCGTGGCGGCGAACTGCTCCACCGTCGGCGGCTGCTTGCGGGTGCGGTGACCGGTGAGCGCGGGCACGACCTTGCCCATGATCGAGTGGTAGGTCTGCTCGCCGAGAGCGCGGGCACCGACCATGAACGGGTAGCCGGCAGCGGTGATCAGGAACTCCGACCGGGCCATCTCCTCGTTGTGCGGGTCGCGCGGGCTGGGCATGCCGCCGCCGACGTCGAGCTCCTGAGGCGTCCAGCCGTCCCAGGCCCGGCACAGCTCGCCCACCTGCCGTGCGACGCGGGTCATCTGGCCGCGCCAGTACCACAGCCCGGGATGGTGCCGCCCGGCGTGGAAGTGCAGGCCGACCAGCTCGACGTTGGGCATCGCGAAGATCCGCCGGCCCATGTCGGCGAGGTACTCCCGGGGAATCCCGGACTTGTAGACCTGGATGCCCAGGTCGATCGGCACGGTCAGCTGGCTGAAGTCGGTCGGCTTCCACAGGTTCGGGAACGCCGGCTTCATCCGGAGCCGGACCTTCGCCGTCGCGCCGAGCTCGGCGGCCACCTCCTGGATCAGGTCGATCTCGTCGACGTCCTCGACGGTGATCCGCACCCCGGCCTCGACGCAGTTGCGCAGGTGCTCACGGGACTTCCCGCCGCCGTTGACCGAGACCCGCTCGGGGTCGACGCCGGTGGTGAGCACCCCGGCGAGCTCCTCCGGCGAGTAGATGTCGGCGCCCGCCCCCAACTCGCTGAGGATCCGCCGGATCGCGAGCAGGGTGTTGGCCTTCATCGCGGGGAGTACGTCGACGGGCCCCTCCGGCCACTCGGCTGCGAACGCGGTCTGGAACCGCGTCAGGTTGGCCCGCACCTGTGCCTCGGAGAACACGAAGATCGGCGAGCCGAACTCCTCCACGAGGTCGCTCGCCGCCCGCTCCTCGACGTACAGCCGGCCGGCCCTCACCGACAGGGTGTCCGTGCCGGGTCGGTCGGTCACCGGGTTCGTCGTCCGTCGTGTCGCCATCGCCGGGCCTCCGTCTCACGCGGTCTGCTGCCGAGGACTCTGTGCTCGACTCCTCTGGGACTACTCGACTCCTCCGCCAACCGATCCCGCAAGGCCCATGGGCGGGAAACGCCTGATCGGTTCGGGCCATTGCCCGGGTCCCCGTCGTAGGCTCGCCGACATGGACCCGCTGCGCCAGCTCAGTCTCGACCAGCTCCGCGAGCGCACCAGCGTGAAGTGGGCGCTGTACCCCGACGACGTCCTCCCGCTGTGGGTGGCCGAGATGGACGTGCCCCTGGCCGACCCGGTGCGCCGGGCCCTGGTCGAGGCCGCCGAGCGAGGCGACACCGGCTACGCGTACGCCGACGGCTACGCAACGGCGATGGCCGACTTCGCCGGTGCCCGCTGGGGTTGGGAGCTCGACGTCGCGGCCACCCGGATCGTCCCGGACGTGATGCGCGGGATCGTCGAGGTGCTCCGGCTGGTCACCTCGCCCGGCGACGCCGTGGTGATCAACTCACCGGTCTACCCGCCGTTCTACGCGTTCGTCTCCCACGACGCCCGGCGAGTGGTCGAGGCACCGTTGCGGCCCGACGGGCGGCTGGACCTCCCCGGCCTGGAGACGGTGTTCGCCGACCTGACGCGCGACGGCGGCCGCGCGGCGTACCTGCTGTGCAGTCCGCACAACCCGACCGGCACCGTGCACTCGCGCTCCGAGCTGCTGGAGGTGGCCCGGCTGTCGGAGGCGTACGGCGTGCGGGTCGTCGTCGACGAGATCCACGCGCCGATCGTCTACGGCCCCGCACAACACGTGCCGTACCTCTCGCTGCCCGGCACCGAGCACGCCTTCGCGCTGCTATCCGCCTCGAAGGCCTGGAACCTGGCCGGCGCCAAGGCGGCCATCGCCGTCGCCGGCGCCGCTGCGGCCGAGGAGCTGCATCGGATGCCCGAGGAGGTGGGCCACGGCGCCACCCACCTCGGCGTGCTGTCCCACGTGGCCGCGCTGCGCGACGGGGTCGGGTGGCTCGACGACCTGCTCGCCGGTCTCGACGCGAACCGCCGGCTGCTCACCCAACTGCTCGCCGAGCACCTGCCGTCGGTGGGTTACGAGGTGCCCGACGGCACCTACCTCGCCTGGCTGGACTGCCGCCCGCTCGGGCTCGAGGACCCGGGCAAGGTGTTCTTGAAGAAGGGGCGGGTCGCCCTGCAGCGCGGCTCCGACTTCGGCACCGGCGGCGCCGGGTTCGTCCGGCTCAACTTCGCGACCTCGCCGGAGATCCTCACCGAGGCGGTGCGCCGGATGGCCGGCGCCCTCGCCGGCTGAGGCCTCGCGGCTGCTTCAGGCCGGCCGCCTCGCGCGGCCCGGCTGCTCCGGGTCCGGCCGCCTCGGGCCCGGTCACTTCAGGTCCGAATGGCTACCGTGGACCCGTGGCAACGGAGATTGCGAGCGGGCGGCGGCGTTCCCGCGGACTCCTCGCTGCCCAGGTGATCATCGTCTTCGTGGCCCTCCTCTACCTCGTCGAGCTCGTCGACACGGTCATCGGAGGACGGCTGGACACCGCCGGCGTCCGGCCGCGGGAGACCGACGGCCTCGACGGCATCCTGTTCGCCCCGCTGCTGCACGCCGGCTGGGACCACCTGGTCGGCAACACCGTTCCGCTGCTGGTGTTCGGCTTCCTGATCCTGCTGGCCGGGGTCGGGCGGTGGCTCGCCGTGACCGCGGTCGTCTGGGTGGTCGGCGGCGTCGGGGTCTGGTTCACCGGCGGCGAGCAGACCCTGCACCTCGGCGCGTCCGTGCTGGCGTTCGGCTGGCTGGTGTACCTGCTGGTGCGCGGCCTCTTCTCGAGGTCGGCCTCCCAGATCGCGCTCGGTTTCATCCTGCTGTTCCTCTACGGCGGCGTGCTGTGGGGCGTGCTCCCCGGCCAGCCCGGCGTGTCCTGGCAGGCACACCTGTTCGGCGCCGTCGGCGGCTTCCTGGCCGCGTGGTGGTTCGGCGTGCGTGACCGTGACCGGATCCGTCGCCGCGAGATCCCGGCGTACTGAACCAGGGCGTGGGTGCGCGCCCCAGCGCTCGAGCGGCGAATGCGCGCTCGCGCGTGAACGGCGCATCACTACCGCGCCGAGTCTCAACATGGATGCCACCCCCGCGGGTACCCGGCTGGACGACGCCGCTCATGGCGCTGCGGGAGAAGCCGCGATTGCCGATGAGAGCTAAACCGTTTGTGGTCTGGACGCGCATCGAGAACTATGCCGCAGTGACATCCAGCCCGTGGCCCATGCGCGTCGGTGCGGTTGTTCTGCGCGAGGCAGCTGCCGCCGACATCGAGAATCTGCTGGCCTTCCGCAACGACCCCGTGGTCAACCGTTTCATGCTGCGCACAAGCGTCGATCCGGAGACGTTTCGACAGGAGTGGCTCGCGACGCCTGCCAGCGATAGCGACTTCTCGTGCGTCGCCGAGGTAGACGGAACCGTGGCCGCGATGGGATTCCTCGACATCGTCGACGCGATGGGCCAGCCCGGGATGCCCAAGCGCACTGAAGGGGTGATCGGATACATCGTCCATCCGGACTTCGCGGGCCGAGGCCTTGCTAGCGATCTGGTCCGCGGCCTCCTGGCAGCGGCGTTCGGGCACCTAGGGCTACGGCGCGTTAGGGCGAGCTGCAACGCCGACAACCCGGCCTCGGTACGGGTGCTGGAGAAGGCAGGCATGAGGCGTGAGCAACACGGGATCGAGGACTCCTGGCATGCCGAACTCGGTTGGGTCGACGGCTACCAGTACGCGATTCTCGCCCGCGAATGGCGAGTGGCGCACGACGCATCCCCGCCACAGCGGCTCTGACGGGCAGAGTTGTCCACGCGGTCCCAGTACATGGCGCACGCCACCTCGGCTCCGAGCCCACCGCGAAGAAGTGTCCAGACTCCGAGGTCACACCCAATGTGCACGACGTCGGTCATCTAGGTCCGCTGGTGGAAGCGGACCTTGCCGTCGGGAAGCCGGCGCATGTCGTAGCGGTGGTCGTGGGCGAGCCGGTGATGGTGCGGACACAGCAGCCGGCCCTTGTCGACCGAGGTCCCGCCGCCCTCTGCCCAGGTCTCCTCGTCGTGGTGGGCCTCGCACCAGCCCGGTGGCCGGTCACAGCCCTGGGTGCTGCAGCCACCGTCCCTCAGCCCCATCGCGATCCGCTGCTGCGGAGTGTGCAGCCGGACCGTGCGGCCCAGGTCTAGCGGCACCGAGTCCGAGCCGAGCACCGCGGGGATGATCCCCGCGGTGCATGCCATCCGGCGCACTTCTCCGGCGGAGATCCTCTCCCCGGTGTCCAGCACCGCCGACCCGACCCCGGTGCGCAGCACCTCCAGCTCGCTGGTCACCACCACGGTCGCGGCCACCCCTCCGGCTTGCGGGAGCCGGTCGACGGGCAGGTGTTCGCACAGCTCGGCAAACGCCCGGCCCAACAGCACGGGGTAGGGCACCTTGTTGCCGTCCGGATCCAGGTGCGCGCCCGCGCCGTTGCGCCTGGGTGCGGCGAAGGCCTGGACCGCCTTGGCCAGCATCTGCGCCTGCAGTGTCGGGAGCTTGAACAGCCCCGAGTATGTGCCGTCACCGTTGTCGCGCATGGAGAACCTGGTCTTCTCCCGGGCCCGGGCCTCCTCGCGCTCGAGCGCCTCTCCCTCGCGCCGGTCGGCCTCGTCGGGGGCGAGGACCTCGAACAGCCGCTTGGCCAGCACCCGCAGCGCCTTGGCGTCATGGAGCGCCGCGAGGTCGACCAGGTGCGCCTGCGCGGCGAGCCGCTGCTCATCGGTCACCTCATCGGCCGGGAGGTCCTCGACCGCGCGGACGATCACCCACACCTGGTCCAGGTCCAGGCGGCCGGCGGCCAACGCCTCCCGGGTGGGCGCGAACCGCGGCTCGTCGAGCACTCGCGCCAGCCGCAGGTCGGCGTTGCACCGCGACCGCACCGCCCGGGTCCGGCTCGCCAGCCACGCCGCCGTGCTCGCCGCCCCCTCCGCGGCTCCGATGTCATCGCGGTCAGCCGCAGCCAGCACCCGCAGCCGCAGCTCCTCGACCCGTGCCGCCAACGTCGCCAGCTCCACCAGGGTCTCGGCCTGCTCGCCCGGTGCCATCGCCCATCCCGGCGCTCCTGCCACCGCGTCCAGCGCCGCCAACGCCCGACCGGCGAACCCGTGAATCGGGTTCATCCGCTCGGTCACCGGCGTCGCCACGCTCTCCATGCACCCCACGCTAGGAACAACCGACGGCTGAGTCGAACACGTGTTCGAACGTTGTGGATGACCCCACTGCGGATCCAAGCTGTGGACGAAACCTGGCGTGCCGCAGGCCTTGAGGGCCGGTGCGTCGATGCCCGAAAGACCGGACAGACACACAGGACACGACACGGGGCCGGGATACTCGGGAGACTGACCCCGTGGCAGTCGCGTGGAGGGACGAGGCGCATGGAGCGGGACGCAGGAGCGGCGATCGAGGCCGGCCCGGGCTGGCACATCGACGCCCGGACCCTGCAACCGGTCATCGATGATCTGGAGGTGTTCACCTCTGCTCACCAGGACGACCCGGCGCTCGAAGCCCTCACGCTGCTCTGGACCGGTCGACCGAACGACGCCGAAGCGGCTATCAGACAGGCCATGCCCCGGGGTGACTCGCTGCGGTTCCGCGCGCTCCTGGCAGACACATGGCGGGACCAGGGCCGGACCGACGACGCGGTCGAAGCCTACCAGCAGCTCGTCCGGGAGACCGCCGGGACGGCATCGGAGGCGGTCATGCGACAACACCTCGGCAAGGCCCAGTTCGCCGCGGGCCGGTACCGCGACGCCAGGATGAGCTTCGAGCAGGCGCTCGAGCTCAGAGTCGCCGCCGGCGCCGAACGAGCACTGGTGCAGTCCTCTCGTGCGGCCGCCGCGCGAGCCGCCGAGGCGGAGCGCACCGGTCGCTAGCGACTGCTCACAGTGGCGAAGCGAGCATCTCCCCCAGGTCGGGCACCACCTCGGCGAACGGCTCCGCGAAGGTCTCGATGTCCTGGACTGGCAGGCGCGCGCGGTGGGCCAGGAGGGCAGTGACGCACTGCAGCCAATCGGTGAATAGCGCGCCGAGTACCGGAACCTGGTCCAGCGTCATCGGGACCGATACCGGCCCGCCGGGCGGACGCGCAGTCACCAGCACGGGCGGCAGCACCGCTCTGGAGACCAGAGACAGTGCGTCGAGCCGGGCCACCAGCTCGCCGTACCTGACGGTGGTCGACGGGCGACGCGTTACGACGGCGACCGCCCTCTGATGCGCGACCGCGATCCGGCGCACCTGATCGGCCGAGAGCGTGTGCACCAGCTCCTGGACCCGAAGCAGGACCTCGTCGGGTGCGTGCCACTCCGGGCCCGGCCGGCCATCGGGAGTGGTCGCCGCCTGCCAAGGGCCCGCTGAGCAGAGGCGCAGCTTCTCGTCGGCGACGTCGAAGGCGACCTCACCTGCCAGACACGCCTCGACGGCGGAGTGCAGCAGAGTGCGCAGCTGCCGGTCGACCTCGGCTCGTGTGATCCGCCTATCGGGCGGAGGCGGCGCATAGAACTGCTCCACCACCGCCTTCCACCGCCGGCGGGAGACGAACTCCTTGCCCCAGTGGTCGAGCAGCTGGTCGACGAAGTGGTGGAGCTGCTCGAACGCCTCCGTCCGACCTACAGGGCGCCCGAGGGCGCGGCCCCGGACGATCGGCTCGCTCAGTGCACCCGTCTCGTCCAGCAGCTCGGCCACGGCCAGGAAGTCCGCGAGCGTGTCAGCGTCGGCCTGGCCGAGGTGGGCAGCCCGCGCCAGCACCAGCGGGGTGAACGGACCGAGCCGCTGGTCGACCTCGAAGGAGGGCTCGTCCGGGAGCGCCCACCCCCGGGGAAGCGACACCGTCCCCTGCAGCCGGGCCCGGAGATCGTCGTACCGCTCCCGCGCCGCGGAGGCGACCGAGTCCCTGACCGGTCGAGGTGGACCGATGGGCGGCCGGGACAAGGACCACCGCACCGGGAGGACGTCCGCACCGTCGGCCACGCCGTACGCCCCGAGCTCCTCGCGGTCCCCAGGCGGGTCCACGCGCAGCTCCACGGTCGCCAGGCCACCGTCGGCGCTTCGTCGCAGCGTCGACCCCACGTCCAGCTCCCCGTCGACCAGCAGTCCGCCCAGCAGGTTGAGGATGCCGCACAGGTCCCGTGGGGTGAACCTCCAGTCCAGGCCGGGGTCGTCACCGAGGCTCGGTCTGGCCCAGATGTGCAGCTCGGGGAGACCGAGCTCGGCCAGGCCGATCGTGTAGGCGAAGTCGGAGCCCTCCCCGTCGGGGTCGAAGACCGCCTGCACGATCCACGGCGGCTCGGTGGAGGTGCTCTCCCATTCCGGTGATGTCGTCATGCTCCGACGATCCGCCCAAGGGTGGACCTTCCTCATCCCGCGCCGCGGCATCTGTGGACGACGTAGCCGGCTGGTCCCCTGGGGACGGGCGGAGGTTCACGCAGACGACGAGTGGGTATGCCGGTCGATGAGGCAGACCATTCGGGGGTCACATGACTGAGCACGGCGACCGCATCGTCCGCGAGCAAGGCGAGTTCGACTACGAGCCCGAGGACCGCACGCCACCGAGACCGGCGGCCAGGACGTGGACGTTCCGGCTCGGCGGGATCCTCGTCGCCGTGCTCATCTACCTGCTTCTCGCTGGCGCGGATCTCTCGGCCGACGCGAGAACGGTCGCGGCCGTCGGCGCTCTGATGGCGGTCTGGTGGATGACCGAGGCGGTACCGCTGTCGGCGACGGCGCTGCTGCCGATCGCGTTGTTCCCGGCGCTGACCGAGTCCGACGTCGGCGAGGTCACCGCACCGTACGCCGATCCGATCGTGTTCCTCTTCCTCGGCGGCTTCCTGATCGCGATCGCGATGCAGAAGTGGAACCTGCACCGGAGGATCGCCCTGCTCACTCTGCGCCGGGTCGGCACCCACCCCCGCCGGATCATCCTCGGGATGATGATCTCCACTGCGTTCCTGTCGATGTGGGTCTCCAACACGGCAACCACGTTGATGATGCTGCCCATCGCGATGAGCGTGCTGAATCTGGTCTTCGAACGCAGCCTGCACGCCGGCCAGGGTGCCGCAGCCGCCGGCGAGGCTGCCGCCGAGCTCGACGAGCAGCTCGAGTCCGGCGCCGCGGTCACCGACCTAGTCGAGGATCCCGACGTCCGCACCTTCGGCGTGGCCCTGGTGCTGTCGATCGCGTGGGCTGCGTCCATCGGTGGGCTCGGCACCCTGCTGGGCAGCCCGCCCAACGCGATCGTCGCCGGTTACATCAGCAGCGAGCTCGACAAGAGTGTCGGCTTCCTGCAGTGGATGATGCTCGGCGTCCCGATCGTGGTGGTGTTCATCGGACTCGCCTGGTTCCTGATCACCCGGTTCATGTTCCGCTTCAACCTGACCGACGTCCCCGGTGGTCGCGCCATGATCGACGAGCAGATCGCCGAGCTCGGTCCGATGTCACGCGGGGAGAAGACAGTGCTCGCGGTCTTCGCCACCGCGGCGTTCTTCTGGATCGTGCCGGGCCTGCTCGCCAACATCGGTGACCTGGGCGAGACGATGCCGTGGTTGGAGAGCTTCGACGACACCGTCATCGCGATCTCGGCCGGCCTGGTGCTGTTCTTCCTGCCCGGCGACCGCACGGGCCACATGGTGCTGGAGTGGGAGGACGCCGAGAACGGGCTGCCATGGGGCGTGCTGCTGCTGTTCGGCGGTGGCCTGAGCCTGGCGGCGGCGGTGTCGACCTCCGGCCTCGACGAGTGGTTCGGGGAACAGGTGCAGGGCCTGGAGGCGCTCCCGATCGTGCTGCTGATCGGCGCGGTCGTCGCGATCGTGTTGATGCTCACCGAGGTCACCAGCAACACCGCCACGGCAGCAACGTTCATCCCCGTGCTCGGCGGTGTGGCGGTGGGCATCGGCGCCGACCCGATGACGCTGCTGATCCCTGCGGCGCTGGCTGCGACGTGTGCCTTCATGCTGCCGGTCGGTACGCCGCCGAACGCGATCGTCTTCGGCACGGGCGCGGTGAAGATCACCGAGATGGCCCGCGGCGGCGTGGTGCTCAACGTCGTGGGCGTCGTACTCATCACCCTCTTCACCGCGCTGATCGGTCCTGCCGCGCTTGGGTTGGTGATCTGAGGGCGGACCCGGGACGCGAGCCGCCCACGGTGGCGGTCGTCCACAGGCCGGCACGAGAGCATGGCGGGCAAGGTGCTCGCGACGTACCGTGTTCGGCATGTCGATGACTCCCGCCGAGATCGAGCGCAAGGTGCGCCAGCACGACAACGACCTCGAGTCGATCTACGAGATGCTGGGCACCATCCTGGGCACCCAGGCACAGCACGGCAACCGGCTCGACGAGGTCGCCGCCAAGCTGACAGAGCACGACGGCCGGTTCGACGCGATGGACCGCCGCTTCGACGGCATCGACGGCCGGCTCGACGCGATGGACCGCCGCTTCGACGGCATCGACGGCCGGCTCGACGCGATGGACCGCCGCTTCGACGGCATCGACGGCCGGCTCGACGGCATGGGCCAGCAGCTCGAGGTGATCACTCGCCTGCTGAAGGGTCCGGACTCAGGCGCCTGACGGGTCTCCGCCGCTCGCGGTCCCGCCCGGCGCACCCGCTCCGACGTCGCGCGTGAGGCGCTGTCGTAGGCCGCTCGCGCGCTGGGCCCGTCGCTCGACCGCGGCGCGCACCGATGCCTCGGAACCGACCACGCGGACCTTGTGCCTTGCGCGGGTGACCGCGGTGTAGAACAGCTCGCGGGTGAGCAGTTGGGAGTCCTCGGGCGGGAGCAGCACGGTGACCTCGTCGGCTTGGCTGCCCTGGCTCTTGTGGATGGTGGTCGCGAACATCGTCTCCACCTCGCTCAGCCGGCTGGTCGCGAACCGGCCGAGCCCGGTCGCTCCGGCGATCACCGCGCGCCGACCATCGGCATCGCGCACCACCACCCCGGAGTCGCCGTTGTAGACCCCGAGACCGTAGTCGTTGGCGGTGACCAGCAGCGGACGCCCGACGTACATGGGCTCGTAGAGCGGGTCGCCGGTCGCCTCAGCGAGCCAGTGCTCGGCCTGCCGGTTCCAGTGGCGAACACCGTGCGGCCCCTCGCGGTGCGCGCAGAGCAGCCGGTGCCGGTCCAGCGCCGCGACCGCTGCCTCCGCGTCGCCGGCCTCCGCCGCCGAACGCACGGCCAGTGCGGCGTCGAGCACCGGCCCGCGCAGGGCAGCAGCCGGATCGGCGTCGTCGACGTACTCGACCTCCCTGGAGCCCGCACGCAGCGCGGCGAGCACGTCGTCGGCAGATCCCTCGCGCAGTGCCGCGGCGAGCCGGCCGATCTCCTCGCCGAAGCGATGGGTGGTCGCCAGCCGGACGACCGACCCGGTGCCGCCTTCGCCGCCCTGGTCCTCCGCGAGACCGGACACCAGGTCGGAGAGCACCGCGCCGGCGTCGACCGAGGCGAGCTGGTCGGGATCACCCACCAGGATCAGTCGGGCGTCGGACCGGACTGCCTCCACGAGCCGGCTCATCATCGTCAGCGACACCATCGAGGTCTCGTCGACGACGAGCACGTCGTGCGGAAGCCGGTTGGCCCGGTGGTGCCGGAACCGCGTGCCGTTGGCCCGCAGTGGACCGAGCAGGCGGTGCAGCGTGACGGCCTCGAGAACACCCACCCGCTCCCTGTCCTGCGGGGCCAGCCGCTGCGTGGCCTGGACAACGGCCTCCTGGAGCCGGGCGGCGGCCTTGCCGGTGGGCGCGGTCAGCGCGACCCGCAGATCCTGCCCGATCAGCGCGGACTGCTCGGCCAGCACCGCGAGCAGTCCGGCGACCGTGGTCGTCTTGCCGGTGCCCGGACCGCCGGTGAGCACCGTCGTCCACTGCGTGGCGGCCCGGCGCGAGGCGGCTCGCTGCTCGGCGAAGGTCGGCTCCCCGAACACCCGGTGCAGGCCGGCGTCCAGCACGTCCACCACCACCGCGGGTGGCGGTTGACGAAGCCTGGCGAGCAGGTCGTCGCACAGCTGCGCCTCCTGCCGCCAGTACCGGTCGAGGTAGAGCAGCTCGAACTCCCAGCGCAGGACACCCTGCGCCTGGAGCGGGCTGCGGCCGATCGCTGCGACCCAGTCGTCGTACGGCGGCCAGGACAGCTCCGGGTGCACGGCGGGCACCGCGGCGAGGTCGAGGCAGACCGACCCGTGCCGCACGGCGCGGGTGGCCAGCGCGAGGGCCAGCAGCACCCGTTCGTCGTCCTCGCCGGTGAGCGCACCGAGCCGCTGCGCGACGTGGACGTCGGCCGCGGTGAGCACGCCGGCCTCGTTGAACTCGCGCAGCACACCGACGGCGCCGAGCGCCAGACGACGGTCGTAGGCGTCGGTGATCTCGAACAGCTCGGTCACGCCGCACCTCCCGCTCCGCCGCCGGGAACCCCGTCGAGCAGGTCCGACAGCGCTTCGACCAGCGCCGCCGGCGGACGCCAGGAGAACACGCCGCACGGGTGTCCGTCGACCATCGGGGTCTTTGGACCGCACATGCCGCGCAGGTACAGGTAGAGCACCCCACCCAGGTGCGTCGCCGGGTCGTACCGAGGCTGCCGCCAGCGCAGGAACCGGTGCAGCACCACGGCGTACAGCAGCGCCTGCAGCGGGTAGTCCGAGTGGCCCATCGCCTCCTCGAGCACCGCCGGCCGGTAGTCGTCGGAGGTCAGCGGCGGGCCGCCCTCACCCGGGAAGCCACCGAGCCAGTTGGTCTTGTAGTCGACCACGAGATAGCGGGAGGTCCCGTCGCCGGGCACCCGCAGCACGACATCCACCGACCCGGTGAGATAGCCGCGCAGGTCCTGCCTGCCGAGGGCAGGGTCGGCGAGGGCGTCGGCGTAGGCGAGCAGCGGGTCGCCGGCGGCCAGGTGTGCCCGCAGCAGCGGTGCCACGTCGCCGAGGGTCACCGGCGCGACCGGGTAGCCGCGTACGTCGCCGCCGGACAGCGGCAGCTCGAACTCCAGCTCCCTCAGCCGGTCCCGCATCGGGATCTGCCGCAGCGTCGTGTCGCCGGCCAGGGGCCCCAACGGGCTGTCGCACACCGCCACCAGCGCACCGGCGAGCTCCTCACGGTCGAGCGCGACCGGCCACCTCACCAGCTGCTCGTCGATGTGCGCCAACAGCTCGGCGCGCAGGTCGTCGGCCTCGGGGTCGGCGTGCTCGAGCACCGCGTGCACGAGCGAGCCGAAGGTGGCCCCGACCGGCAGCGCGCCCATCGGCGAGGGCACCGCGTCGGGCGACGGCTCGGGTGGGACCTCGTCGACCGTGCTCAGGTCGGGTTCGTCCTCCTTCGGTCGCTCCTCCGGTTCGCTGGCCACCCGCGAGGTGTCGGGTTCGTTGGCCACGGAGCTCAGCGAGGTGTACGACGTACGCCGCCATGCCGTGTCCACCTCACGGCCGAACCTGCGCACCGACAGCGGCCGGTCGTCCGACGGCAACGCGACGTCGGGCAGCGGCGGGAGACGTGCCTCCTCCCAGGCCGGGCCGCCGTGCTGCTGCCAGATGCCGAGGATGCGGGCGACGTCGTCGGGGTCGTGCAGGTCCTGCGACGCCTTCACCGTCGACCAGCCCGGCTGGCGGCCGAACAGCATCCGCTGCAGCGCCGAGCACGGGGTGTTGCGCGGCGCCGGTGCCCACCAGGCGACGACCTGCGAGCGCGCCCGGGTCATCGCGACGTACAGCAGCCGCAGCGACTCGCCGTCCTCCTCCGCCATCGCCCGGGCGACGTGGTCGCTCCAGCGCGGTCCGCCCGCGCCGACGTCGATGCAGCGCCGCCCGTCGTCGGTCGCGTGGAACAACGGGACGGTCGGCTGCTGGGGGAACCGGTCCCACAGCGTCGGCAGGTAGACGACGGGGTACTCCAGGCCCTTGCTGCCGTGGATGGTCACCAGCTGCACCGCGGCCGCGTCGCTGTCGAGGCGGCGGGTGCGGTCGCTGGCGACCTCGACCTTGTCGTCGGCCATCTGTCCGCGCAGCCAGGTCAGCAGGGCGACGAGGCCGAGCCGGTCCTCGGAGGAGACCTGGTGCAGGGACTGGCCGACGTGGCGCAGGTCGGTGAGCAGCCGCTCGCCGTCGACGCGGGAGAGCACCCGGGCGCCGAGCCCGCGGGCTGTGGCGGCCTCGAGCACGGCAGCCACGCCGCGCCCGGCCAGCAGCTCGGCCCAGTCCCGCAGCACCCCGGCCACCCGGTCGGTCAGCGCATCCCCGCCCTCCTCCAGCTCGGCTGCCGTGTGCCCGAAGAAGCTGGTCAGCGCCGCGCTGCGCACCCGCGCCGACCGGTGCGGCTGCTCGAGCGCCTCGAGCAGCTGGAGCCACTCGGTGGCGGCCGGGGTCGCGAAGACCGACCCCGACCCCGCGACGACGGCCGGGACCCCGACCTCGGCCAGGGCACGCTGCACCGCCTGGAGGTCGCCGTTCTTGTAGGCGATCACCGCCACGTCGCGAGGCTGGAGGCGACGCCCCTCGAACCGGGCATCGGACGCCAGCAGCCGCTTGATGTCACGCGCTACATCGGCGTAGACGTGTGGCCTGATGTCGGCGACCGCCAGCTTGGACTTGCGGGTCCCGATCGCCTCCCGGCTGACCACCCGGAGACGGAACGGCGCCCCGGCACCGGTGAGCCGGGAGCCCTGGTGCGACGCGCGGACCTCGCGGACCACGATCTGTTCGTCACCGAGCGCGGCACCACGCATCATCACCTGCAGCGAGTCGACGAGGGCCGCGTCCGAGCGCCAGTTGGTGCCGAGCGTCTTGCGGGTGCTCGCGGTGGCGGCGGCCTGGAGGTACGTCGTCACGTCACCGCCGCGGAAGGCGTAGATGGCCTGCTTCGGGTCGCCGATCAGCACCATCGTGGCGTGACCGGTGAAGGCCCGGTCGAGCACCTGCCACTGCACCGGGTCGGTGTCCTGGAACTCGTCGACCAGCACGACCTTCCACCGCTGCCGCATCCGCTGCCGGGCCGGCGCCTCGTCGGAGCGCAGCGCGTCGGCGAGCTGGGAGAGCAGGTCGTCGTAGCTGAGCACGCCGAGCCGGCGCTTGCGCCGGTCGAGCTCGGCGCGGACCTCCGCTGCGAAGGCGAGACGTTGTCCGGGCACCGTGTCCGGCGCGGCGTCGCGCGGCTCGAGCCGGGCCTGCGGGTCGCCGACCGCCGCCCGCGCGAGCCGGAGGGCGTCGAGGTGGCTGAACGGCGGCTCGCCGTCAGTGCCGGCAAACTCCCGGAGGTACAGGTCGTCGACCACCTCGTGCAGAAGGTCGTCGAGGTCCTCGACCAGGGTGGCGTTGGCGTCGGTGTCGCCGGCCACCCCGAGACTGCGCAGCACCAGGTGGCAGAACTGGTGGGTGGTCGCGATGGTGGCGGCGTCGAAGGAGCCGAGCGCCTCGCGCACCCGCTGCCGACGAGCCGTCCGCTCGTCAGGCGTGGTGTCGAGCAGCAGCCCGACGAGGTCGCTGGCCGGCGCCTCCTCTGGGTGGGCGAGCGCGTGCTCCGCCTCGACGAGCTGGGCGCGCACCCGCTCGCGCAGCTCCTGGCTGGCGGCCCGGCCGAAGGTCACCACGAGCATCTGGTCCAGTGTGGCGACACCCTCGGCGACGTATCTGGTGACCAGGGCGCCGATCGTCCAGGTCTTGCCCGTGCCCGCGCTGGCCTCCAGCAGGGTGGTGCCGGTGGGCAGCGGCTCGCAGATGTCGAAGACCGGGAGCTCGTCGGTCGGGGTGCCCGTCGTACCGGTGCTGGCCTGGCTCACAGCGGACCCACCCTCTCGGCGTGCTCGAGCAGCGGCTGCCAGAGCCGCCAGGCGTACTGCCCCAGCCGGTGCGGCGCGTCGTTCCACCGCTCGTCGTCCCGCGGCGCGGTGAGCAGGCACTCGAACGGCGCGTCCTGACCGAACGCCCGGACGTGAGCAGCGTCGGCGTCCTCGCCGGGGATGCCGGTGGCGGAGAACCGGTCGGTCTCCCACTCCCGGCGGGCCTTCCACTCCGGATCCGCGTGCGCGCCCTTGCGCCGGGCGAGCAGCGACTCGGCGTAGGCGCACGCGGTCTTCGGTGGCAGCGGCAGCGGCTCGCGCATGCCGCGGTCGTAGAGGTCGACCAGGTCGTGCAGCCACCCCTCGGCGCGGTGGTCCAAGGGCCCGGCCAGCGCCCGGGTGGTGCCCGCCCGACCGCGGCCGAGGGCGTGGGCGGTCCAGCTCTCGTCAGGGTGTCCGACGCTGAGCGCGAGCAGGTCGACCCACGACCGCAGCCGGTGCTTGGCGGCGAGGCGGGAGTAGGTGACGGTCACCAAGCGGTTGCCGAACACCGACGACACCGTGCCGGTGAGCCGCCGACCGTTGCCGAGGTCGATGTCGACGTCGATCGTGCGCGGGGCTCCCTGCCGCAGGCCGTTGGCCTGGACGACGAGCGGGCGCACCTGCTCCTCCACCTCGCGGAGAGTCCGCTCCCCGAGCTCACCGGGGGGCAGCAGCCCACGCATCCGTTCGGCGCGGACGCTGGTGCGCGGGTCGGCCCCACGGAGTACGGCGGTCAACAGCCGGTCGCCGATCTCCCACTTCGCCAGGCCTTCCAGGGTGATCGGGATGTCGTCGCGGGTCTCCTCGGGCTCCAGCGGCGAGGAGACGTCGAGCCGGGAGCGGAGGAAGGCCCGCACCGGGTGGGTGATGAACGCCTGCAGCTCCTCGAGGGTGAGGTCCTCGACCGGCCGGGCCGGCAGCGGCTCGGCGACCAGAGTCGTGACCGGGATGCGGGGCGACCGCGCTGCCGCGGCGGCCGCGAGCGCGGCGCGGTCGAAGCTGAACGGTGCGCTTCCGGCCAGCTCGCCGGGCACCAGGTTGCGTGCGTCGAACGGCTGCAGCGGGTGCCGGACGACGACGCGCTCGGCGACCGGTCCTCCTGAGATCGAGCCCCCGCTGGTCGAACCCGTCGAGACCCCGGTGGTCGACCCCTCGCTGGTCGAGCCCGTCGAGACCGCAGGCGCCACCACCGCAGTCCGGTCGAGCGCATCCAACAGCTCCCCCAGCGGGACCGCGGGCGGCCGGGCCGCTCCGGTGTGCTCGTTGGCGCCGGTGTAGGTGATCACCAGTGTCTCGCGCGCGGCGAGGATCGCGTCGAGGAAGAGCTGCCGGTCCTCGCTGCGTGGGTCGCGCTCGCCGGTCATCGGGTCCCGGGCCAGCACGTCGTCGCCGTCGGCGGAGCTCGTGCGCGGGAAGACACCGTCGTCGAGGCCTACCAGGCACACGACCCGGTGCGGCACGGAGCGCATCGGCACCATCGTGCAGACGGTGAGCGTGCCGGTGCGGAAGTTCGACCGGGTGGGCCGGCCACCGAGCCGGTGGGACAGGAGGTTGCGGACGTCGGCGAGCAACAGGGAGCTCTCACCCCGCGCCGAGTCGCCGATCCGCGCGAGCTCCCGGTCGAACTGTGCCTGCTGCCAGGCGTCGGCGGGCGCGACCGCGGCCAGCCGGCCGACCGCGGCGGCGAGTGCCGTGGTCCAGTCGTCGACGGTCGAGGCGGCGGAGGTCTCGGTGACGAAGGCGTGGAGGCGGTCGACGTACTCGCTGAACCGGCCGGCCAGGTCGATGTCGCCGCTGGAGACGTCGTCGACGGGGAGTGCCCCGTCTACCAGGCGTTGTTCGTCCTCGGCCATCGCGACGCCGAGCAGGATCCGGCCGAGGCCGGCCCACCACGTGTTGTCGCCGAGGGTCAGGCCGTAGGTGGTGCGGTGGTGGGCGTCGAGGCCCCAGCGGATACCGGCCTGGTCGACCCACAGGGTGAGCTGGGCGAGGTCGTCGTCGGTGAAGCCGAAGCGTCGGCGCACCGGCTCGGCCGCCGCGAGGTCGAGCACCTCGGTCGCGGTGACCCGGCCACCGGCGAGCTCCACGAGTGTCGCGGCAAGCGTGAGCAGCGGGTTGATGCTGGTCGGTGCCCGGTCGGCGAGGCGGACGCGCAGCCGGTGGGCGGGATGCCCTTCGCCGGTGTCGGTGACGTCGGCGAGGCCGAAGCCGGCGTGCACGAGCGGGGCGTAGGCCTCGATGTCAGGCACCATCACCAAGATGTCCCGCGGCTCGAGGGTCGGATCGTCCTCCAGCAGCCCGACGAGCACCTCGCGGAGGACGTCGATCTGGCGCGCCGAGCCGTGACAGGCGTGCACCTGCACCGACCGGTCGTCGTCCCTCAGCACCCGCGAAACCAGGGTGTCCGCATCGGGCTCGGAGTTGGCCCGCAGGTCGTGCTGGAGCCAGCCGAGCAGCGTGGTCTCGACAGGCTCGACCAGCGTGGTCTCGACAGGCTCGACCACCGAAGCCGGCTCGACCAGCGAAGCCGGCTCGACCAGCGAAGCCGGCTCGACGACCGAGGGTCCGCCGGCTGCGAGCGTGCGCTGCAGCTCGCGGGCATCGCGCCCCAGCGAGCCGAGCAACGGATGCTGGACGTGCTCGATCGAGCTGTCCTCGTCACGCGCCACAGGTCCCTGGGCCACCACCGGCGCGAGCTCGTCCCACAGCGCCCCGGAGACCTGCGGCAGCCACAGGTGCACGTCGCGCAGCTCGCCGAGCGCACGGAGCAGCTCCACCTCGGTGACCGGGAGCCGCGTGTGACCGAACAGCGACAGCCGCGGCGGCAGGTCGAGCCCGTCTCCCCCGGACCGGAGTCGCTCGAGCGTCTCGGCATGACGGACGTCGGGCGGGGTCTCCCCCACCCGCCGGACCAGCCGGCGCCACAGCTCGGGTTGCCACATGAGGTCCTCATCGAGCTCGTGGCCGGCGCCGTCGGTGTCGCGGCCCTCGCGCCAGTCGGTGACCAGGCTCGGCCGCTGCACGGCGTACGACGCGAACAACCCGGCCAGCCGACGCGCCACGGAGTAGCGGCGGCTCCGGCGAAGCTCCCCCTCGTCGCCGTCGACGCCGAAGCCGAGGTGCGCCGACAGCGTCGCGCACCACGGCTCCCCCATCGCCTCGTCGATGACCTCGAGCAGCGGCCACACCAGGCGGTCGGGGTCCCAGGCGTCGTCGCGCTCCTTGCCGAGCAGCATCGCCACGAGCGAGTGCGGGCTGATGAACCGCACGCCGGCGCACACCCCGTCGCCACCTCGGGGCCCCACACCGAGCCGGTGCGAGAGCCGCTGGGTCAGCCACCGCTCCACCCCGCGTGCGGGGACGACGACCAGCTCCTCGGCGAACGGGTCCTCCAGCGGCGTCGCGAGGAGCGCACCGAGACCGTCTGCCAGGAGGTCGGTGCGCTCAGCGCGATGGATCCGCAACGTCACGCCACGCAGGATTTCACGAGGCACCGACAGTCGTGCGGCGGCCACGCTCACGATCGCGTGCCCGGCGCCCGCGCCGGCCCACACCCGCCCACGCCTGGCCACCGAGCCCAGACCCCGCGCTCCAAGCCTCACCTGCCCGAACGTAGATTTGGCCCATGCCGGATTGGGAGCTCGTCAGCCGGTCGCACGTACTCGCGGCCATGCAGGAGTACGACAGCCTCGGGGACCGGGAGTTCCTCCGTCGCTACGGTTTCGGCCGGGCGAAGGCCTACACCGTGTGGCACAACGGCCAGGAGTACGACTCCAAGGCGATCGCCGGTGCGGCGTACTTCCACGCCACCGGCCAGGCACCGCGTCCCGACGAGTTCCACGGCGGCGAGACCGGCGCGGCGAAGACGTTGGAGCGGCTCGGGTTCGACGTGGTCGTCGACGAGGAGGCGCTGGACGCCCTGCGACGCAAGCCGGTCAGGAGCGCCGCGACCAAGCCGCCCAGGGAGCCCAGGGAGCCCAGGGAGCCCAAGCCCCCGAAGCCGGCCAAGGCCGCCAAGCCCGTGAAGAAGGCGCCGCCGAAGCGGTCCGCGGCCGACGTGGTGGCAGCGGCGATGCCGAAGGTCTGCCCGACCTGCCACATGGCCCTCCCCGCCTCGGGCGTCTGCGACTTCTGCGACTGACCCGGACCGACCCGGACCGACCCGGAGTGGGCTCGTCGACCGGACAAACGGTCGACCTGCAGCTCCTTGACGCACGTCATGGTTCGGCGGGCGCCAGGTGCCTACCTTCGTCGGTGAAGGCCCGACGAGGGCGCACCACCGAGAGGATCGCACCCATGACCACCCAGGGAACCAGCCAGGCAACGCCGAGCACCCACACCGTCCTTCGTGCGGACGGCTTCTCCTGCCCGTCGTGCGTGGGGAAGATCGAGAAGCAGGTCGGCCGGCTCCCCGGCGTCGGCGCGGTGAAGGTCAACTTCGCCTCCGGCCGTGTCGAGGTCGACCACGACGCCGAGCTCTCCACCGTCGACGACCTGGTCGCCGCGGTCGCGAAGGCCGGCTACAGCTCCACGCCCGCCGCGTTCTGAGCCAGCGGCCAGGGCCGGGACCTACGACAGGTCCCGGCCCTGTCTCGTCCGGCTACCGTGGCAGGCATCCAGAAAGGCAGGTCATGAGCAGCGAGCGACGTACGACGCCCCTTGCGCACTCGTGCGCCGCGCCACACGCCTGCCCGCTGCCTCTGCGCCTCGACGTCCTCGCGCACGCCCCCTACTTCGCCGGTCTCAGCCGCGACCAGATCGCCGCGATCGAGCGCCGCATGCGCGTCCACGGGTACGACGCCGGCGAGATCATCTACCGCACCGGCACGCCCGCCGACGCTCTGTTCATCCTCGCCACCGGGCGGGTGAAGGTGCTCCGCCCGTCGCTGGACGGGGCGGAGGTCCTTGTCGACGTGATCAGGCCTGGCGCGTTGTTCGGCTCGGTCGCGGCCCTGGGCCACTCGACGTACCCCGACACCGCCCAGGCACTCACCGTCAGCTGCGCGCTGCGCATCTCCGCACCGGACTTCCGTGCGGTGCTGGAGGAGCACCCCGGGGTGGCGCTGGTGGTGCTCGACGACCTGGCCGCACGTCTGGAGCAGGCGCAGCAGACGGTACGACGGCTCTCCGGCGGCACCGTCGAACAACGGGTCGCCAGCACCCTGCTCGCCCTGGCCGACCAGGTCGGCGAGCCGCACGGCGACTCGGTCCTCCTCCAGCTGCCGCTGACCCGTGGTGACCTGGCCGCGATGACCGGCACCACCACCGAGTCGGTGAGCCGCACGCTGAGCAAGCTGCGCCGGCAGGGCGTCGTGGAGACCGGTCGCCGCTGGACCGCGGTCACCGACCGCGAGGCGCTCGCCGCCATCGCCCACGGCTGACCCGGCGCCCTGCGGGCCGGGTATGGGCATCTGCGGTCCCTTGATCCGCGTCATGGTCGCCGACCGACCGCGCTCCTAGCGTCGAACCAGAGCCCCGGCCGAAGCCCGGGAGACGCACCCACAGGAGGCACCAGATGTCATCGATCACCGGCTGGATCAGAGCACGATGGACCGTCCCGGCCGTCTCGGGCCTGCTCATCGCCGCGGCTCTCGTGGCCGGACGGATCAGCGGCGGGGAGCCGGCGGCCGACCTGCTCATGGTCGCCGCCGCCGTCGTCGCGGGCACCCCGATCGTCGTCAAGGCGGCACGGGCGCTGCTCGCGCGGGTGGTCGGTATCGACCTGCTGGTCAGCGTCGCCACGATCGGCGCGCTCGTGATCGGCGAGTACTGGGAGGCGGCCGCGGTCACCTTCCTGTTCGCCGTCGGGCATGCGCTGGAGACGGCCACGCTCAACAAGACCCGCTCCGCACTGGCCGAGCTCGTCGCGGTCGCCCCCGACGTGGCGGTCGTGCTCCGGGACGGTCAGCAGGTGGAGGTGCCGGCGGCCGCCGTGCTCCCCGGCGAGACCGTCGTCGTCAAGCAGGGCGCCAAGGTGCCCGTGGACGGGACCGTGCTGGCGGGGACCGGCGCGATCGACGAGGCGTCCATCACCGGTGAGTCGATCCCGGCCGAGAAGGCTGCCGGGGACAAGGTCTTCGCAGGCACGGTGTCCCGCAGCGGGCTGCTGCAGGTCACCGCGACCGGGGTCGGCGCCGACACCACCCTGGCGCGGATCATCCACCGGGTCGAGGAGGCGCAGGACGCCAAGGCGAAGACGCAGGCGTTCATGGACCGGTTCTCCGCCTGGTACACCCCCGCGATCATCGGGCTGGCGCTCGTCGCCGGCCTGGTCACCGGCGACGTGGCGCTCGCCCTGACCCTGCTCGTGATCGGCTGCCCCGGCGCGCTGGTCATCTCGATCCCGGTCTCGATCGTGGCGGGCATCGGCCGCGCGGCCAAGGACGGCATCCTGATCAAGGGCGGCGAGTTCCTGGAGACCTCGGCGAAGGTCGACACCGTCGCGGTCGACAAGACCGGCACCCTGACCGAGGGCCGGCCGGTGCTGACCGACGTCGTGGTCCTCGACCCGACCCTCGACCGGACGGGCGTGCTGGAGTGGGCCGCCCGCGCCGAGTCCGGCTCCGAGCACCCGCTGGCCCGCCCGATCCTCGACGCCGCGGCCGAGGCCGGGGTGCACGTCCACGGGCTGCCGGACCACACCGAACCCGTGCCGGGCAAGGGCATCGTCGTCACCACGGGCGCTCGACGGATCCTGGTCGGCAACGCCGCGCTGATGACCGACAACGCCGTCGCCGGCGTGGATGCGGCCACCCAGGTGGCCGACGACCTGGCCTTCGCGGGCCGCACCCCGATGATCGTCGCCGTCGACGGCGCCGCGGCCGGCGTGGTCGCGGTGGCCGACCGGATCCGCGCGGAGGCCGCGCAGATGGTCGCCGACCTGCACGCAGCCGGCATCACCAAGGTGGTCATGCTCACCGGCGACTCCCCGCGGGTCGCCGAGGCCGTAGCCCGCGCCACCGGCGTCGACGAGGTGTACGCCGCCCTGCTCCCCGAGGACAAGCTCGAGGCGATCACCCGGCTGCGGGCCGAGGGCCGCACGGTCGCGATGGTCGGCGACGGCGTCAACGACGCCCCCGCGCTCGCGACCGCCGACATCGGTGTCGCGATGGGCGCCGCAGGCTCGGCCGTCGCCGTCGAGACCGCCGACATCGCGTTGATGGGCGACCGGCTGTCCAAGCTCCCCGACGCGATCTCGCTGGCCCGCCGCACGGTCAACAACATGCGGCAGAACATCACCGTGGCGCTGGCCACCGTGACCCTGCTGCTGCTCGGCGTCCTGTTCGGCGGCGTGACGATGGCGATCGGGATGCTCGTGCACGAGGGGTCGGTGCTGGTGGTGATCCTCAACGCGATGCGCCTCTTGCGACGTCGTACGGCGGCCACCCGGCTGCCGTCCGCCGACGAGACGCCCTCCCCCGCCGACATCACGCCCGCCCGGGCCGCCTGACCCTGAATCCCCACCCACGAAGGAGAACCACCATGCGTCGCACGTCTTCCCGACACAGCGCCCGACACAGCGCCCGCCGCGTCAAGACCCGTCCGGCTCCGTCCACCGCCATCGGTCCGGCCGCCGTGACCGTCGAGCCCCGGCTGGCCGCCTTCGGCCTCGGCACGGTGCGGGCGCTCGACACCGGCCTGTCCGGACCGTTCATCGGCGAGCTCCGGCACGGCGCCACGGTTGAGCCGGGCGCCCCGGCGTCGTACGGGCTGGGCCTGGAGGCGGTGCTGGCCCGCGGCCACCAGCGATCCGAGCCAGGCCGCGGACCGGCGGTGCCGGCGGCCCAGTACGCGCCGCAGATCACAGTGCTCGTGCGGGCCGAGGCAGGGGGACCGCGCGACGACGACCCGTCGACGGTCCTCGAGGTCGAGCCGTCCGAAGCGAGCCGGGCGGAGCGGGCTCCCGCTCAGCTCAGGCTCAGCCGCATCAGCACCCGCGGGAACCCGCCGGAGACCGAGTCGGTGTCCGCGGCCTTCGTGAAGCCGGCGCGCTCGAACAGCGAACGGGTGCCGACGTAGGCCATCGTCAGGTCGACCTTCTGGCCCTGGTTGTCGACCGGATACCCCTCGACCGCCGGCGCGCCTTGGGACCGCGCGTAGTCCACCGCGCCGGCGAGCAGGGCGTGCGAGATGCCACGGCCACGGCGGCCCGGGCGCACCCGGATGCACCAGACCGACCACACCGGAAGGTCGTCGACGTGCGGGATCTTCCGGGAGCGCGCGAACGGCAGCTCTGCTCGAGGTGCGACCGCGGCCCAGCCGACCACCTCGTGACCGTCGTACGCCAGGACCCCAGGGGCGACGGGACGCCCGCAGAGCTCGCGGACGTACTCCCCGCGCGCCGGCCCGACCAGCTCCCTGTTGGTCCTCGCGTCCAGCCGGTGGCTCAGGCACCAGCACACGTTCGCGTCGGGGTTCCTCGGGCCGACCACCGTCGCTACGTCGTCGAACCGCTCGGCCGACGCGGGCGCCACCGTGATGCTCATCCGGCTCACGCTAGCCGTGGCGCCGGTGGCAGGACCATCGCCTTGGCGCGCGACGTCTCGCCCGGACCCCGACACGCTGGACGAAATGAGACATGTATGTCTAGGATCTCGCACCATGCGCAGACGAACCCTCGCCGCTGGTGCGGCCCTGACCCTGACCGCCGCCGCCCTGGCCACGAACTTCGCACTCCCCTCGGTGGCGGAGCAGCGGATGCGCGACCAGCTCGCCTCCTTCGGCGCCGTGACCAGCGTCGAGGTGTCCGCCTCCCCCGGGCTGAAGCTGTTGTTCGGCAGCGTGGACCGCGCAGCGGTCCAGATGTCGTCGGCCACCCTTGACGCGGGCGCGGTGGACTCCGACGTGCTCGCCCGGGCCGGCGAGGTGGGCGTGCTCCGGGCCCGGATAGACACGCTGCGTGCCGGCCCGCTCGACGTGGAGTCGGTGGTGCTCGACAAGCGGGGTGAGGAGCTCGACGGATCGGCCAGCGTGGATCTCGACCAGGTCGAACGCCTGCTGCCGGGCGCCGAGCTGACCGTCGAGGACGGCAAGGTGCTGCTCGGGTTCTCCGACCTCCCGCTCCCGCTGCCGATCCCCGGGGGGCTCCAGCTCGAGCTCGCGGTCGAGGACGGCACCGTGGTCGCCCGACCTCTCGGCGCCGCTGCAGGGCTGCTGCCCGCACAGCCGCTGCTCGACCGGCCAGAGCTCGAGGTCACCGGCCTGTACGGCAGTCTCGCCGACGGTCAGGTGAAGCTGCGTGCCAGCGCCCTCCTCAACGACGCCTGACGCATCAGCGCTCTCCGACCCCTACCGGCCACGGCGGCCCGCGTGCTCAAATGGGGGCCCGTTCGGCTCTCCCGGAGGTGGCTCTCGTGTACTACCCGTTGACGATCCGTGACTTCCTCGACCGGGCGGAGACCGTCTACCCGGACCGCATCGCGGTCGTCGACGAACCCGACCAGCCGGCGCCCAGCCTGGGCCAGGTGACCTACCGGGAGTTCGCGCGGCTGGCCCGCGCGCAGGCCGCGCGTCTCGACCAGCTCGGGGTCCCGGTCGGTGCCCGGGTGGCGATCGTCTCCCACAACTCCGCCCGACTGCTCGCCTCGTTCTTCGGCGTCAGCGGGTGGGGCCGGGTGCTCGTGCCGATCAACTTCCGACTGAGCCTGCCCGAGGTGCAGTACATCGTCGAGCACTCCGGCTCCGAGGTGCTCTACGTCGATCCCTCCCTGAAGCACCTGCTCGACGGGATCGACGTACCCCACAAGTTCGTGCTCGGCGACGACGATGCGATGTTCCTGCACGACGTGGAGCCCGCCGAGTGGGCCGAGCCGGACGAGGCGGCCACCGCCACCATCAACTACACCTCGGGCACGACCGCCCGCCCCAAGGGTGTGCAGCTGACCCACCGCAACCTGTGGCTCAACGCCACGGTGTTCGGCCTGCACACGTCGATCACCGACCGGGACGTGCTGCTGCACACGCTGCCGATGTTCCACGCCAACGGCTGGGGCATGCCCTACGGCATGACCGGCGTCGGCGGCCG
The DNA here is from genome assembly GCF_054781215.1 of Nocardioides pakistanensis. Classification (NCBI taxonomy): domain Bacteria; kingdom Bacillati; phylum Actinomycetota; class Actinomycetes; order Propionibacteriales; family Nocardioidaceae; genus Nocardioides; species Nocardioides pakistanensis. Next base: position 3,449 of record NZ_BAAGUV010000069.1, on the reverse strand, counting down.
GCACATCGTGCTCCGCCAGGTCGACGGGGCGGAGATCCTGCGCCGGATCGACGAGCACGGCGTCACCCTGCTCTGCGCCGCACCTGCGGTGGTGAGTGCCGCCCTCGACGCCGCCAAGACCTGGGAGGGGCCGATCCCAGGTCGCGACCGGGTGCGGATCGTCGTCGCCGGCGCTCCCCCGCCGACCTCGACGATCGAGGAGGTCATGAACGTCCTCGGCTGGGAGTTCATCCAGATCTACGGTCTCACCGAGACCTCGCCGCTGGTGACGGTCAACCGGCAGCGCGCCGAGTGGGACGAGCTGAGCAGCTTCGAGCGTGCGCGCAAGCTGAGCCGCGCCGGAGCGCCGGCGCTCGGTGTGCGCGTGAAGGTGAACGAGACCGGCGAGGTGCTCACCGCGTCGAACCACAACCTCGACGGCTACTGGGAGCAGCCCCACGAGACCGCTCGGGTGCAGGAGGGCGGCTGGTTCCACACCGGCGACGGCGGCTACCTCGACGACGAGGGCTACCTGGTGATCTCGGACCGGAAGAAGGACGTGATCATCTCCGGCGGGGAGAACGTCTCCTCGATCGAGGTCGAGGACGTGCTGATGCGTCATCCCGCCGTGCGCGAGGTCGCCGTGATCGGCGTACCCGACGAGAAGTGGGGCGAGCTGGTGACCGGGCTGGTGGTCTCCGACGGCTCGGGAGTCACCCCCGAGGAGCTGATCGCGCACTGCCGCACCGAGCTGGCCGGCTACAAGTGCCCCAAGCAGATCGCGTTCGTCGAGTCGCTGCCGCGGACCGCGACCGGGAAGCTGCAGAAGTTCAAGCTGCGCGAGCCGTACTGGAAGGGTCGCGAGCGGCAGGTGAACTGAGTACGGCGCCCACCCGCTCCGACCACCTCCCCTGATGGTCGGAGCCACCGGATCTCAGGGTCTGACCGGGGTGCCTCCCGGATGTGCCACGCCCCTTCGCGGGCGCACAGTGGAGGTGTCGGGGAGATGCCCCGGCCGCAGAACCTGAGGAAGTGCACCAGCCGTGACCATCCACCAGAACTTCGCCCAGCAGGGTCTGATCCGCCCGCGTGAGGACCGCATCCTCGGCGGCGTGTGCGCCGGGCTCGGCCGTCGCTTCGGGCTCGGTCCGTGGGCGGCCCGGATCCTGTTCGTCCTGCTGCTCATGGTCATCCCGGGCAGCCAGATCCTGATCTACCCCGTGCTGTGGGTGCTGATGCCGTCCGAGGAGTCGTTGACCGTGCCGCAGACCCCGGTGCAGACGCAGCCGCCGGTCGCCTACCACGGCTGATCGCGCGACGTCCGGCCTCGGCTGCGACGACCCGGTCGACCGGAGGGCGAGCCAGACACACGACAGCCACCCGACTAGGGGCTTACCCCGCGGGTGGCTGTCGTTTCACGCTTGCCGGCCTGTCAGCCGCCTCTCGGCGAGTGGCCGCTCGCAGCGGCAGATGGTGAGGCCCGGGGGCATGATTCAGGCCGGCACGGAGCACAACAGTAGCCCCGCGTCGGGTATTCCGGGAGTTCACCGCTCCCAGGGCGCCTCGTCGTCCATCTTCTTGTAGTACTTGGCGAGGTGGCTCTTCACCCGGTCGATGTCCTTCTCGGGCAGGTCGATGCCGCCCCGCGAGCCCTGCATGATGTTGCCGGCTGCCATCACGCCGCGCGGCACCGCACGAAGCTTCCCGTCGATGACATCGGCGATCAGCAGCTTGTAGGCGGTGAAGTTGTCCTTCTTGTCGGCGTCGTACCACACGTGTGCGTCGCGGTACTTCTCGTTCGGCTCGTCCTGGGCGTCGGCCCACTTGCGCACTCGCTTCTCGGCGGCGTCGCCGTCCCACTCGCGGTCGCGGTCGGCCAGCGGCAGGTCCTGGAACGGTGTGACAGCCATCGCGCTGCCTCCTCTCGTCAGGCTCTCTACCCGGCTCGTACCCCTCGCGGCGCCTGCAACACGCCGGATCCTCTGCTCAGGCCGGCCTATTGGCGTCTGCTGAACCGGACCCGGCCGGAGGGCAGGGTATGCATGTCCCATTGCTGGGGGTGGTCGGCCATCTGGTGGTGCGGTGGGCACAGCGGGAGCCCGTCGGCCAGGTCGGTCCGGCCGCCGTGCTGCCAGGGATGCTTGTGGTGGGTCTCGGTCCACGACGGCGGCCGGTCACAACCCTCGGTCGCACACCCGCCGTAGGTCTGGGCCAGCGCGAGACGCTGGTAGCGGTCGAACAACCGCTGCTCCCGCCCCAGATCCAACGGCACCGACTCCCCGTCCAGGACCATCGGGATCAACCCCGCGCGGCACGCCAACCGACGCACCGCCCCGGCACTGATCCGCTCCCCGGTCTCCAACGTCCCCGCACCCACCCCCGTCTTCAGGGCGTCGATGCCGATGGTGACCACCAGCGTGAACGGACACCCACCCTGCGACGGCAGACCCGCCGGGTTCAGGTGGTGCTCGAGCAGCTCGGTGAACCCCTGCCCGAGCAGCACCTGATACGGCAGCTTCTTCCCCGTGGCCGGGTCCAGCCTGCCGTCCCCGACCCGCCGCGGCGAAGTGAGTGCTTCCAGCGCCTTCTTCAACAACGCCGCGTGCAGCACCGGCAACCGGAACCAACCCGACACCGTCCCGTCGCCGTTGTCACGCATCGACAACGACGCCTTGCGCCGCGCCCGCTCCTCCTCGGCCTCGAGCGCCTCGCCCTCGGCGGCATCGGCGGCCTCGGGACAGACCACCTCGAACAACCGCTTCCCCAACCGCCGCAACACCACCGCATCAAACTGCTCGGCGAGGTCGAGCAGGTGCGCCTGGGCCCGTTCGTGGATGTCATCGGGCAGGTCGTCGTGCTCCCTGGTGAGCGCGTCGACCGCGTGGACGATCACCCGCGCCTGATCGGGGTTGACCACACCCGCGGCCAGTGCCCGCCGGGTCGCCTCGTAGCGTTCGTCCAACGCCTCCGCCAACCGGACCGCGGCACCACACCGGGCCCGGGTCTGCCGAGTCTGGTGCGCCAGCCACGCCGCGGTCGACGTCGCCCCCGCCACGCTGCCGACCTGGTCCCGGTCCGCGGCGGCCAGCACCCGCAGCTCCAGCTCCGCCATCCGCGAGGACACCCGGTCCAACACCAGCAACACCTCGGCCTGCTCGGCCGGGGTCATCGACCACGCCGGCACCCCGCCCAGCTCGTCCAACGCCTCCTCCACCTGGTGCGCGAACCCCACCAGCCGATGCGGCGGAACCACCCCACCCCCGCCACCGCCCCCGGCACCCCCGCCCGACGCGTCGGCAGCAGCAGCCGCACCGGCCGCTGAATCAGCGGCGACCGACGGCTCCGGGATCGCGTACGTGGACATACCCCCACGCTAGGAAAACCCATTCCATTGGTCGAACATTTGTCCTGCATCTCTGCTTGAGTGCAGTAGCCTCGGTGGCTGTGGAGAATCAGCGCCCGGTCGGCGG